>NZ_JAAPBB010000003.1:0-378244 GCF_019730395.1 Ochrobactrum sp. SFR4 | reverse complement strand
AGTCACGCCGCTTATTCTTGTGGTTACACTGGCCAGCGGATTTTGCCAGACACTGCTGGTTTCCGCAAAGCCTGTCACATTGTTCGGCACAGCCGATCCGCAACCTTTCAACCAGCGGGACTTGCTGCGGCTGGCACTCTGGCTGATCGTGCCATTCATTGCCTTGCTGATGATATTCGCCTTGCTGATATGGCCGATACAGGGTATGAGCCTGAAATAATTCAAAGAGTTACATAGCCCCGATGAAAATCGGGGCTTTTTTTATGTTTTTTGAAAATAAATAAAATTTTGCGGAATAAACCGCATCAGCCGCCGTTCTTCCCTTGCAATTCAATTGTCACAATTTGCAAAGGAAACTGTCACAATGTCTATCACTGTTCTGGTTGCCCCATCAGGTTTCAAAGAAAGCCTGTCCGCGGATGAAGCTGCAGATGCGATTGAGAAAGGCATTCGACGGGCTGTGCCGAATGCACATATTATTAAAGCGCCGATGGCAGACGGCGGCGAAGGTTTTACCAAAGCGCTGATTAATGCCACGCAAGGTACATTGCATGAGGTGATGGTGACCGGTCCGGTCGGTCAGCCGGTGCAGGCACATTTCGGATTTCTGGGCACACGCGGTGCCAATGGTGACGCCAAGCGCACGGCCGTTCTGGAAATGGCCTCGGCCGCAGGGCTGAGCCTCGTGCCCCGTGACCAGCGCAACCCATGCCTGACCACCAGTTATGGTGTGGGCGAATTGGTCAAAGCCGCACTGGATGCCGGTGCCGAGCGCATTCTGCTGGGCTGCGGTGACAGCGGTATTAATGACGGCGGTGCAGGTATGGCGCAGGCGCTCGGCATTAAACTGCTCGACAGTACAGGGCGCGTGCTTGATGCCGGTGGCGCTGCTCTCGGAAAACTTGCCGCAATTGATATCAGTAATCGCGATCCGCGTCTTGAAACTGTGCAGATTGATGCGGCTGTGAACTGGCATAATATGTTGCTGGGAGAGCGTGGTGTGGCTCGTGTTTTTGGCCCGCAGAAAGGCGCTACGCCGGAGCAGGTGGAAATACTGGCACATGCTATGGAAAATTATGCGCATCACATCGGTCTGGCGACCGGTATAGATGTCGGTTCTGCGCAAGGGGCAGGGGCCTCCGGCGGCTTGGGTGCTGCTGTGCTGGGTCTGCTCTGCGGCAAGCTGCATCCGCGTTATGAGATCGTTATGCAATATCTCGATCTTGACCGTTATCTGACGGATGCTGATCTGGTGATTACTGCCGAAGGCAGTCTGGACGGGCAGACACCATTCGGTAAAGTCCCTGCAGAAGTGGCCTTACGCGCCAAAAAACGCGGTACTCCGGTGATCGCGCTGGCGGGTACAATCGGGAAGGGCGTACGCCTCAATCTTGATCACGGTATTGATGCTTTTGCATCTATCCTGAGCCGCCCCTGCTCACTGGAGGATGCGATTGATGCCGCCCCTAAATTATTGGCACATGCCTCGGAAGATGCCGTACGCATGGTGATGATCGGTATGATGATGAACCATCGGATGGCTGCCTGAACAAAACAAGCGCCTTAATTATAAGCCCTGAAACATCAGTTTCAGGGCTTAATTTTTATCAGAGCATAATTTTAAAGCGTTAGAGTGACCTTTGTGCGCCAATGGGGCGCACGGCGCTCTAGCTGCTACAAAGAGACTGCGCATTAATCAGCCCCCAGCCGAAGACAGGGTCATGACCTGGTTTTCCCATATCTTTGGCCTGACGGCTTAGCTCTTCCGCAATCTGCCGGTTATCCAGATCGGGCTTTTCAGCTTTCAGCCTTGCTGCTGCGGCAGTGACAAATGGTGCTGCAAAAGATGTGCCGGTCTTTTGCCGTGCGCCGGATACGGAGGCTGCTGTCCAGACGCCGACACCCGGTGCGGCCAGATCAATATGCTCGCCACGCACAGCGCGTCTGTACGGATTGCCGTTGCGGTCAACCGCTGTTACCGCAATCACATTCTGATAGGCGGCAGGATAAACCGGTTTGGCATGAGGACCTTCATTACCCGCAGCTGCAACCAGTGTAATTTTACGCTGTGCCGCCGCCTCAACGGCCTTTTGCAGCAATAAATTATCCGGTCCTGAAAGGCTCATATTGATGAGCGGCACCTGTTTTGCCGCCAGAAGATCAATTGCGCGGATCAGGTCATAGGTTGTGGCACGGTTATTATCGCCTTTGGTGCCGTGAAACACATCCACTGCAATCAGTTCTGCCTGCGGAAGTAAGCCCGGTGCACGGCTGTTTTCAGCCCCGACAAGCAGAGCAGCAACGGCTGTACCATGCTGTGTGCCTGATTGCGGCAGTTCATCATCGCTGAGGCGGATGATTTCCAGACGCGCCTGTTTGAGCGATTCATGATCGGGATTAACAGCCGTATCAATCAGACCGATCTTTGGAAGGGTGGTGCAGGTTGCTGCACCGGCTTGCGGCTGATCCCAGCCGATCAGATCACGCATCAGCGTGCAGTCTGTGCCGTTGCAAGCTGCGGGAGCCGGTTTTGTTTCTGTTTCCGGAGCGGTTGTCTGTTCCGGCTGGTAATAATGGTTGAAATCAACCACCGCATCCGGCACGAGTGCGGATACTCGCTGGCGTGCAGTTTGCAATGACATTTTTGCAGGTATTTGCAGGCGCGTGAGCTGTGCTCCTGTCAGGCGCATTTCCACTCTGTCAGCCACAGAGAAACCCTGTTGCTGCAATTGTGCAATATTCTCATCGCTGAGACCGAGTGCCACAAGCCTGCGGGGCTCGTAAACAGGTGCCGCCTGCTGACGTTTTTTTGCCGTGCTGCGGGTTCTGGGCGTCTGTATCTGGCGGCGGTTGTCCAGATAGTCCATCAGCGTCTGCGGCCCGCGAAAGCGTTTGCCGCCGTCACTGCCGGAGCGCCCGCTATTGCCAGCACCCCCGTCATCACCACTGCCACCATCATCGCCGTCATCATCATCTGCATAAGCGGCACTGACGACAGAGAACTCAGCGGAAAGCATCAGCGACGGAGCAGTTGTTACAATACCCGTCGCAACAAATAAAAGACTGGCAGAGCGGAGAAGCCTGCCGGTATGTCTGTATAGACAATTTAACATTGATCTGTTCCAGTTTTCTGTTGATGGGCTTGATCGTAAGATTGCCCAAATGCAGAACGTATGGCTCGGTGTTTTATTCGATTTTTCGGACAGAATCCTCTTATGACAGATGACGGACTAAGTTTTTCACAGCGTTTAATAGGTTTTTTACCGAATTTACGCCGTTTTGCTATCGCTTTGTGCCGCTCCCGCGAGTTAGCGGACGATCTGGTGCAGGCTGCCTGTGAAAAAGCACTGGCTGCAGAGCACAGTTTTCAGCCCGGCACGCGCTTTGATGCATGGATGTTCCGCATCCTGCGCAATATCTGGATTGATACATTACGCAGGCAGAAAACTGCCGGTATCAGCGATGATATTGCCAATCATGAAGATATCAGCACACCATCAGGTGAAGATGCGGCTATTGCCCGTATGACCCTGCAAAATGTGTCGGAAGCAATCGGGCATTTGCCTGACGAGCAGCGCGAGGTGCTGCTTATGGTCTGCGTGGAAGAGCTTTCCTATAAAGAAACTGCGGAGCTGCTTGAGATACCGATAGGTACTGTGATGAGCAGACTGGCGAGAGCACGGAAAAATCTTGCTGAACGAACGGGAATAGACAAGGATCCCATGCGTTTATCCCCTGTGAAAGGCGGTAATCAATGACACAATCCCAACCGCATAAAGATTTCAGCGATGAAGAGCTGATGGCCTTTGCCGATGGCGAGCTGGATGAACAGACAACGGCGCGCATTGAAGCAGCTATGGAGCATGACGATGCCCTGATTGCACGTGTTGCACTGTTTATGGAAACCCGCGTTGCAGCACAGGACGCTTTGCGGCCGATGCTGGATGAGCCTGTGCCGGATGTATTAATGGCCGCCGTACAGGGCATGGTTGCACGCCATGAACAGGAAAAGCAGCAGAAAACTGTTGAGGTGGCAGAGCCGGTTTCAGCGGATGCAGAGCGCGAGAATGTCATTGTTCCGTTTCGTGCAAAGCCGCTTAAACCGCTTTTTGCAGCCAACTGGCCGGCAGCCGCTGCAGCTGTTTTGCTGGCCGCGGTTACCGGTTTCAGCGGTTATTTCATGGGGCAGAGCGGCTTGCAAAATACGCAACCTGAAGGCGCAGGGCTTGCTTCGCTCACAGCATCTGCCGTGCAGCTGCAATTGCACAAGTCTGCTTCCGGTGAGACTGTCAATCTGGCTGAACAGAATGCCTCAATGCAGGTGATTGCCAGTTTCCGTGACGGGGAAAATCATCTCTGCCGTGAGTTTCGTCTGAACAATGCGGGACAGTCCGGCTATGTGGCTGTGTCTTGTCTTGAGCAGGAGGATTGGAAATTGCGTTTTGCGCTGGCTTCACAACAGGATACGCAAAATTATATCCCTGCCTCAGCACAGGAAACTGTCGATATTTATTTACAGTCAATTCAGGCCGGTGCACCGCTGTCTGCAGAAGAGGAAAGGGCGGCGCTCAAACAGTGACGCTTTGTAGATTTGCATCACAGGAAAGTCTAATTGTGGGGGCATCGTTGGAAAATTCATTGAGTGATTTTTCAAAGAGATCCGGGAAAAACAATGCAATACTCAAAGCAGATTTTAGCCACAGCATTGATCTCAACACTGTTGATTGCGCCTGCATCCGCCAGAAATGCCGTTATGATACCACTGCCTGATAAACGGATTGCAGTGATTTCAGAAGGCGATCTGGAACCGGCATCTATCGGCAGTTATACTGTTGCGCTTTACAAGGATGATGGGCTGATTGACTATCTCGGTGGTGGAATCTTTGCACGTGACGGTGCTGTTTTTGACGATAATGGTAAGCCGCGTGTCAGTTTCGCGGATATAACCGGCGACGGCAATCCTGAAATGATTGTCGCCAAACTAACCGCAGGTTCCGGTAATTATCTGGATGTAGATGTGCTGAAGCTCGGCGATGCTACAGTTGAGCGGGTGCTGAATTTTGCGAGTGACACCAAAAAAGATCTGCTGATTGAAGCCAAGCGCGCCTATGGTCAGCAGGATCAGAACCTGAAGAAACAATAAGACAGCTTTTATTGGTTAGGCAGGCTCAGCACCTTTGACAAATAACTGACAAAGGCACGAATATTGGGTGCCCGCGCTTTGGTTGCAGGGTAAACAGCATGAATTACCGGTTCATAGAGCCGGTAATCGGGACGTATTTGTATCAGCTGTCCCGTTTTTATATCATCACCAACAGCCCAGAGCGGCAATGATGCGATATCCAGACCACCTATTGCTGCTTCAGAATTTTCGAGCACAACAAGACATTGCCGGTAATATTCCGCTCCGACCTCTGTGAGTGCAAAACGGCGGCTTGATCTGTAAATGAGGGTTGCCTGCAGAAAATCTTCCAGATTGGCAATGTGCCTGCTTAAGGTCGATTTTTGCAAACCCGTTATCCGTGCCGCAGCAGCATAGCCGCCATGCAATACCACTTGGACAAAAGTGAACAAGTCGTTCAGGTTTTGCATCGTTGCAAATACAGAATGCTGCGTTTCATTGCTTAAGACTTTTCTAATATAATGCCCGATGTTACTATTCACGGCACTGTTGTTTTTCAGAAAACAACAGTCGGCATATTGCGTTATCCGTAAGTAAATATCGTCTTATCTGATTGAAATAAAATCAGAATTTTTCATAGATCGAGGCTTTTATGCTTACGGATCGTGACGATACGGAATTGTTTTCCCTGTGTTGGAGGAGACTATGCAATGACAAGCGAACCCATTCGTGACCCTGTAAAAGACAGGCTGCTCAGCCCGAAAAACTCAGCCTTTATCATCATTGATTATCAACCTGTGCAGGTGAACTCCATTGCCTCCATGGACAGGCAATTGCTCATCAATCATATCGTTGGCGCATCCAGAGCTGCACGCGTTTATGATTTGCCGGTTATTCATTCGACCGTGAATGTAAAAACCGGTCTCAATAAGCCTCCTATTCCGCAAATCCGCAAGGTGCTTGAAGGGATTCCGACGATTGACCGTACCACGATCAATTCCTGGGAAGATGTCGAGTTCCGTAAGGCGGTAGAGCAGGCCGGACGCAAAAAACTGATTATGACGGCGCTCTGGACAGAGGCCTGCCTGACATTTCCGGCGATTGATGCGCTTGCTGAAGGCTATGAAGTCTATGTCGTGGCCGATGCCGTTGGCGGCACTTCGGTGCAGGCGCATGAAGCTGCATTGCGGCGTATAGAACAGGCGGGCGGTAAGATGATCAGCGTGGTGCAGCTGTTCTGCGAATTGCAGCGCGACTGGCAACGCAAGGAAACAGTTCCGCAATTTATGGATCTGTTTATCCAGACCGGCGGTACCGCCGGTATCCAGTTCTCCTACGACAAAGCCGAATAAGCTTTGTTTTCATAGAGCACCGGACATCACAGGAACATCAGCACAAACATCATAATGAAGGGCCGCATATTCAGTTTTTCCATGAAAACAGGACGTAAAATGTGGAAAATACAGAGTTTGCCTATTTTCTTGATCATGTGCAGTGACGCGGCGCGATTTTCTTCCGCAACTCCCCGCCGCATAATAAAAAACCCTGCCGCAAGGGCAGGGTTCTGATTATTCCATGACCGGTTCTTATTGTGTGATTTCGAATTTCACGGTCACATTTACATTGTAGCTGTTTTCACCGGCTGACATAGGCACTGAATCAGCCGAGGGTTCTGCAGCCATTGCTATCATCTTGGTGCGTGCCATCGGCATCGGGCGCGGATTGTTGCTATATTCAGTGATTTCAAGCACGCGACCGAGCTTTGCACCGGCAGTTTCTGTCAGGGTTTTTGCCTTTTCCATGGCATTCTCCATGGCTTTTTTACGGGCATCCATCAGGACTTTTGACGGATCATCATTGACGAAGCGCAGGCCGCCGCTCTGGTTGACGCCGAGATCAATGGACTTATCCAGCAGGTCGCCGACTTTATCGAGATCACGCACACGCACGGTCAGACCGTTGGTTACGTTATAGCCGATGATTTTTGGTGCTTTCAGGCCGTTTTTGTCGCTCGGATAGGTGTAGGTCGGCTGAATATTCACGCCGGAAGTCTGCAAATCGCGGTCTTCAATACCGGCTTCTTTCATGGCAGCCAGTACCTGAGACATTGCCTTATTATTGCTGGTCATGGCTTCGCGGGCAGTTTTAGCTTCGCGCAATACGGTCAGGTCGAGAATAGCCATATCCGGAGCGGTCTGAACTTCACCTTCACCGGTGATGACAATAAATGCCTGCTGTTTTTCTGACACATTTTTCTCCTGTGCAAAGGCCGGTTGCGAAAGCGCACTGGCAAAAGAAACCGCAAGAAATGCTGAAGCGAAAAGGGCGGCTGTTTTACGATGTGTCATAGTTTCTCCTGATGATGAAATCGGTTTAAATGCTATATTTCAACGAATTACGGATGTTTTTAGGCTAAAAGCAGGCAATCTGGTTATCGTTTTGCGACAGGTATAAATTTCTTGCATAACGGCAGTAAATAATTCTCTGTCAAAGGTGCCAGCGGCAGTTCCACTTTTTGCAGCGGGTCAACCCAGACAATTTCCTCAATTTCTGCAGCCTTGGCGACCGGCTGGGTGAGAGCAATGCGAAATATCTCAGCTTCAACCGTAAAGCCCGGTTCATTCGCAGCCGGAGCCGAGAAAGCTCCCAGATAATGCGCCTGATCCTGATTAACAGTCAGCCCCAGTTCTTCACTTAGTTCGCGTTGTAGTGCCGCGACCGGTGTTTCTCCGTTTTCAATCTTGCCGCCTGCCTGCATGAATGCGGTCGTGCCCGCCTTACGTACCAGCAAGATCCGGTTGTCCGGAGCCATCAGAATTGCAGCAGCAATACGGATACGGTTTGTCGGGGTAGTTTCTGCGGACATGAGAAAAATTCCTGAGGGCAGTATTAAAAGGAACTTCAGACAAGTGACAGCTTCTTATAGCGACGCAAATATGAAGCCTGGATGAATGATTTTCTGCAATATAGTCTGATTTGAGCAAAAATCTTCGTCCTTCAGGCAACAAAACACCGGTTCATGCATTATTCAGAAAATTAGAGGGGAGAATAAGCGTTTCTGTAGAATGTGTTTTTTCATTCTTAGGGCTTGAAGATTTTGACTGGCATAAAATTCTACAATGAGACAAAATTAGGAATTTATTTTTGCATAATAAATTGCAGGACGTGGAATTATATCTGTGATGCTTCGAGTGGCCGTGACATCTTATTCGCAACACGGACTGCAGCACCGCAGCTCCGGACGGAAGGTTTTTTATAATATGAAATAACCTTTTCAGTGAAAAGGTGCGTTTAAAAGGACAAGGTATATGAGCTGGTTTAAGTCTATTCTTGCAGTTGGTGTGTTGCAGACAGCCGTTCTGGCTTCGGGCGTTATGACCAGCCAGTCTTTCGCTGATGCTGCTCTGGACCGCATCAAAGCGGAAGGCGTTCTGAAGATTGGTACAGAAGGCACTTACGCGCCGTTCACCTATCATGACAAAGACGGCAAGCTGGTCGGTTTTGACGTTGAAATCGGTCAGGAAATTGCCAAGCGCCTTGGCGTTGAAGCCAAATTCCTTGAAGGCAAATGGGATGGCCTGATCGCCGGTCTCGATGCCAACCGCTATGATGCAGTGATCAATCAGGTTGGCATCACGCCGGAACGCCAGAAAAAATACAATTTCTCCGAGCCTTATATCGCTTCAAAAGCCGTGCTGATTGTTAAAACCGGTAATACGGATATCAAAAAATTTGAAGATCTGAAGGGTCGTAAAGCCGCACAGTCGCTGAGCAGCAATTACGGTAAAATTGCTCGTGAATATGGTGCGGAAATCGTTGCCAATGACGGCTTTGACCAGTCGGTTCAGCTGGTTCTGAGCGGCCGTGCAGAAGCAACAGTGAATGCCAGCCTGTCTTTCCTCGACTTCAAAAAGCAGAAGCCTGATGTGCCGCTGGAAGTCGCTGCCGAACTTGAAAATGCTGATCGCTCCGGCGTGTTGCTGCGCAAAGGCGAGGAAGATTTGCTTGCTGAAGTCAATAAAGCGCTTGAGCAGATCAAAAGCGACGGCACTTATGCCAAAATCTCCGAAAAATATTTCGGAGCAGACGTCTCTAAATAAGTTTTCCTCCCGGAACTTTGATACCGGCGATATATTATCGCCGGTTTTCCGTTGCGCAGGCAGCGGGGCAGCAACCATTTTCAACCTCAGCAATTCCGTCTGAGGGGAAACAATTATGACGGGGACGCATTCAATGTCTGACGTTTTATCACTTATGCTTGAATCTTTGGGGCCGCTGTTGTGGGCGGCTCTGATATTCACTATTCCACTGACATTATTGTCATTTTTTTTCGGTACAACGCTCGGGCTTTTTGTAGCTCTCATAAGGCTGTTTGCACCGCGTCCTATAGCAGCAATTGTCAATTTTTATGTCTGGCTGATCCGTGGCACGCCGCTGTTGGTACAGCTCTTCCTGATATTTTATGGCTTGCCGAGCCTCGGCGTCACACTGGATGCATTTCCGGCTGCTCTGATCGGCTTTACACTGAGCATCGGCGCTTATTCCTCTGAAATTTTCCGCGGTGTGATTGTCGCGGTGCCGAAAGGACAGTGGGAAGCGGCCTATGCAACGGGAATGAGCTGGGGGCAGGCAATGCGCCGAACGATCCTGCCGCAAGCTGCACCCAATGCCGTGCCGCCACTGTCCAACAGCTTTATTTCTCTGGTCAAGGACACATCTCTGGCCGCCGCAATTACCGTGCCTGAAATGTTTCAGGTGGCGCAGCGTATCGTTGCCGTTACCTATGAGCCGTTGATCCTTTATGTGGAAGCCGCGCTCCTTTATCTGGCACTCAGCTCTGTGCTGTCTTATCTGCAAACCCGTCTGGAAGCACGTCTGAAGCGTTATGGCGGCTTTCTGGAGGTCCGTTCATGATGATCGAACTCAAAAATATCGTAAAAAAATTCGGCAACCATACCGTGCTCGACAATATCTCCCTGTCGATTGCCGAGGGCAGTGTGACAGCCTTTATCGGGCCGTCCGGTGCCGGTAAAAGCACGCTGCTGCGCTGTCTCAATCTGCTGGAAGTGCCTACTTCCGGTGATATTGAAATTGCGGGTGACAGACTGAGTTTTTCTCCTGACCGCAAAGTCAGCCAGAAAGAAATTCACCTGATCCGCCGTCATTCCGGCATGGTCTTTCAGAATTTTCAGCTGTTTCCGCATCGCACAGTCACCGAGAACATCACTGAAGGTCTGATTACAGTTCAGAAATGGCCGAAGGAGAAGGCGAGGGAGCGGGCAAAACAGCTGCTTGAAAAGGTCGGCCTGTCGCAGAAGGCCGATGCATGGCCTGCAACCCTCTCCGGTGGTCAGCAACAGCGTGTCGCCATCGCCCGTGCACTGGCTCCGTCGCCTAAAATTCTGCTCTGCGACGAGCCGACTTCGGCACTTGATCCGGAATTGTCCGGCGAGGTGGTCGATGTGCTGGCGCAGCTGGCCAAAGAAGGCACTACAATGATTATGGTGACTCACGATTTGCGGCTGGCATCGAGAATTGCGGAGGATGTATTGTTTATCGATAATGGTGTGATTGTTGAGCGCGGTACCGCGCAGGCCATCTTCCGTTCACCTAAGGAAGACCGTACACGCCGCTTCGTGAATACACTGACCCATGAAGGTCAGGGATTCAGTCAGGGCGCGGGTATTTGATTGAACTTGCTACATTAACAAATTTAATCAACATATTGATATAAATAAAAATCCTGCAATCACATGATTGCAGGATTTTTTATTACTGTTTGAAATCAGTTTTAAACTGACTTTAATGTTCTGTCTCTTTGTTTCTACGCATTTCCTGACGTCGGATCGGTTCCCCTATTTGCCGGAAATGCTTTAATCAACCTGATCGCTGTCGACTTCATTCTCTGCTTTGGCAAATACGTCGACATCTTCGTTTTTACCGGATTCCACGGTAAATTCACGCTGATAGAGGCGATCTTTGTTTTTGGCCACAGCGATATAATCACCGGCAGCCAGCACCAGCGACGCATAAGCGCTCACGCTTTCAAAAACGATATCGCCATTGGTGTTGACGATATTCCATGATGTATCGGCAAGTGCTTCACCGCCGACATCGCGCAGCAATTTCAGGGTGACTTCCGCCGCATTATGCTCAACGGTTGCCTCGGTCAGTTTGCCGGCGCTGACCACAATCTCGGCGCGGATTGTGGCATTGGCATTGCCGTAGCTGGAAACCACGTGATAGGTGCCGCTATTCAGGCGCACCACCGTGTCCGGCTTGATATTCGGTACGATCAGTGAACGTTCGTTGCCTTCATCATCATTCTCATAAATAGAAAAACGCAGGAACTTATCAGAAATTTCCTTGCCGTCCGGCAGTTTGGCGCTGAGCTTCAGACCGCCTGCATCAAGGATCAGCTTTTCATGGCGGCTGGCATTGCGCACGGTAATACGCTTGGTTGCTCCGGCGCGGCCAAAGCTGACATGGACGAGATAGCTGCCTTCCGGCAGTGAAAAGCTGGCAGTTCCGCCCGTTGCTGTTGCAATCAGCGGCAGTTTGTCTTCATCATTCGGCTCCGGTGAGAATACACGCCATACCAGCCCCTGGCTCAGGGCAGGGCCGTCCGGTGTCAGCTGCGCTTCCAGCAGCAACTCATTCTGATTGACCAGCGGTGAATTCTGCGGGCTGCGGGGATCTGCATAAGGTGTGATGCCTGCTGCCGGAGCTGCAGGCGACATAATTGCACCGGTCGGCGGTGTGTTGTCCGGCGTACCGCCTTCCGGTACTGAAATTTTAGGTAATTGCAGCTTGTCGAATTGCGCGCCCGGCACAACGCGCATGGAAAAACCGTCCTGCGGTTGAGGCAGTGCCTGAGCTAAGGCTGAATCACTGATAATCAGACCCGTCGAAACCAATGCAAAAGCGCAGAGATTGCGGCATTGTTTTACACGCCGTGTGTTATTGGCTGATAAGTTTCTGGCGTGCAGAACAGGGCTGAATTTCATAAGCCGGTACTCATTTGAATTTCAAAGTCTCAAGTCTTTATTGTTTGACCGCAGTGTAAAGGCATTTTCAAGGCTGCGCCCAGCAAAATATCGCCCGTTTGCATTATAAACACATATTACTGCATATGCGCTCTGTCATTGCAGAGCAGAATTGGCAATAAAGACGGTCATAATGACGGAATCGAACAGAACAGACAGGAAAAAACGTGTCAGATCTCATTGATTTTTTGAAAACCCGCAGTTCCACACCGATTGTCGGCCTGATTGAGCCTGCACCTTCGGCAGATGAGCTGGCGCAGATCCTGACCATTGCTTCCCGTGTACCGGATCACGGTAAGCTCAATCCGTGGCGTTTTATCATTTATCGCGGCGATGCCCGTGTCCAGATCGGTGAAATGCTGGCAGAGCGTGCGGCACAGCGCGCAGCGGAGAATAATGAAGAGTTCTCTGACAGCCATCGTGAAAAAGAGCTGAAGCGCTTTTCCCGTGCGCCGCTTGTTATTGGTATTATTTGCAGCCCGCGTGATACAGACCGCATTCCTGAATGGGAGCAGTTCCTGTCATCAGGTGCTGCGGCGATGCAGCTTTGCAATGCTGCCAATGCATTGGGCTATGGCAGCAACTGGATTACCAACTGGTATTCTGATGATGAGGAGGGCAAGCGCCTGCTCGGAGTTGCGCCACATGAAAAAGTAGCCGGTTTTGTGCATTTAGGTACACCTAAAGCTCCGGCGCCGGATCGTCCGCGCCCTGATTTGCAGGCAATTGTTTCTGACTATAGCGGGCCATATCAGGGCTGAACGGGCATGCCGAAACAGAAGAGCAGAGTAATTTGATGTTTTATGAGCCGCAAAACGGGCATGACCTGCCGCATAATCCGCTCAAAGCCATTATTGCACCGCGTCCGATCGGATGGATCGGTACGCGCTCGAAAGAGGGGGCGTTGAACCTTGCCCCCTATTCCTTTTTCAATATGATTTGCGATACTCCGCCTTTGCTGATGTTCAGTTCGTCAGGTTACAAGGATAGTGTGGCTTTCATTGAAGAAACACGGGAATTTACTGCCAATATGGTTGGTGAGCATCTGGCAAAACAGATGAATGCAACATCCGTCAATGCGCCGCGCGGTGCCAGCGAGTTCGACTATGCGGGTTTAACGGCGGCTTCCTGTGAGCAGATTGCTGCGCCGCGTGTTGCGGAGGCCTATGCATCGCTGGAATGCGTTGCCGTAGATATAAGACAGTTACAGGGCAGGGATGGTCAGCCGACAGATTCTTATATGGTGATCGGTGAGGTTGTCGGTGTGCATATTGATGAGGCTATTCTCACCGATGGTCTGATTGATATCAGCAAATCCAGACCGGTAACCCGTCTTGGCTATATGGATTTCGCTACAACCGACACGGTTTATCAGATGTTCCGCCCCAAATGGGGCGAATAATCTGTTCCATAATCTGCGGGCAGGCCGGAGAACTGTAAATCTTACTTTCCGGCCTGTTTCGCTTTATTCCAGAGTGTTTCCATCTCATCGAGAGTGGCTGCTTCCAGCGAATGGCTGTTACTGTTCAGTGCGTCTTCAATGAAGTGAAAGCGGCGTTTGAATTTCTCATTGGCTGCGCGCAGTGCCATTTCCGGCTCCAGTTCAAGATGGCGCCCGAGATTGACCATGGCGAACAGCAGATCACCATATTCTTCAGCAATATTGGCCTTGTCCTGATTGTCCATAGCCTGACGCAGTTCCTGCGTTTCTTCCGCAACCTTATCCAGAATAGGCGCTGCTTCCGCCCAGTCAAAACCGACGCGTGCCGCTTTCTGTTGATATTTCAGCGCACTGACTAATGCCGGCAGATAAGTAGGTACGTCATCGAGAAAGCCTTTTTTCTCAGTGGTTTCAAGACCAAGCGCGGTGCGGCGGGCAATGCGCTCATCTTTTTCAATCTGTTTGATGCGGTTCCATGAACCTTTGGCCATACCAGCCGAGCGCGCCTCGTCATCGCCAAAGACATGCGGATGGCGGCGGATCATTTTAGTGGTGACAGCCTCAACAACATTTCCGAAATGGAAGCCGCCTTTTTCTTCGGAAATACGGGAGTGGAACACCACTTGCAGCAGCAGATCTCCGAGTTCTTCGCGCAGATCATCCATATCATCGCGCTCAATGGCATCAATGACTTCATAGGCTTCTTCAAGCGTGTAAGGCGCGATAGTGCTGAAATCCTGCTCCACATCCCACGGGCAGCCGGTATCCGGATCACGCAGTGCCACCATAATGTCTAAAAGGGTTTGAATATCACGGGAAGGCTGCATGTCTGGTTCCTGTCTGAACGGCGACCGGAAATAATTCCGGTTTATGATATGGCAATTTAAACCTACTGGTGCCATAAAATCGGGCACAAGAAAACCGTCTGTAAACAAATCAGCGAGAGACGAATGACAATTCTGGTAACCGGCGGTGCCGGCTATATTGGCTCGCATACCTGCGTACGCCTGCTTGAAACCGGCCATGATGTGGTCGTGGTTGATAATTTCGACAACAGCCATCCGGAGGTTTTTCAGCGTATTGAGCAGATCACCGGAAGAACGCCGAAACGCGAAACCGGTGATATCCGTGACCGCGAATTTCTCCAGAAAGTCATTCAGACCTATCAATGCACATCGGTGATCCATTTTGCCGGTTTGAAAGCTGTCGGGGAATCGACCCAGAAGCCGCTTTATTATTACGACTGCAATATGCTCGGCACTTTGCGCCTGCTGCAGGCCATGCGCAGTACCGGTGTGAAAAAGCTGGTCTTTTCTTCCTCTGCTACTGTTTATGGTGATCCGCAACGACTGCCGCTGGATGAAAACCATCCATTATCCGCGACCAATCCTTATGGCCGCACCAAGCAGATGATCGAGGAAATGCTGCGCGATCTCTATAATAGTGATCCTGAGTGGAGCATTGCTATTCTGCGCTATTTCAACCCTGTCGGCGCTCATGAAAGCGGGCTGATCGGTGAGGACCCGAAGGGCATTCCGAATAATCTGATGCCGATTATTGCGCAGGTTGCCACCGGCCGCCGCGAAAAACTGAGCATCTGGGGCAATGACTATCCGACACCGGACGGTACCGGTGTGCGCGATTATATCCATGTGACCGATCTTGCCGAAGGGCATCTCAAAGCACTGGCAAAGCTTGATGAACCAAAATGCATGGCCATCAATCTCGGCACAGGCGAGGGCTATAGCGTGCTGGATGTTATCAAAGCCTTTGAGCATGTTTCCAACCAGCAAATCCGTTATGAAATTGCACCGCGCCGTCCCGGTGATGTTGCTGCCTGCTATGCGGACCCTGCTCATGCCAAAGAACTGCTTGGCTGGAGCGCCAAGAAGAATCTGCGTGAAATGTGCGCCGATATGTGGAACTGGCAGTCAAAAAATCCGAACGGATATGCGGATTAAGATCGTCTGAAAGATATTTACTTTGCATCATGCCGATGATGCAAAGCAAAAATTATATCTGTCATAAAATCATTTAATTATAATGATATACACCATTATTTTAATCTATTACATCAGATTCAGAATACAGAAATGAGTTGGATATATGCGTTTTCTTCCCGATAAATTTATCTCGACTCTCATTCTGGCTATTCTGGTCGCTTCGCTCTTACCCGTCAAAGGTGAGGCTGCTTACTGGTTCGGACTGGCGACGAAATTTGCAATCGGATTGCTGTTCTTTTTGCATGGGGCAAGATTATCGCAGCAAGCCGTTGTGCAGGGCATTGTGCACTGGCGGCTGCATCTTGTCGTACTGGCCGTTACTTTTGTTGTATTTCCGCTGATCGGGCTTTCGCTTGGCTGGGCTATTCCGGGTTTCGCAAATTCAGCATTCTATGCGGGAATTCTGTTTCTCTGCGTCCTGCCATCAACGGTTCAGTCATCCATCGCTTTCACTTCCATCGCCAAAGGCAATGTACCTGCCGCGATTGTTTCCGCTTCCGCATCAAATATTCTCGGCATGTTTCTGACACCGCTGCTGGTCGGATTGCTGTTCACAACGCAAGGTGAGGCGGGCATTTCGCTTGATGCATTAGAGTCCATCCTGCTGCAATTGCTGGTTCCTTTTGTTGCCGGACAGATTTTGCAGCCATGGATCGGGCATTTTATACGCCGTCATAATAAAGCGCTGGGGCTTGTCGATCGCGGCTCTATCGTGATGGTCGTTTATCTCGCTTTCAGTGAAGCGATGGTACAGGGATTGTGGACGGAAGTTTCCGGTCATGATCTGGCGATTATGATTGCCGTGAATATCGGTTTGCTGGCCTTCATTCTGTGGTTTACCGGCTTCATTGCTAAAATACTCGGCTTCTCGCGTGCAGACCGGATTACAATCATTTTTTGCGGATCTAAAAAGAGCCTTGCCAGCGGCGCACCAATGGCCAGCGTGATCTTTCCGGCTGCGATGGTGGGCGGAATTGTACTACCACTGATGATTTTTCATCAGATACAGCTCATGGCTTGTGCTGTGCTTGCCAGAAGATATGCGGCACAGGCGGATGCGCTTGAAAACAGTCAGGCAGAGCAGGGACTTTGACAGAATAAGAGAAGAGGGTGCATCACCCTCTTCTCTTTAAGATTATGATATATCTTTATAATTTATGCGCATTCATCAGGCTTTATCGACGAATTTTTTGATTGTATCTTTGGCTTTGCCTTTAGCCTGCTGGGCTTCACCTTTCAGCTCCTGTGCACGACCCTCTGCCTCGAGTTTTGCAGAACCGGTAGCCTTGCCAACTGCCTGCTTGACATTACCGGCGGCTTCGTTAGCAAGGCCTTTGATTTTATCTGTTGTACTGTTCATGATAATCTCCCTTGAGGGTGTGATGTGAAATGACTCCACCGGATCAAAGTATAAGCAGCGCAACAGTTCCGGTATTTGTGCAGCATATTCCTGAATACAGAAAGTTATAAAACATGTCTGAGACGCCGATATTTGATGAAGACGCGCTGGAACAAGCCTATAATGAAGCGCTGAAACTGGAAAAATCCGGTGATTTTGACGGTGCCGCAAAAGCCTATCAAAAGGCGCTGGAGATTGATCCGGCAGACCATGGCGGCGCTGCTGTAAGACTGGCCAGTATGGGACGAGGCGCTGTGCCTGTGAGCGCGCCTCCGGCCTATGTCGCCACTTTGTTCGATCAGCATGCAGAGATGTTTGACACGATCCTCGTAGACGAGCTGGGTTATGATGTGCCGCTGCAGCTGGCCGACCAGCTGGAAGAAATTGATCCTGATGCACATTATGCCCGTATGCTCGATCTGGGCTGTGGCACCGGTCTTGGTGCGGATGCCTTGTTCGAAATGACCGAGCATCGCACCGGCGTTGATATTGCTGAAAACATGATCGCGATTGCGGATGAAAAAGGCGATTATAATGCGCTCTATGTCGGCGAAGTTGTGAACTTCCTTGACCAGACAACCGCACCGGCATGGGATATTATTATCGCTACGGATGTGCTGCCATATATGGGTGAGCTGGAGTCGTTTTTCTCGAAAATCCCGCTGAATTTGAACCGCAATGGCATTTTCGCATTTTCAAGCGAAACGCTGGCTGACAAGGATTTTGCCGGCCGTGATTATACCGTCGGGCCGCATCAGCGTTTTGCGCACAAGCGGGATTATGTTGAAAAGCTGCTGCTGAGCCATGGCATTAAAATGCTGCGCGTGACGGATATCACTGTGCGCAGCGAACAAGGTAAGCCGGTTCCTGGCCATTTATATATTGCCCGTAAGGTTTAAGCCTTAAAATCCAAGGATTACAGGACGGCAGATGTGGTGTCTGCCGTTCTTCCATATCACAATTAGTTCCATAATCTATCTTATGTGATTTAAATGCATGGCTTTGACCAATTGGCAGTGAGCCGCCTGACCGTCTCGGATCAGTCCAGATTTTCCTGTTCAAACTTGTCGGTAACATGAATATCCGTCATCTCCAGACTATGCGGGCCGAGATTGACATATTTATGCGGAATGTTGGCTGGTCCGAAGATGATCTGTCCCGCTACAGCCTCAAACTGCCGGTCACCGACTGTGAACAAAGCGCGGCCCTGACGTATGATAAAGATCTCATCATAAGGATGTTTATGCAGTCTTGGCCCGCGCCCGATATGCTCGGTCGTATAAAACATCACTGATACATTCGTACCAAAATGCTTTCCTTCAAACTCTCCGTGCCAAACATCAGGCTTTTCGGCCCATTCTGTGCGCTCGAGAATTGCTGCTTGTTTTTGCATGTGGTTCACCTCAACCTCATTCGGAATACAGTCTTTATTTACCATAAAAACTCAAAAGCCGCGGCTTTCAAGATTGTGCATCTATGAAACTTAATATGGCCGGATTTCCGGAAAATGATCTGGCTGAAAAACGATATTCATTATCTCCCGCATCTTATTGAAAATATTGATATTACGGATGGTGTCATGACCGGAAAACAAAGTAAATTGCGTATTGCTGTGCTGTTTGGCGGCCGCTCACCGGAGCATGATGTTTCGGTGCTTTCTGCTACCAATGTGATGCAGGCGCTGGATGCCAATAAATACGAAACTGTACCGGTTTTTGTGACCCGCGAAGGACAATGGTTACTCAGCACCTTTGAGCAGGGGCAATTGGCAAAGCCCTCCTCCGGTACTGAAATTTGCCTTGTTTCCGGCGGTTACGGGCGGATTATCGGTGTTGATGCACATAACGGGCTTCATGAATTGCCGAAAATTGATGCTTTATTTCCTGTTTTGCACGGGCTTCATGGTGAAGATGGTGCGGTACAGGGATTGGCTGAAGTTGCCTGCGTTCCGCTGATTGGCTGTGGTATTCTCGGTTCTGCTGTCGCACTTGATAAGGACATGACCAAACGCGTTAACCGAGAAGCTGCAGTTCCTGTTGCACATGCTGTGACACTCCATTCGGGAAATGTACCGGAATTTGCAGTGGTTGAGAACGCGCTCGGCCTGCCCTTTTTCGTGAAGCCTGCACGGCAAGGCTCATCCGTGGGTGTGAGTAAGGTTACAACACCGGCAGACTACAGACTGGCGCTGGATGAAGGTTTCCAGCATGACAATAAACTTCTCGCAGAAGAATTTATCCGTGGCCGAGAAATTGAATGTGCTGTGCTTGAGGATGCCGATGGTACGCTTTTCGTTTCTCGTTGCGGCGAAATCACGCCGGCTGAAAGCCACGGTTTCTACAGCTATGATGCGAAATATACAGACGAAAACGGTGCGGCTTTAAAAGTGCCGGCCGATTTGCCGTCATCTGTTGAAACGCAGATCCGTGAGATGGCGAAAAAAGCGTTCCGTGCTACAGGTTGTGATGCGATGGCGCGCGTGGATTTTTTTGTGACGGATGATATGCGCATCATTCTCAATGAAATTAATACGATTCCGGGCTTTACCGATATCAGCATGTATTCGAAAGTAATGGCTGTAAGCGGTGTCAGCTATACTCAGATTCTCGACCGGCTCATAGCACATGGTCTGAAGCGCGGCAGCTGATGAAGAATATGATTTATAAAATCAATGAGATACCAATTTTATAAGGATATCAGTGATGAAAACACCCCGACTGCCTTTGAACGGACAATGCCGCTGCGGAAAAGTCAGAATTGAGGTCAGCGCCGCCCCAATCATGACTGCCGCCTGTCATTGCACAGGGTGTCAGACAATGAGCAGCAGTGCATTTTCCTTAACGGCGATGATCCCCTCTTCCGGCTTTAAAGTCACGGAGGGTAAGCCGGTGATCGGTGGTCTGCATGGCCCGCAACAGCACCATTATTTCTGCGCTTATTGCATGACATGGATGTTCACGCGCATTGAAGGCATTGATGCCTTCCTCAACGTCCGGCCATCGCTGTTTGATGACCATAGCTGGTTTGTACCTTTTCTGGAGACCATGACAAAAGAGAAGCTGCCTTGGGCACAGACACCGGCACTACACCATTATGAAGCTTTTCCGCCGTTTGAAGATTTTGAAAAACTGATGAATGAATTTGCTCTGCAAATGGAGTGAAACTGCTGGTTTTCCTATGTTTAAAGCCGGTCAGGGCGCGATCATGAAGATGACATATGATGCGCCTGCTGATGCCTTATATTCAGCTCAAATCTGATGAGAATGAAACAGCCGTCACGCTTTACATGTTGTTGTGATCCGCGCGAAACGAACGAGGAAATCAATCTGGATTTCAATAGCAACGGGCAACTGATCGGGATATTGCAGGTCAGTAAGAAACTACCTGCATATTTGCTTGCATTATCGCAATCCTGATCTGTTCGCCAGAGATCGTTGAAACCGGACAAGTTTTATAGAATTGTTCCGAATTCCATACTCTCAGGCTCAATCAGTGCCAGAAAAGCATCGCAAACGGGTTGATTGCGCCAGCTTGCACAAATTGCCTTTGCATGGTCCTCAGTCAGCGCAAAAGCAATATCAAGAAAAGCACCATCGCCAAGCTTTACCAGATGCTGGCTGCACCAGCCATTCTGTTTGGACAAATGGCTTGCAATCATCAATTCATAGGCAGTGTGCATATCCGCTTCATTGACACCGTTTTTAAGACGAAAACGCCCCAATTCGAGACCGGATATTTTTGCCTGAAGGGATGTCTGGTTTTTAACTGATTGCATTGCATTAACTCCTTGTTTGAGGAGCGTTGCATACAATAATTCTCCTGACAGTTTCTGTCAGGATGCTGTATAGATACTCCATGCGTACACTTCGCCTTTTTGCTCTC
Organism: Ochrobactrum sp. SFR4; assembly: GCF_019730395.1. Lineage (NCBI taxonomy): Bacteria > Pseudomonadati > Pseudomonadota > Alphaproteobacteria > Hyphomicrobiales > Brucellaceae > Ochrobactrum > Ochrobactrum sp. SFR4. The sequence continues at coordinate 357,351 of NZ_JAAPBB010000003.1, read as the reverse complement.
CTCGATCATTTACGGGGCCGAACAGGGCCGGTTTCAGCAGAAATGCTGGCACAGGAACTGCAGGTTTCAGTCCGCACAATCTATCGCGATATGGCGACTTTGCAGGCTATGGGAGCGCCCTTGCGCGGAGAGGCCGGCATTGGCTATCAGCTGGAGAAGGGTTATTTTCTGCCCCCTCTTCATTTCGATCCTGATGAACTGGATGTTTTGATGCTCGGAACCCGCCTGATCGCTTCCCGCGGCGATGAAGCACTGGCTGCAGCTGCCCGTCGTGTCTCGGCCAAAATCAGTGCTGCTATTGGTTACGATAAAGGTGAAGCCTATACGCGTCTGCCATTACGTGCTGTTGCAAGACAAAGCTCTGAGAACGACAAGGCATCCGGACATCTTACAATCCTGCGCACTGCTTTACGCGATAAAGCCGTATTAAATATTACCTATTGCGACTTGGAGAATAAACGCAGTCAGCGAAGCGTTCGCCCGCTTGGCCTGACAATGTTTGAGCAGGTCTGGCTTCTGACTGTCTGGTGTGAGAGTCGCATGGATTTCCGTAATCTGCGCGCTGATCGTATTGAAGTCATTCAGTTTACAGACCGAGTATTCCGAGATGAAAAAGGCAAGCGTTTTGAAGACTATCTCAAAACGCTTGCCTGACGAACTTACCGCGCCTGCTCCTTCTTCGGAGCAGAGAGAATAACAAGGCAGGATATCACCAGCAAAGCGCCAAGCCATCCGAGTAGCGATAGGTTTTCACCAACGATTACAACGGCCAGCAAAGCGGCAATCACAGGTTCTGTGAGCGTTATTGTCGTCGCTGTGCTGACGGAAATACGCGCCAGAGCATAGCCAAATAAGACATAGCCGGTGAACATCGGTATAACAGCCATATAGGCACCGACAAGCGCATTATTCCATGATGCCAGCAGTGCTCCGCCGGTCAGCAGCAATACCGGCATCAGCAACAGGCCGCCTGCTCCGAAAATCGATCCCATGGCAGCTTTTGAGGAAATGCCTTTACACATCAACCGGTGCGCTGCCCATGCATAAAGAGCATAGGTCAGTCCGCCGACAAGACCCAGCAATACGCCTGCCGCAGTCGCTCCCGCAGAAAATGCAACTGATGCTGTCTGATGGTCACTGCCACCGAAAAAGCAAAGCAGAACAATGCCGGAAAGCCCCAGAGCCGCACCGAAAATCCATTGTTTGCTCAGGGTTTTACGATCAATCACCCATTCAATCAGTGCGGAGAACAAAGGTGCGGAACCGATTGTGACAACCGTGCCGACTGTGACACCGGCAAGATACATCGACGAGTAAAAGGCCAGCGGATAGACGGCCACAGAAACCGCGCCGAACAAGACGAGAAGCCATTGTTGCTGTAATTTTCTGTAGTCGCGTTTCAAAGCCCGTAAAGCAAGCAGCGCTTGCAAAAGCCCGCCTACCCCCATGGCAACGGCACCGATGGCCATGGGGCCGACCTCAGGAGCAAAAGTTGCCGCGGTGCCGGTCGTGCCCCACAGAAAGGACGCGATTAAAACGCAGACAATGCCAAGCCCTGCACTATCCGTTTTGATAACTGATACATTGCTCATAAACCGGCCAGAATACTTTCTGCAAGACATCTTGCTTGCTGAACACGCTTACTGTTTCCCTCAAGACCGGCGCGTGAGAATGAGCCCTCCAGCAGAAATGCCAGATGTTCTGCGGTCATTTCCACCTGCTCCGCTGTCAATATGTCCCCTGTTTTCGTGCGCCATTTCTGCAGATGCTGAACAAGGAGGTGCTCCACCTCTTCTTTGTGGCGGCGCACAGCCTCCCTGCCCTTATCGCCCACGGTGAGCTCAGCTGCGGCATTCAACAATCCGCACCCGCGAAAGCCGTTCTCATAATCATATTCAGCGTGATCTCTGTAGGCATCAAACACTGCCATAACACGCTCTTTCGCGCTGGCTGCTGCTGCTAAACGAGCAGCATATAAATCGAGCCATTCCTGATGCCTCATCTCAATAAAGGCGGCGACCAGCTCGGATTTTGACGCAAAATTATTATACAGGCTCATTTTGGCAACGCCTGCTTTAGCTGTAATCATATCAATGCCGGTTGCGTTGATCCCGTAATTATAAAACAGGATACCCGCCGCATCGAGCAGGCGATCTCGCACAGATTGAGCTTTGGATGGCTTTGCAGAGGCAGACATAATTTCTCTTTTTAGTTATTAGGTAGGTCAGTCTACATATAAATTCTTGAGCAGACAAGCCGGTAATATATTTGTGAACAGAGTATTCATTTAAAAACAGCTATTTAACCGTATCATTCATCAACGAGACATAATAATGAGGATCATTGGCGGAGCTTGGCCGGTATAGTTATGAAACCGGTCTGGCAGCAGACAGACCATAATCTTTGTGCAGCGCAGCATGTTTCATTTGAAGATATGTTGCGGCAAGGGAATTTATATGCACCGGCATAAACGCTTCCATACCGCCCCCGCCTGCTACACTTTTTAACAAGGTGTGAGGCATTTTCAGTCAGAGAATCCTATTGGAAATGCTCAGTTTTTAGAATTTATGTGCATTTTAAAAACCGAAAACAGTTCAGCGTTTTGGTTTTTTGAAATACACCCCAGCATATGAGCGATGAAGCTATGACGGTTATGAATATCCCTCCTCTGTCCTCAGAGATAACCGGCGATGATATCCGTACCCCTCATATCGGCCTGACGCCATCTGAAAGCGAGTGGGTACACCTCATCCATAGCTTGCCTGATAATCTAGCAAAGCAACTTGCCTGTCTGATCGAGGCCGATAAAGACCGTCTGGTTGGTGTTTTCTACGAGCGGTTGCTGCAAAATCCGGATGCAAGTCCGTTTCTCTCTCAGGATGTGGTTCACGACCGCTTGCAGCATTCGATGCGCGGCTGGTTGCGCCGGCTTTTTGTTGAGCGAACCATGGATGTTGCGGTGTTCGTGGCCGAGCAACGCAAGATCGGCGAGGTTCATGCGCGTATTCAGGTCCCTATTCATGTTGTTATGCAGGGCGCGCGCCTGCTGAAAAACGAGATTGTCCATCAATTGCAAAGTCAGACAATCAGTCTTGGTGACTTTGCTGTGATGGCCGATTATGCCGGTAATGCCATTAATATTGCTATTGAGTTTATGAGCCAGGCTTTTGTCAGCAATACCAAAAGCGATGCCCAGACTGATGAAGCCTATCGTGCTTTTGCACTGAGTCAGGATGTGACTCTGGAGCGGGAAATCCAGCGTGCCAGCCTTATGGAATGGAGCCAATCCGTTCTGTTCAGTCTTTACGGCAACAGGCGTGAAGCTGTGCTGCCCCAACTCTCAAGTTCGGACTTCGGTCTGTGGCTACATCATAAAGGCGATATGATTTTTCATGGTTCGCCGGTTCTGGAAAATATACGCGCGGATATGAAATATATCGACACCGTATTGTTGCCGGCAATTGCCGGTGCCGGTGAAGATGCGGATCAAAACCTCACAGAACTGATTGAATCCTTTAAGAATAAAACCGGAGAGATCAAATTTCTGCTGGCAGAACTCTTTCAGGTCGCCGCAGCAATGGAAACCGGCCGGGATCCGCTGACACGCACACTGAACAGACGGTTTCTGCCCTCTATCCTGTCGCGGGAAGTCAAAATGGCTTCGCAAAACCGGATGGAGCTGAGTGTCATGATGGTCGATATCGACAATTTCAAGCGCATCAATGACACTTACGGTCACGGTGGCGGGGATCATATTCTGCAGCATGTGGCAGAAAGTATTTTCACGCATTCGCGCGCCAGCGATTTTGTCTTCCGTTATGGCGGAGAAGAGTTTCTTGTCGTGCTGATTGAGGCAAGTACAAAAACTGCTTTTGAAACTGCTGAAAAACTGCGGCTGAAAATATCCGGTCAGCAATTCTCGCTACCGGATGGCGGATCGCAAAATATTACATTATCGATTGGCGTTTCCACATTTAATGGTCATCCTGACTTCAGTCATCTGATTAAAACTGCAGATCAGGCTCTGTATCAAGCAAAGCAAAACGGCCGGAACCGTACTGAGGTTGCTATTCCTCTGTCGTGAGGAGCAGCGACTTAATCGCTCATGGTCGTGGCTGAAAGTCCCGTAAGTGCTGCGGATACAATTGCATCAGCGATACGCTTGTCTGTTTCAAAGTAATAAGGAATTTTTGCTTCATTGAGTGCAGCAATGAAGCGTTTAATAATCAGTTCAATATTGGATTTTTTGTAATAATTTTGAGACAGGGTACATACTGCCACAGTATAGGATATTCCGTATTTCACCGGCCAGTGGCATAGTAAAAACACCGACAAATCGGTCCAGCAGGATATTTTAAATATCTGCCCTTGCATTGGTTCAACAATAATAAAAAAATTCCAATCTTTCTCCATGTATTATCCATCAAAGATTGCAATGCTCATGATGATACTGCATTTTTAAGAATATAGAAGTGTATATTTATAAAATTTAATATTGAATATTTGATAATAAAAATTTTATCTGATGCAGCTAACTTTTGATCTTTTACTTCACGTCTTACCGATATCGCAGATTTTTCATTTGGTTTTCCATCGCGGATATGGTGAGAATCTCTGTTGCATAGAATGCGGTTTCACACGCATCAGCATGCATATTTTTTAGCTATACATCCTTTTCCCGATCATGCGCTATAGCCTGAAAATGCGGGGTTTTGCAGCATTTCCAATGCGTCGGGTGGACTTTTTTTGATATTTCTCTATAATTATGAATATCAAATTAGAATTATCTGCGAATTTTCGATCTTTCTTAAAGCATAATTTTTGTTTTAATTTTGCAGATATTTCTATTTTTAAATACAAAAGGAGAATAGGTCTGCCATTATGGCAGGGTTAACTTATTATATGGCTGTTTATACAATTAATGAGAGTATGAATGAACCAAAGTCTGTAAAACTATCTTTAAAAGATGTTTTCAAAATCTTTGGTGAAAAGCCGGAAAAGGCAATGAGCCAATTGCGATCCGGGAAAAGTAAAACAGAGATCCACAGAGATACTGGTTGCACAATCGGTGTTGATGGGGCGAGCTTCGAAATTATGGATGGCGAGATCTTCGTCATCATGGGATTGTCCGGCTCAGGAAAATCCACACTTTTGCGCCTGCTGAACCGGCTGATTGAGCCGACCTCCGGCACGATTGCCGTTGACGGGCGTGACATTACCAAAATGTCCAAAGGCGAGCTGATCGATCTGCGCCGCCGCGATATGAGCATGGTCTTCCAGTCTTTCGCATTACTGCCAAACCGGACTGTTCTCAACAATGCTGCCTTCGGGCTTGAAGTTGCCGGCATGGCTGAGGCCGAGCGCCATGCGCGTGCAATGCAAGCGCTCACCGCCGTCGGTTTGGAACCCTATGCACAGAGCATGCCTGATCAGCTTTCCGGTGGTATGAAACAGCGTGTCGGTCTTGCCCGCGCTCTGGCCAATGAACCGACAATCCTGCTGATGGATGAGGCATTTTCCGCTCTTGATCCCCTCATCCGCACTGAAATGCAAGATGAGCTGATCCGTCTGCAATCAGAAAACAGTCGCACGATTATCTTCGTCAGCCACGATCTGGACGAGGCCATGCGCATTGGCGACCGTATCTGCATTATGCAGCACGGCAAGGTTGTGCAGGTCGGCACGCCGGATGAGATTGTTTCTGCTCCGGCGAATGATTATGTGCGCTCCTTCTTCAAAAATGTGGATGTGTCTCATGTGTTTTCTGCCGGTGATGTGGCGCGGAAAACCTTGCTGACGATCTTTGACCGTCAGGGTGTTTCCGCCGCTTCCGCTTTGGAACAGATGGAAACAACGGGGCGTGACGTTGCCGTTATTGTCGGCCGCGACCGCAGCTATCACGGCATGATCAGTCAGGACGGCCTGATTGAGAAGGTCAAAGCCAAATCCCCGCATCCGTACAGGGAAGCGTTCTTAAGCGATATCACTCCTATTGAAGCAAGCGAACCGCTTTCCAACGTGCTTGGCCGCGTTGCTGAAAGCCGCTGGCCGGTTCCGGTTGTTGATGAAAAAAACAGATATGTCGGTGCGATTTCCAAATCGGCACTTCTGGAAACGCTCGACCGCGCCGGTTGAGCTGAAACGATTGGTATAAAAATGGATATGAATTTTAGTATCGGCAAAGGTGCCGATATCACTGTGAATTACATTCTCGACCATTTCACACCGGCGCTGGATATGATTGCTGCGGTTATCGGCTTTGTTACCGGCGGTATTCAGGGTGGATTGCTGGCAATTCCGGCTGTTGTGGGTATTGCCATTCTGACACTCTTGTCGCTGTGGCGTGTCGGCTGGAAGTTTGCAATCTTCACTGCTCTCGCACTGGCACTCGTCCATCATATGGGACTGTGGTCGGGTACGATGGAGAGCCTGTCTCTGGTGCTGGCGGCAACAATCATTGCCATTGTCATTGGTATTCCGCTGGGTATTGCCATGGCGCGCAGCGAGTTGCTGGCATCTTTCATACGTCCTGTGCTCGACCTGATGCAGACTATGCCTGCCTTTGTGTATCTCATTCCGGCGGCCATGTTCTTTGGTCTTGGCGCCGTGCCCGGTACAATCGCGACTGTTATTTTTGCCATGCCGCCGGTTGTACGCCTGACCAATCTTGGTATCCGGCAGGTGCACGGAGAATTCGTTGAAGCCGGTCTGGCCTTTGGCTGCACGGCAAAACAGCTGCTGTTCAAAGTGCAGCTTCCCAATGCCCTGCCCTCCATTATGGCTGGTATCAACCAGACCATTATGCTGTCGCTGTCGATGGTGGTGATTGCCTCGATGATCGGTGCGGGCGGTCTGGGAAATACAGTGCTCACCGGTATTCAGCGTCTTGATGTCGGCACCGGTTTTGAGGGCGGACTTGCCGTGGTCATTCTGGCCGTTGTGCTTGACCGGATTACTCAGAGCTTTGGCAAACCGCAACCAGGCCTGTTTAAGCGCTTTGCAGCGCTGCGCAAACAGCCGGAAGCGGAAACCGGAGCGAAGAAAACAACATCCCTGCGCAAGCAGGAAGCTTAATTCACCTATAGAAACCATAAAGGAGAAGATATGTTCGGGAAACTGACACGTCTAAGCCTAGCGGCATTGCTGGCGGGAACCATGGCAACTTCAGCATTGGCTGCAGGCGATGCCAAAGTGGTCAAACTTGGCTGGGCACCCTGGTCCGATGCTGAGTTTGTTACCAAGCTCGCAGCTAAACTTATTCAGGATAATCTGGATCAGAAAGTTGAACTGGTGCAGACAGATGTTGCACCGCTTTATCAGGGCGTGAGCCGTGGCGATCTTGATGCCATGATGATGGCCTGGTTGCCTGCAACACATGCGGATTATTACAAGCGTGTTGAAGGTAAGGTTGAAGATCTGGGGCCGCTCTATGAAGGTGCAAAACTTGGCTGGGTTGTGCCTGCCTCTGTGCCTGAGAGCGATATCAAGTCGATTGAAGATCTGAAGAAAGCCGGTATTCATGAAAAGCTGAAAGGTCAGATTCAGGGTATTGATCCGGGTGCCGGTCTGACCCGTCTTTCAGAAGAAGCGATCAAAAAATACGGCCTGAATTATAAGCTGCAGATCTCCAGTGAGGCAGCGATGCTGACCACGGTTGATCGTGCAACCCGCTCAGACGGCTGGTTTGTGGCGACGGCATGGAGCCCGCACTGGATGTTCGGCAAATATAAGCTGCGCTATCTGGAAGACCCTGAAGGTGCGCTTGGTGCCGCAGAGCATGTGAATGCCCTCGCCCGCAAAGGCTTTAAGGAAGACAATCCGAAAGTTGCTTCCTTGCTGGAAAAAATGAATATCCCGCTGGCAGATCTCGAAAAAGCGATGTTTGAAGCGCAGGAAACTTCTTATGATAAGGCCGTCGACAAATATATTGCCGATAATCCTGATCGTATCAAAGAATGGTTGGCTGAATAATCCCTGCTAGTTCGGTTGAAAAACGGCGGTGCGTAAGCGCCGCCGTTTTTCAATTTTGGCTTGTAATATTCCTATTTAAAAATGCTGACATCGCAACAGGGGAATGATAAAGCACTGCGCAGATCATATTTTTCCTGCAATGAAAAGGTGATGTTATGAGTATGATACAGTGGGTATTTCTTATTCAGGGTATTATCGCTTTCGGTCTTGCCGGTTGCGTTGCCTATGTTGTCCTGACCCGCAGACGCTGAGAACAGCCCTGTGCCTGTCGCATTTTTAAAGAATATTAGTGACGGCACCCGCAATTTCAGCGGCTTAATATGTGACGGGGCTGATTTGTCCGGTCAGGATTTATCTGACTGTATTTTCACAGATTGCATATTTACAAACTGTAATTTCAAAGCTGCAATCATCACTGAAACGCAATTCAATAAATGCCGTCTCAGTGGTGCAAACCTGTCCAATATTGATGGCAATACCGCACAATTTTACGATTGCGATCTGTCCAATACATTGTGGAGCCGGTCCAATCTCAATGGCGTGAAATTTTCACGATCCAAGCTAACCGGTGCGGATTTCACTGATTGCAGCCTGATCGGCACCGATTTTGCAGAATGTTTGCTGATTGCAGCTTTTCTGCCGCGTGCGTCGTTTCGCAATAAAATTCTGACAAATATGGATTTCAGCGAGGCTGATCTCAGAGAATGTGATTTCCGTGATGCGGTTTTTCACGATTGCCGGATGCGCGGTGCCACTTTACGGCTGAGCAAATTCAAAGGCGCTGATCTGCGTGGTTGCGATCTGGGCAGCCTGACATTTCACGATGCCGCTGTGCTTAAAGGTGCCATTATCTCAAAAAGTCAGGCAACGGATATTCTCAGCGGCATCGGTCTGATGGTTCTGTAGAAACTACTTCTCAAGCACAGCAACGATTTCAGCAAAGCCGCGCTTTTTAGCATGCTGCAGCGCTGTTACGCCTTCATTATCCGGAATAGAGAGATCGGCACCGGCGGCTTTCAAAAGCTTTATAATTTCTACATGGGCTGGCCCGCCATCGCTCAGGATTACCGCTTCAATCAGCGCAGTCCAGCCGAGACGATTGACATGATCGACATCAACACCGGCCTCAATCAGCGTACGCACCGTTTCCACATGACCACGCTCGGATGCCGGAATAAGTGCCGTGCCGCCAAAGCGGTTGGTGCTTTTCAGATTGGCACCATGGCTCAAAGTCATTTTCAGAATTTCCAGATGGCCGCGTGCTCCGGCATAGAGATACGGGCTGTCCTGTATCATATCCTTGGCATTTACATCTGCACCGGCATCAATCAGAACTTTAGCCGCTTCAACCTGATTATTATGAGTTGCAACCAGTAAAGCAGTTTGGCGGTGGTCGTTGCGTGTATCGGCATTAACGCCATCTTTCAGCAAGCTCTGAATAGTTGCTACATCACCGGTGGCTGCAGCCTCCAGTAGTTTGCGTTCTTTGCTGACTGAGGCAGACATGGCAACTCCCGTGATTGTCAAAATAAAACCGGCAATAAGCAGAGTGCTTCTGAAAATATTCCGCAAGGACAATAAATTTGACATGTCTCTCTCCTCATTGAAAGTGCATCATGTGTGAACCGCCACACTGAGATAACAGTGCGGCGGTCCGGATCAATTATTTAAGCTGGTCTTTGACCTTATCGAGTGCTTCAACTGCACAGGCTTCGTCCAGATGGCCGCCCGGTGCGCCGCCGACGCCGATTGCGCCGATGGTTGCATCGCCAATTTTAACCGGTACACCACCAGCCAGTACGAGGAAGCCCGGAATGTTAGCCAGTTCTGCAGCTGCAGGATTTTTCTGGATATTTTCAGCCATGACACCGGTTGGAGTGCGCGAAGAGGCCGAGGTAAAAGCCTTGGCGGTCGCTGCGGCAGGTGTATGAGCACCGGCATTATCGGCGCGCATCAGAGTGCGCAGTACGCCTGCGCGGTCAACAACAGCTACGGCTACATTGTAACCCTTGGCAGAGCAGGCAGCGATTGTTTCATTGGCAATGTTTACCGCAAGATTGAGCGGCATGTTCTTTTCCTGCAAAACCTGCGCAGAAGCAGCTGAGGTCAGTACAAGTGCCGCAGCACCGGCAAACAAAATGCGTTTCATAATCGTCTCCTGAGTGTTGATGAAAGCAACCGGCTTTCTGACACTCAATTTAGTGAAACAATCATTGAACGTGAATCCGCGATACCGCTGAAAGCTCTAGGTAGAATTACGGATGCCTTGTATTGCTGCCGGATAGTTGCAACCGCACAAAATCCACTACGGAACTGGTTTCCAGTTTTTCGGCAATATTGGCGCGATGCGCATCAATCGTGCGCACGGAAATATTTAGCGCAGAGGCAATCTCTTTGCTGCCGAAACCTTTGCAGATCAGGTCGAAAATCTCATATTCGCGCTCAGTCAGTCTGGCAATCAGTTTCTGCGCCTCCGCCCGCTCCAGAATTTTATCCAGCGCTTGTGAGGCTGTCTCCAGTGCATCCAGCAAAATCTGCTCATCCACGGGCTTGGACAGAAAATCAAGAATACCTGCCTTGAAAGCACGACGGCAGGCATTGATATCCCCGTGACCGGTTATCATGATTGCTGGCCAGTCGATCCCGCGTTCCAGCAGTTTTTGCTGCAGTTGCAAGCCGCTTATCATCGGCATACGCAAATCGAGTATCAGACAACCGGGCTTTTGAGGATCCACATGCGCCAGAAATGTCGCCGGATCACGGAATGTCTCCACATGCATGCCATAGGTCTGCAACAACAGCGACAATGCTTCGCGCACAGCTTCATCATCATCAATCAGATAAATTTTGAGATTTTTCATTCTGCCGCCTTTGAATGCTCAGGCTCAGCCATTGGAATGGTAATTGTAAAGATTGCACCGCCGGATGGTGCATTTGCTGCCGATATTTCCCCGTCAATCCGCTCAATCAGTGTTGCGCAGAGCGAAAGCCCCAGCCCCATACCCGCTTTACGGGTGGTGAAAAACGGCTCAAACAAACGCGGCAGAACATCACCGGCAATGCCGTCGCCATTATCGGCAATACTCAGGACGAGTTGCCCGCCTCTGGCCTCAGCGATTACTGTAATGTGTTTATCGCTGATCTCACTCTGGCTCAGGCTGTCGGCAGCATTGCGGATCAGATTATACAGCACCTGCTCCATCTCAACCGGATCAGCAGTAATCAGCGGTGATATTTTCTCGGTTTGCTGATGCAGGCTGATATTGCGCTGCTCCAGATCCGTGCGCAGCAATTCCGCCACATCGCGGATAATCTGGTTGATTTCTACAGGTTTACGCTGCGGTTCATGATTGCTCATATAATTGCGCATACGCTGTAAAATCTCACCCGCACGCGATGCTTCGCGCACATTAGCCGCCAAAGCCTGTTTCAATAATTCAGGACGCTCACCGGAAGCTTCAAGGCGCAATGCGGCCTGACTTTGGCTCAGCAAAGCTGTCAGCGGCTGGGTCAGTTCATGGGCAATGCCTGAAGCCAGTTCGCCCATAGAATTCACCCGCGCCGCATGAGCAAGCCGCGTTTCATGCTCCGACAACTGCACTTTCTGCTCGGCCTCTCTGGTCGCTTTTTGAAAGCGCCAGAGTGCATAAGCACCGGTCAAAGCAATCAGGGACAAAACCGCAAACAAAATGCTGCGCAACGGATCAATCACATCTGACAGCGCCATCGGGCGACTGAGACGCAGCAAAAGCGGCTGGTTCTGGCTGTCAATTTTTTGAGAGAAAACCGGTTGTTCCAGAAAACGCGATGCCACTGTTTTCAGGCCGGATTGTTGTTCAAGAATAATCTTATCATTGATGGACAGGGTCAGGTCTGCCCAATCCGGCCGCTCATCCGGCTCAATCATCAGAGCCGGATTGATAGCCATGAAAATCGCATAACCGGGATTGGCATTGTCAGATTTTTTGCCCAGATAATAACGGTCTGCCAGCTTGTCAGACAGATAAGTGCGCACTTCCCCCGGTTTTTGCTCTGCGACTTGAGCGGCAAAAACACCGGCGAGATTGTCATGCTCAGTCTCATCCACCATCATCACAGGCTGTGCACTGACAGCGGTACCGGCGCGGTTCAGCAGCATGACATCTATTACGCTGATGCGCGGGTAAAAGCGGATAATATTGCGCGACACCTGCCGCAAAGCATCTACAGGCGCCGGACTGGCCGAGAGGATCAGCGCATTCAAGCTGGTGAGATGCGCATCATGCTGGGCAGCACGTTGCGACAGAACACGATGTAGCGCTGTGCCGGTTTGTTTCACCTCATCACGCGCCTGATTAATGCTCTGGCGCGCTGTGAAAGCAACAAACAGCAATAGCAAGATCAGCCAGATAACCGATATTGTCAGATAGGATTTCCAAATCTGTTTATTACCCGTCAAACGCATCCCCATACACAGTCTCGTAAACATACTTAAATATCGCTGACATAATATGGTGCAACACGCAATGCACATGCCGAGAAACTTCTTCATCACACAGGTTTGGGCTTGTCAGCACTTTGCGTTAGAGCGTATTGCGTTTAATCGTACCCATTACGCTCGCTCTATCTATTTGTTTTTACGCATGTCGTATCGGAAAACCGGTGTCTACTTTTCCACAACATACTATAAGCCGATAAAACGCATCCGGTTTGGAGGATGAAATGATTAATTTGCAACCCGTCAGAAGAACAGATGCAACAGAGCTGATTGCGGGTAATATTGCGAGCCAAAACCATCATCACCCGTGGATGCGCAATTTTACCGATCTCGCCGGTTTTGAAGACTGGTTCGGTAATCTGCAAAGCAGTGCCTCACAGGCACTTATTGTGCGCGATACAGAGAGCGGTAAAATTGCCGGTGTTTTTACCTTCAGCCAGATATTCATGAAGGCGTTTTGCAGTGCTTATTTGAGCTATTACGGCATGGTGCATCAATCTGGTCGCGGGCTGATGACGGAAGGTCTGAAACAAACAGTTGCTTATGGCTTCAGGGAAATCGGCCTGCACCGGATTGAGGCTAATATCCAACCGGACAATCTGCGATCCCTCGCCCTTGTTGAACGCGCGGGTTTTCACAAAGAAGGCTTTTCCCCGCGCTATTTATACATTAACGGCGACTGGCGTGATCATGAACGCTGGGCAATTATCAACGATCAGTAAGTATCATTCGCAACGGATATATTTTAACACGCCGACATAGGGTGACCTGTTTGCAGATTTGCCATCAGACGGATGATTAATGCCATCAGTGACAAGAACTTCATCAAAATCAAAGGGACTTACTCCTTCAAGGCAAGCAGCATTAATGCCGTATTGCTGCGGATTGGAGCGGCGCTGATGATGGGTATAAATCCCGCAAACCGAACAGAAATAATGTTTCGCCGCCTTTGTGTTGAACTGATAGAGCGTCAGAGCATCTTCCCCGCTGATAATCTCCAGCCCGTCAAGCTGTGCTGAGACAGCGACGGCACCGCGCATCCGGCAATAAGAGCAGGTACAACGGCGTGCTGTATTCAGCCCGTCGGATAGTTTCACCCGAAACCGCACTGTTCCGCAATGACAGGCACCGTTGACTGTTTCATTTATCTCGCTCATCGCTCAATTCTCCCGTAAATCTCAAGTCAGGTTAAAGCAAAAAGGCATCCGCCTGAACAGGTGAATGCCTTTTAATTTCAATAAATTTTGATGGAAAAATTAGCCGAGTGCTTTTTCCAGTTCCGGAATAATTTCAAACAGATCGCCAACGAGTCCATAATCGGCAACCTGAAAGATAGGTGCTTCTTCGTCTTTGTTGATCGCCACAATCACTTTGGAATCCTTCATCCCTGCCAGATGCTGGATAGCACCGGAAATACCGGCAGCGATGTAAAGATCAGGCGCAACCACCTTACCGGTCTGACCAACCTGCCAGTCATTCGGCGCATAACCGGCGTCCACTGCGGCACGGCTTGCGCCGACTGCTGCGCCGAGCTTATCAGCCACCGGCAACATGACTTCCTGAAATTTCTCTGCAGAACCAAGAGCGCGACCGCCGGAAACAATGATCTTTGCCGAAGTCAGTTCCGGACGGTCACCGCCGGATAGTTTTGCCTCAACAAATTTCGACAATTGCGGGTCATTAGCATAAGCAATATTTTCGACTGCAGCCGCCCCGCCCTTTTCTGCCGCGGCAAAACCGGCAGTACGCACAGTAATCACCTTTTTCGCATCCAGTGCCTGAACGGTCTGCAAGGCATTGCCGGCATAAATCGGGCGCTTGAATGTATCCGCCGAGATTACCTCGATAATGTCCGACACCTGCATCACATCCAGTAATGCGGCCACACGCGGCAACACATTTTTGCCTGTAGTTGTGGCCGCAGCGATAATCACATCATAATCCGCGCTCAATGTCTGAATAAGATCAGCGAGGGGTTCTGCCAGTTGGTTTTCCAGCATGGCATTTTCTGCAAGCAACACTTTGCGCACGCCTTTGAGGCTTACAGCTGCATCTGCTGCAGGCTTGGCATTCTGCCCTGCAACCAGCACATCCACATCACCGCCAATTGCAAGCGCTGCGGTCAGCGCCTTTGCTGTCTGCTCTGACAGGGTCTCGTTGTCATGTTCCGCTAAAAGTAAAATTGCCATGATCTTATTTCCCTATCAAATCAGTCCGGCTTCATTTTTCAGTTTTGCAACCAGTTCCTGCACATTCGCAACTTTAATACCTGCCTGACGGCTCTCCGGTTCTTCAGTTTTAAGCACTTTGAGGCGCAATCCCGTATCAATGCCAAGCTCTGACGCACTTTTTTCATCAAGCGGCTTTTTCTTAGCCTTCATGATATTCGGCAGAGAGGCATAACGCGGCTGATTGAGACGCAAATCAACGGTCACGACTGCAGGCAGTTTCACTTCAATCGCCTGCAAACCACCATCAACTTCTCGGGTCACGCCGGCTTTGCCGTCACTCAGCTCCAGCTCCGAAGCAAAGGTTGCCTGCGACCAGCCCAGCAGTGCGGAGAGCATCTGGCCTGTCTGGTTTGCATCATCATCAATCGCCTGTTTGCCGACGATCACCAGTTGCGGCTGTTCTTCTTCGACCAGTTTTTTCAGGATTTTAGCAACGGCAAGCGGCTCAACAGCGTCATCCACTTTCACCAGAATACCGCGATCAGCCCCCATAGCCAGTGCTGTGCGCAGCGTTTCCTGCGCCTGTGCCGGACCGATGGAAGCCACAATCACTTCCGAAACCTTACCTGCTTCTTTGAGGCGCAGCGCCTCCTCCACGGCAATTTCATCAAACGGATTCATCGCCATTTTGACATTGGTAAGGTCAACACCGCTGCCATCGGCCTTAACGCGGATTTTAACGTTGTAATCAACAACCCGTTTAACTGCGACCAGAACTTTCATGATTTTATCCTGTCAATTCAATGTATCAGACTGTTAAAATTACATTTTGCAACGCAAATTGGTCGGGTCGTAGAGCGACTCTTCAACCACTTTTGCCTTACGCCATTCACTCAGCACCTGAACTTCCAGTTCCAGTCCGATCTGATTGCCCAGCTCAGGCGGCAGCAGAGCAAGGGCGATATCATGGCTGAAATGGCAGGAATAACCGCCGGAGGTAATACGGCCGACCAGTTTACCATTGTGATAAACGCCCTCATTCATCTGCACACTGGCACCATCAGTGGCGATAGTGATGGTGCAAATACGACGCTTCAGCCCCTCTTCGCGCTGGCGGATGAGAGCATCGCGGCCAATAAAGTCGCCTTTATCGAATTTGATGAAACGGTCGAGACTGCTTTCCAAAGCTGTCAGTTCGGCATTCATATCGCGATACATGGCACGATAGGATTTATCGAGACGGCAGCATTCCAGTGCGGCCAGACCAACCATGCGGATGCCGAATTCCTCACCGACTTTGAGAATTTCATCCAGCAAATGACGCTGATAACCAATCGGATGATAGAGTTCCCAGCCAAGCTCGCCTTCATAGGTCACGCGCAGCATCCGCACATCGCTGGCAAGACCGATTGTACCGGTCTGCATGCTCATCCACGGGAAAGCCGCATTACTCAGATCAACCTCGGTGATCTTTTGCAAAACATCGCGCGCTTTTGGCCCGACGAGTGTAAATGCACCGCGTTCCATGGTGACATTGGTCAGCGTAACGCTGCGGTCATCCGGCAGGATTTTGGATAATTCATCAAAGTTCAGCCGCTCACCGCGCGGGGTTGAGATCAGATAAAACGCATCAGGCTTGAAGCGGATAACCGTATATTCACTGACCACGCCGCCGTTTTTATTCAGGTGATGACAAAGACCGATACGTCCGAGTTTTGGCAGTTTATTGGCAAGAATACCGTCCAGCCAGCTTTCCGCTCCCGGCCCCGAAACCTCAAATTTGGTCATCGGTGTCATTTCGATCAGGCCAACGCCTTCACGCACCGCTGTGACTTCTTCACGGATATATTTAGCCGCACGCTGGGTGTGGCGGAAGCTCAGGTCAGGAATGGCTTCTTCTTTGCTTGGCGCAAACCATTGCGGCATTTCCCAGCCATTCAGTACATCCCATACGGCGCCCATTTCTGTGAGGCGGTCATAGGAAGGTGCGGTTTTCTGCGGACGGGCAGCCGGCATGGTCTGTCCCGGAAAATGAATATCCGCGTGCGTGCCCCAAGTTTCCTGCACCTTGTGGCGTGTCCACGTTTTATTGGCATAATTAGAAAAACGGCGCGGGTCGAGTTCAGACATATCCTTGGACGGAGCACCGTCGATAATCCATTCGGCCAGATGGAAACCCAGTGTGCCACCCCAGAGAATGCCGCCCGGCACACCTTCCGCCAACCATACATTTGGCAGATCCCATGCAGGACCGGCCAGCGGCAATTCATCGGAGGTCATCTGGAAGGGCCCTCGCACATTGGCTTTAATGCCGGTGCGGGCAAGAGCAGGTACATAGTCCGTTGCGACTTCCCAATTCCATTCAACCGCGTCGAAATCCTCTTCCACCAGATCAGCGCCGAACCATTCCGGCACACCGTCCACGGCAAAGAGTTTCAGATGTTCTGTGCGCTCATAAGGGCCGAACATCAATCCGTCGCCTTCTTCGCGCAGATATCCGGCAAAGCCCTCATCACGCAGGATCGGCATTTCCGGCAGACCCTGTTTTTTACGCTCAATAATTTCCGGCACCGTATCGGTGATCCAGTATTGGTGCAGGATCGGGATCGCCGGAATATCGATACCGAGCAATGCGCCGGTCTGGCGGGCATAATTGCCGGTCGCGGAAACAATATGCTCGCAGATGATGTCGCCGTTATTGGTCGAAACTTTCCACTCACCGTTTGGCAGGCGTTCAAAACTGTTGACCTGTGTATTCTGATAGATTTTCTGCCCCATATCACGGGCACCTTTGGCCATCGCCATGGTCACGTCAGCCGGTGCGATATGTCCGTCATCCGGATGATAGAGTGCGCCGATCATATGCTTGTTATTTTCCAGCAGCGGCCAGAGTTCCATAGCCTCTTTTGGCGAAACCAGACGGGCATTGGTGCCTTGCGCTTCGGCTACATCCATATAGCTCTTATATTCATCCATACGGTCGCGCGTATTGGCAATACGCAGCTGGCCGCATTTATGCCAGCCGACATTCTGGCCGGTTTCGGCTTCCAGTCCCTCATAAATCTCAATGGTTTTCGCAATCATACGGCCGACATTATTACTGCGGGCATAAGACGGAATAAGCCCTGCCGCATGCCATGTTGAGCCGGCAGTCAGTGATGTGCGCTCCAGCAGCGCACAATCTGTCCAGCCGCGCTTGGCCAGCGCATAGAGAACGGAAACTCCGACGCACCCGCCGCCAACAACCACAACCCGCGCATATGTCTGCATAATTCCACCCGATTACTATTTATGAAGACCGGTGCACCTCTCCCGTATGCAACGGTCTCAGACTGTTTTCATGTTTTCTCAGCGCGCAAAATTACGGCTGATTTTGATCTCACAATAGGATGCGGCAGATGCTTTGTGATCTTGTAAAAAAATAGTCCGAGGTATAACTTCAGATTATGCACAGACTCCGTAATCTCATTCCTTCCGCCAATTACCTGTTTGCCTTTGAGGCCGCAGCACGGCGTTTAAGCTTCACCGCTGCGGCCAAAGAGCTGAATGTCAGCCAGCCCGCGGTGAGTAAAACTATACGGTTACTTGAAGAATCGACAGGGTTGAAACTGTTTCGCCGTGAGAGTGCGCGGCTGGAACTGACGCCGGAAGGACAACGGCTTTATCAGGAAGTGCAGGCCTCCTTTGATCATCTGCATATGGTGATTACGTCCTTGCAGCGGAAATATCAAAAAGACATTGTGCGTGCCTCGTTTTCGGCCGTGTTCATCTCGCTGTGGTTACTGCCGCGTCTGGCAGATTTTAAAAACCGTTATCCGGAAATCGCGCTGCATATTGAGGAAAGCCCGAAAGATTATATTGATCTCGGTGAAGAGGATATTGACCTCTCCGCCCGTCTTGGCAATGGCGAATGGCAAGGCTTGCGCTCATGGCAGCTGTGTCTGGAGGAAACTGTTTGCGTGTGCAGTCCGGAATATCTGGCCGCGCACGGCCCGATTCATGCACCGGCCGATTTACTCAATCATCGCCTGCTGCATTTTGAAGAAAAGCACCGTTCCCGCATTGGCTGGCGTGAATGGCTCGAATATCAGGGTGTTTCCACTGCCAAACTGCCTCATGATGTGGTGTTCAGCGATAATCTCGCTTCAATGCAGGCTGCAATCCATGGTCAGGGTATTTCGCTCGGCTGGCGGCATCTCATCGGCAGCTATCTGGAAAGCGGTAAACTGGTCATACCGCTGGAGAATTCCTACAAGGCCGGAAAGAGCATTTTTCTGGTGGCTCCGGCATCGCGTCAGATTAAATCCGGTACAGAGAAGTTTCGAGACTGGATTTTGGAACAAATGTATCGGGAGTTACCGCTTAACAATCCATAGCGGGGCTCTCTTTTATAAATTACTTTATTCAACATCTTTAGAGCATTGATAAAATGGGAGTTACTATGGCTAAAGTTGCGTTTATCGGCCTCGGTGTTATGGGCTATCCGATGGCCGGCCATCTCAAAACACGCGGCGAACATGAAGTAACCGTCTATAATCGCACCACGGCTAAGGCACAGGCCTGGGCGCAGGAGTTTAAAGGCAGCTTTGCCACGACACCTGCAGAAGCTGCCCGAGGTCAGGATTTTGTATTCTGCTGTGTCGGCAATGATGATGATTTGCGCTCTGTCACCCTTGGTGAAGATGGCGCGTTTCAGAGCATGGGCAAGAATACTGTATTCATCGACAATACCACAGCCTCCGCTGAGGTTGCCCGTGAGCTGGATAAAGAAGCCCGCCAGCGCGGTTTCCATTTCATAGATGCACCGGTATCCGGCGGACAGGCAGGTGCACAAAATGGCGTGCTGACAGTAATGTGCGGCGCTGATGAGGCTGTTTTCGAAAAAGCCAAACCGGTTATTTCTGCCTATGCCCGTTCGGTTGGTTTAATGGGGGCAGTTGGTAATGGCCAACTGGCTAAAATGATGAACCAGATCTGCATTGCCGGTATTGTTCAGGGACTGGCTGAAGCCATTCACTTTGGAAAATGTGCCGGACTGGATATTCAGACAGTAATTGATGTGCTGTCTAAAGGCGCTGCCGGCTCATGGCAGATGGAAAACCGCACGCCGACAATGATTAAAGGCGAATATGAATTCGGCTTTGCTGCTGACTGGATGCGAAAAGACCTGAAAATCTGCCTTGAAGAAGCGGATCGCAATGGTGCCACGCTCGCTCTGACTGCCCTCGTGGATCAATATTACAAGGATGTGCAGAAGCTTGGAGGCGGTCGCTGGGATACTTCGTCCCTGCTCGCGCGCCTTGAAAAATAGGCTGTTAAAGTGCTGGCTAAAGCAGTTTCAGCAATTCAGTCGTAAACGGGACGTCTCCAAAGCAAATAAAAAGGCGCTGCGATCACCACAATCGCAGCGCCTTTTCTTTATCCGATCATGCGATCAGAACCGGTATTTGGCAGAAAGTGTCATGCCGCCAACAACATCGGTACCAAAATCAGCCTTGGAACCGAACTGGCTGCCGCCGTTCTTTGCTGTAAGTGTGTTATCCAGAGTACCGGAGGTCAGGATACCGACAGCACCTGCAAGGCGGAATTCCAGATGTTCTGTAGCCTTGTAATTCGCACCGAGACCCAGCAGCCAGACATCGGTCTGTGAGGTCAGACCTGTTGTTGTACCACGATCCCAGGTAACAGTTGCTGCACCCGACCATTTGTCGTTAAACTTGTGGCCGATACCACCCATAACAGTCCAGCCGTCTTTGTAGTAAAGATCAAGAGACGTTACTTCGGCACCTACAGGGAAACGGCCGAGGAAAGGTCCTGTTCCGCTGTTTTCGAAACCGATTTTGGTAATGCTCTTCCAGTCTGTCCATTTGATGGAAGCAAGCGCCAGCCAATCCGGAGCAATACCGGTCTGGAATTTGAATTCAACAGATTGCGGTGTGGCTACACTACCGTTGACCGGTGTAATAAAGCTCAGAGGCGCACCAATCAGAGATACGCCAACGGTACCATCCAGATCATAGCTGACCTTGGACTGATAAACGAGACTGGCGCGCAGGGCAATTTCCGGAATTTCATAAGCTGCACCCAAGCGCCAGCCGAATGCACTGTCGTCAACGTCCAGTGTACTATTTGCAAAGGTCAGGTTTCTTGGATTGCTTGGATCCAGCGGTACGCCGGAAATTTTTGTCTGTCTGCCTTTGAGTTCCTGATAGCTTACGCCACCGAGAATACGGAAAAAGCCTTTTTCACCGGCAGAGAAACGATAGGCACAGTTCAGACCGTAATCGCGCGAAGAAATCTCTTGTTCAATAGCGCTGAACATACGGGCATTATTGATGCCTGAATCTGTATCAATACCCCATGGCTCGCGATACTGAACCGCACAGCCCAATTCATCAGTCAGCTGAATTTTTGCCGAAAGTTTCGGAACCCAATAGGTTTTACCTTCGTCAACTTCTGTATCGAAAGGCCGGCCGGTATTTTGTCCCGGCACGGGATTGACAGGGAAAACACTGCCACGGATGTTTTTCAGCTTACGCTGCGGCGCAACAAAAGTCGCACCGGTTTCAACCACATTGCCTTCTTCAAATAAAATATCGAAATCCTGAGAACTGCGCTCCAGACCACCGGCATGAGCGGTCAAAATTCCCCCTGACAATGCCAGCGATACGGCAGATAATTTCAAGGCAGTTTTAAGCATATTGTCCCTCAATTTTTATACTTAATTTTGACGTGAGCGTAACATGCCGAATGGGTTCTGCAAGTACAAGAAAACTGAAAACGAACCGTCGGTTCGTCAAAAGCCGGCTGAAAATCAGATTTTTGATCGTCTTACTCAGTTTTTTTGCCACTTGTCGTATAAATTCACATCTAAAACTTCATTTTTGACATGATTTTGCCCTCAAAACGAGCGCTGTGTTAAATATGTCACGCAAAAAAGACAATCGTTTTTCGCCTCTTGAAACCTATGCTTCACCACGGATTGTGTGCGTTTTAAACCTGTTTCTGAAACAAATCTTCAGCATTGTCATTCTTAAAAACAGTGCATTCATATTGCATGACTTCAATTTAAATTTCAATAAATCAATAAAAATCAAATAGTTGCAATTTTCATGAATAGACCACAGAATCAATATGATTAATCCGCAGCCTGATTTTCCGGTTAGTGCCTGTATGGAATACCAAAAGAAAACGCCCCCAAATCAATTTGATTTGAGGGCGCTTTTATTTTTTGGATGCAACTAATAGGCTGACTTATTCCGCATCCTTCAAGCGCTGCTGAGCTACAGCAATTTTGCCCTGTGCTTCCTGCAGTTCCGCAAAACGGGCGCGGTCTGCTTCCACAACTTCCGGCTTGGCATTGGCAACGAATTTCTCATTCGAGAGTTTCTTGTCAATTTTTTCCATTTCGGCTGTCAGTTTACCGCTTTCTTTTTCAAGACGCAGCATTTCCGCACCAAGATCAATCAGGCTGCCAAGCGGCATACAATAGGTCGCCTCGCCTACAACCAGCTGTGCAGAGCCTTTTGGCGCGGCATCAGACAAGCTGATATCAGCAACACGCGACAGACGTTTGATCGCTGCATCATGATGTGCCAGACGCTCTTTGGTCAGGTCGTTGGCTTCCAGAACCGCAAGCGGTGCCTGAGCGGACGGCGGAACATTCATTTCCGAGCGAACGGA
Organism: Ochrobactrum sp. SFR4; assembly: GCF_019730395.1. NCBI lineage: Bacteria > Pseudomonadati > Pseudomonadota > Alphaproteobacteria > Hyphomicrobiales > Brucellaceae > Ochrobactrum > Ochrobactrum sp. SFR4. The sequence goes on along the minus strand of NZ_JAAPBB010000003.1, from coordinate 335,049 downwards.
ACGGATACCGCTGACCAGCTCAATCAGCCAGTTGATATCATCAGCAGCCGATGCATCTTCAAAGGACAAAACAGGCCATGGTGCATGGGCAAGCAGCGTATCGCGGCTCTGGCCCTCACCGGCTGTCAGGCTCCACAGTTCTTCCGTCATAAACGGCATGAACGGATGCAGCAGCTTGTAGATTTCATCCAGACAATAAGCTGCACAGGACTGTGCTTCACGCTTTGCATCTTCATCATCGCTCATGAAAATCGGCTTGAGAAGTTCCAGATACCAGTCACAGAACTGGTTCCAGACAAAACGATAGGCTGAACTTGCCGCATCATTGTAACGGTAAGTCGTGATACCTTCGGTAATCGCTTTTGTTGCCCGTGTCAGTTCGGTCAGGATCCAGCGATTAACTGCCAGTTTTGCATCTTCCGGTTTGAAATCAGGCTGACGGCTCACGCCGTTCATCTGCGCAAAACGTGTCGCATTCCACAGTTTGGTACCGAAGTTGCGGTAACCGGCAATACGCGCCGGATCAAGCTTCACGTCGCGTCCCTGTGCGGCCATGATAGCCAGCGAGAAACGCAGCGCATCCGCACCATATTCATCAATCAGATCAAGCGGATTGATAACATTGCCTTTGGACTTCGACATTTTCGCGCCGTTCTTGTCACGCACCAGAGCATGAACATAAACGGTGTGAAACGGCTCTTCTTTCATGAAGTGCAGACCCATCATCATCATACGGGCAACCCAGAAGAAGATGATGTCAAAACCGGTTACCAGAACATCAGTCTGATAATAGGTGTCGAGTTCCGGAGTTTTATCCGGCCAGCCAAGGGTTGAAAACGGCCACAGAGCCGAGGAGAACCATGTATCCAGCACGTCACAATCACGGGTCAGCGATGTCGGTTCACCGTAATGTTTCTGAGCCTCGGCAAGAGCTTCTGTTTCGCTCTTTTCTACGAAAATTGTACCATCCGGACCATACCACGCAGGAATCTGATGACCCCACCACAGCTGGCGGGAAATACACCATGGCTGAATGTTTTCCATCCAGTCATAATAGGTCTTTTCCCATGTTTTCGGTACAATCGCTGTACGGCCTTCACGAACAGACGCAATGGCTGGCTTGGCCATTTCTGCAGCATTTACATACCACTGGTCAGTCAGCAATGGTTCAATAGGCACACCGCCGCGGTCGCCATGCGGCACCATGTGGGTGTGGTCTTCGATTTTCTCGAGATAGCCACCTTCTTCCATCATCTCAACAATGGCTTTACGCGCCTTGAACCGATCCTGATCGTGGAAGCGTTCAATCAGCGCATCCAGTTCAGCAGATGGTGTCAGGCCTTCCGCAAAGTCCTCATTATCCTGAAGCAAGATGGTAGCAACAGGTGACATGATGTTGATTTTACGTAAATTATTACGTTTTCCGACTTCCGCATCATTAAAGTCATGTGCAGGTGTAATTTTAACCGCACCGGAACCGGATTCCGGATCGGCATAATCGTCACCAACAATCGGCAGCGCACGGCCAACCAATGGCAGTACGGCATTTTTGCCGATACGGGACTGATAGCGCGGATCTTCCGGATTAACAGCAATACCACTATCGCCCAGCATAGTTTCCGGACGTGTTGTTGCAACAACAATATAAGTGTCCGGATTTTCCGCATCAAAAGCCACGCCTTCCAGCGGATAACGGAAGTGCCACAAATGACCTTTGATTTCACGCTGTTCAACTTCAATATCCGAGATTGCTGTCTGCAATTTCGGATCCCAGTTGACCAGACGCTTGTCTTTGTAAATCAGGCCTTCTTTGTAGAGCGTGACAAAAACTTCCAGAACGGCTTTGGACAGACCTTCGTCCATCGTGAAGCGTTCCCGCGACCAGTCACAGGACGCACCAAGGCGACGCAACTGGTTAAAGATCAGGCCGCCGGATTCTTCTTTCCACTGCCAGATGCGCTCAACAAATTTCTCACGCCCCATCTCATGACGGTTCGGCTCCTGCCGTTCCATCAACTGGCGCTCAACAACCATCTGCGTTGCAATACCGGCATGATCCATGCCCGGCTGCCACAGCACGTTTTTGCCGCGCATGCGCTCAAAGCGCACCATAATATCCTGAATGGTATTATTAAGGGCATGGCCCATATGCAGAGAACCGGTGACATTCGGCGGCGGGATCACCACGGCAAACGGATCCGCACCCGGCTTGGAACCCGCACCGGCTTTAAAAGCCTGCGCTTTTTCCCAAATATCAGCAATTTTTGGCTCGGTAGCCGCGGAATCGTAGGTTTTCTCTAACATAAAAAACTCTGTCTCTTTATATGAAGGCAGGCGCAACGAAAGCAGTGATCGTTCAATCCTGCCTTAATAGCAGCAGATCCGATCACCCATCCGGTACAAACAAGTCTCAGTGATATGTTTCAAAGCAAGTTTGAAACAAAGAATCAAGGAAAACTGCGTGCCTCACACAGCAAATCACGGTATTTCCGTATTCTATATAGGATGGCTTTAAACATAAAAACAGCCCCGTTTACAGCAGTAAAGGGGCTGCAAATCCGTAGTTGAGCGTTCTTTTCGTCAGCCGCGGCGGACAACGCGTTCGATTTCCTCACGCACCAGTCGTTCGACAAGCGGCGGCAGATTGGTATCCAGCCATTCCTGTAACATCGGGCGCAGCATGGCTTCCATTTTTTCATTGAGCAGACGCTTCTGCTCTTCAATAAGAGCCTGACTAAGGCTGCCGAAGGATGCTGCGACCTGTTTTTCTGCCGCCTCTGAGATCAGAGACTTGTCCTGTGCAGGGGCCGCTACAGTTTGCGGCACGGTTTCGAAGGTTTTTTCAGACACAGATGCAACCTCTTCTTTTGCTGCTGGCTGGGTCATTGTAACAACCCGCTTTTCTGCAACCTGCATAAGAAGTGCCTCTGACATTTTTATGGCATCACTCTTAGGTTGTTCGGCCACAGCAACAACAACCGGCGGCACCGGCGGATTAACCGTCGCAATACGCACATGAGCAACATTGCGCTCATGCATTTCAGCCCGTGTCAGTTCCGGCTTTTGTGCAGGCGATGTCTGTTCCTGAATGCTGCCGCGCAAGATCGCATCCAGCGTGAATGAAGGTGCGGCAGGCTGAGTTTCAGCATCTTTGGCGGCGCCGGTAGCGGTTTCTGAAGAAACAGCGTGGTTGCTTGTTTGTGCTGTTTCTGAAGAAACAGCAGCATTATTAGTTGGCGCTGTTTCTAAAGAAACAGCACGGGGAAACTGAGCAACCTCCCCGCGTTTTTTTTCTGCAGGCGGTTCTGGAGTTTTAACTGTTTCAGCACGGTTTTCAGGCTGTGCTTTTGCCGCCGGAGCTGATGTCAGATCAGCTGTTGCCTGTTTTGTGACATCACTATCTTCAATAATTCTGCGAATGGAAGCCAGAATTTCTTCCATGGACGGTTCACGTGTTGCGCTGGAAGTCTGAGCCATATCGTGCAGCATCCTTTGGCTGTCGCTTATCTGCGGAAACGGCTTGTTTAGCCTTAAGTTTTCTCCGGCAGAATAATGCGTAAAATTCTTCAGTCTGAAAATTCAACGAATCTTAGCTCTAAAGTACAGAACCATTGCTGATTTGAGAATCCCTGCAGCCACCGCTCAGGCGTAAAACACAGATTTCTTAAGTGATTTTTAACTATTGTCGGGATTGCAGCCGTGTTGCGACCGATGAAATGTCTGCTGAAAACAAAAAAGCGGCGCATGATGCACCGCTTTTCTTAAAGATTGAATCTAATCCTGATTAGCGGCCGTCCGGTGTACGCAGACCGATCCACTTATCTTTAACAGCATCATAATGCTGTTCAGGCTTATATTCTGCAACCTGCAGACCGATCTGGCGCGCTGTAAGACGGCCAACGGATGAAAGCACGGCATAGCTTGCCACAACAACATCACGCTCGGCCTGCACCTGCTGGATCTGAACATCAACCAGTTCGTTCTGCGCATTCAAAACATCAAGTGTTGTACGCTGACCAACATTGCGCTCCTCAATCACACCATCAAGTGCGAGACGTGCCGCGGAGATACCGTCGCGATAGGCTGACAGAGATGCTCTTGCAGCTTCAAGCTGCGACCATGACGAAGCCACGGCAGCACGCACCTGATCCTGCACAACGTCAATCTGAATACGTGCCTGACCAAGCTGTTCTTTCGACTTACGAACAGTTGCAGATGTTTTGCCGCCCGAATAAATCGGAACAGTAACGCCGACACCGATCGAAGCGGAATTGCCGTTACCAGCCATTGGCAGACCGGAATAAACCGATGAATGCGAAGCGGAAGCTGTTACGCCGACAGTCGGCAGCAACGCACCTTCTTTAGCTTTCACATTATGACCGGCAGCATCCATGGCAAATTGCATTGCCTTAACACCAGGATGACCGGCTTCAGCAATCGCATAGGCCTGAGCAATGCTCTTTGGCAGCGATTTACCGGCAGGCTTAGCGGCCTGCAATTTATCCGGTGCAGAGCCGGTTACCTGACGGTAGACTGCTTCTGCCGATTTAACATTGGCAAGAGCAGCATTGAGCTGGGCAACAGCAGCTGAGCGCTGCGCATCGGCCTGCGCTACGTCGGTGCGGGTGCCTTCACCAACATCCAGACGGGCTTTGGCTGCACGAACCTGCTCGTTCAATGCGGCCAGATTTTTCTGGCGCAGAGAAGCGATCTGGCGGTTCTGGTAAACATCCATATAGGCCTGAACGGCTTCAAACAGACGGTTCTGCTCGTCATTGCGAAGATTTTCGCGCTGGGCGTATACGTTACTTTCGGCCGCCGCCACGTTGTTTTTTGTTTGGAAACCATCGAACAGTGTCTGGTTCAGCTGGATGCCAACCTCGCCTGTTGTCGAATAAGTATCTGTCGTGCCGTTGCGGCTGCGGCCATATTTATATGTGCCGCTCAATGTCGGGCGGTAGCCTGATTTGGCAATTGCCACATCTTCATCAACTGCGCGCAGACCGGCGCGGGATGAATTGAGCGAAGCATTATTGTGATATGCTTTTTGCATTGCTCCGAACAGCGTTTCCGCCATAACAGGAGCCGGTGCGAGTACCGTGCTCGCTAATAGTGCAACAGCTAAAACCTGTTTGCGTAAATTGACCACGGTTTACCCCATACAATTCGAATCAAATTTCCCAAACTCATTCGGGCATTTGCTAATAACGGGTAAAAACCGGATTTTCCACCCGTCAGCTTAATTCATTAATAAACAAATTGTTATTGTTGCCAAAACAACAATTTCTGGTCTGCCACAATTCTTACTCTTTTGTAAGCTGCAGGCCCAAAATAGTGGTTTTCAACGAGTGAGACAATATCAGGTTACACAGAGATTTTAAGCTTAAATATCGGTAATAAACAAAAAGCCTGCCGCGGAGATCCGTGACAGGCTTTCTGAAAAGAATTTATTTCGTATCAGAATACGAATTCGGCAGCATGACGGAAGCCCGGCAGCAGTTTCACCGCAGCATTAAACACGCCGCGACGGGATACGATGCCGTCCTCTTTCACATAAATATGCGCAACACCCATATTGCCCTGCCCTTCAATAGCAACCAGACGGCCGCCGTCTCTGAGCTGTGCCTGCAAAGCCTCGGGAACAAAATCAACAGCGCCTTCAATGATGATCACATCAAACGGGGCTTCTTTAGGGTAGCCGGCAGTCAGCTCACCACTGACAACCACAACATTGTCGCAACTCAGCGCCTGCAGCTTTTCTGAAGCGGAGGCAGCAAAATCCGCATTGCTTTCAAGAGCGATTACCGAGCTTGCAAGCTGCGACAGAACCGCTGCCAGATAGCCTGTGCCGCAACCGATATCGAGCACCACATCCTGTTTTTTGACCGATGCAAGCTGCACCAGACGGGCTGCCGGTGACGGTTCCATCAGATAGCGTGCACCTTCCGGTGTTTCTGCCAGCAGCTGATCTTCATCAATATAGGCCAGTTCACGACGGTGAGCCGGTACAAATTCTTCACGCGGAACTGCCAGAAAAGCATCCAGAACAGCAAGATCCGTCACATCCGTCGTGCGGATCTGCGTATCAACCATATTAACACGAAGCTCGCGGAAATCGGCTGTCATAGCCCTAAACCTTTCCTGTGCGTTTGACGCACGTCATAATCTCAATCTCACATTGCAGTTTGCCTGACCGTGGCGGCAAGCCTGATCGGGTTTAAAATTTGCTGCAACATTCTGCAATAAACACAGAAGTATTATACAGGCAGAAACCTGCACTTCTATGAAAATCATTTTTGCTGATTTGGCAAAAATACACCGCGCAGTCAATCAAAGACCGACATTCCTACCGCGCCCATAGTGCCGCATGGCTGATAAACCGCTCACATTTTTGTTTATCAGCCGCAAGATACAGAGATTTATATCAGTAAAATCATACCGCTTCAGGGCTGTAAGGAGATCACGACTTTTTTGTTCCGGCGCTTTTCACTTATATCCAGAACTGTCTCATAAGGCTGACCGGCATGGCTGGCAGCACAGATTGCTGAAAGATCAATCCCTTTTGCTTTTAACTGACTTAGCGCTGCATCCGGTAAAATACGTGCAACTATCCGTATCAGCGGAAGCGGAACATTTATTTTCTTCCCGAACTGACCGTTAGTATATTTTTCAATAACCAGCCTTGTCATTGCTCCCCCTCTTATTTTCACCCGCTTATATCCGGCAGGCAAGCATGCACATGCAATTTATATACAGGGAACCGGAACAGCAAATTGTTCCTAAGTTTCAGGCAAAACAACGACGGCGCTTTGACAATATGCCGACAAATATCTAAACACTGGCATTATGAGTAAAGTCGAATCCGCAACCCGCTCAGCCGTAAATTTCATCATCTGAAGAAAATTTACGGCGTAACATTCAGAAGCCACGCTCTGCCGGTCGTTTAAACGCCGCTGCATGATTGCTTTTGTATGCACGCCTCACAGCGTGGATTCGACATATGTCTTTCTATAAAAACAAATCTTTGCAACCCGCAGAGGGCATTCTGCCGGTGCAATGGAATTTTAGTCTTGCTGCGGCTCTGTTTCTCATGGCGCCGTTTGATCTTCTGGCATCTATGGGAATGGATATTTACCTGCCTGTCATTCCGCATATGTCGGAGGCTCTGCAGACCAGTCCTGAGATGGTACAGCTTACACTCAGCCTCTATCTGGGCGTGCTTGGTACCGGTCAGCTTATCTTCGGCCCTCTCTCGGATAAGATCGGTCGAAAACCGGTTTTACTGGGTGGTGTACTGATTTTTTCATGTGCCTCTGCAGGGTTGGCGATCACCGGCTCTGCCCATGTTTTTCTTGCTTTGCGTTTGCTGCAATCCGCAGGTGCTGCAGCAATGCTGGTGGCGACTTTTGCTACTGTGCGGGATGTTTATGCGCAACGCCCAGAAGGCGCGGTGATCTACAGCCTGCTCGGCTCTATGCTTGCTTTTGTTCCTGCGCTTGCACCATTGATCGGTGCTTTGCTGGATATCCGGTTCGGCTGGCGCAGTATTTTCTGGGTACTGGCGGCACTTGGTGCTTTAGCGGGTTTGCATGCCGCATGGCGCTGGCCGGAAACCCGTATGCCAAGCCTGACAAAATCACAGGGAAAACTGCGCTCCATTCTCGGGAGTAAGCTATTCTGGACTTATACAAGCGGCTTCAGTGCTGCAATGGGCTCATTCTTTGTGTATTTCTCCACTGCCCCGCTTCTGCTGATCGCTGGTCTTGGCCTGTCACCGGTCATGTTCAGCCTGTGTTTTGCCAGCATTGCCATTGTTATGGTGATTTTTGCCCGCTTTGCCCGTTTTTATACGCAATGGTGGGGACTGCGCGGCACATTAAGACGCGGTATGCTTCTTATCATGTGCGGCGGCGGACTGTTGTTGCTTTCCGGCGGGGCTTTGCAGCTTTCTGTGCCTGCCTTCATAGTCTCTATGTGGGTCGTCGCGGCGGGCATTGCCCTCACCTGCTCGGTAACAGCAAACGGAGCACTGAAGAGCTTCGGCGATTATGCAGGTATGGCAACAGCCATTTATTACTGCATTGAAAGTCTGATTGTCAGCATTGCCGGAACATTTGTGGTCGTGCTGCTTGGCGGCGATACAATTCTGCCTCTGGCTGGTTTCACCATCACATCAGCGCTTATTACTCTGGTGCTGACAAAAGCGATCAGCGCAGAATAAGTCAGTATATGGCACCGGCACCATTTGTTGACCGGTGCCATATTGCGGCAGGTTGTAATCCGGCGTAGATCCGCGCAAACGGATTAAAGACTGACTGGTATCTGACATGCTCCGCCTGTTTAAAATTTCACTTCTTGTTTGCTGCCTGTCAGTACCGGCGGCAGCACAGGCGGAAGGCGATATCAAAAACGGCGAGAAAATTTATCAAAAATGCCGCTTCTGCCATATACTTAATCAACCGGTTAATCGTATGGGGCCGCATCTGATGCAATTGCAGGGACGTAAGGCAGGCTCAGTTGAAGGCTTTCAATATTCCGCCGGTATGCAACAGGCTGGTGAAGACGGTCTGATCTGGAATGACGCAACGCTCAAAGAGTTTCTGACATCACCTAAAACCATGATCCCCGACACAACAATGCGCTTTTGGGGGCTTTGGGAAGGGCAGATTGATGATTTGCTGGCTTATCTTAATGCCCAAGCGGAAGCGACGCCCAAGCCTTAATTGTCAGCTTTCGATTTAAAGGCCGTTCTGCCGGTATATAAATGGCGGCTTCTGCTTCTTATTGATCTGAATGCAGGAAAAATGTACTAATCCTCTGTACCGGATGGCGATTTCATGGAATGACTGTTGCATCAGCATCAGGACGCATATTCCATGTACACACTCTATATTGCGAATAAAAACTATTCCTCATGGTCACTCAGACCATGGCTTTTGATGAAGCAGCTGGATATCCCGTTCGAAGAAATTCTGATCCCATTTGGCAGCGCAGACTGGGATAAAAACCCGTCACCGACGGCACAGGTTCCCTGTCTTTCAGAAAAGCAGGGGGACGGTAGTATTATTTCAGTCTGGGATTCGCTCGGTATCACCGAATATCTGGCAGATAATCATCCGCAAATCTGGCCGCAGCATAAAAAAGCCAGAGCCTGGGCACGCTGCGCAACAGCGGAAATGCATTCCGGTTTTCATTCACTGCGTTCAATATGCACCAATAATATCGGTTTGCGCATTGATGTCAGCGCGCAAACAACACCTTCCCTGCTGAAAGATATCAGCCGCATTGATCAGCTCTGGAATGAAGGGCTGGATATGTTTGGCGGGCCGTTTCTGGCGGGGGCTGAATTCAGCGCTGTTGATGCGTTTTTTGCGCCGGTCGCTTTCCGCTTCCAGACCTATGGTATCAAGCTCAGCGACAAAGCAGCAATCTATGCTGCCTGTTTACGTGATCTTCCTGCGATGCAGGATTGGTATGCTGCAAGTCTTGCTGAGATCTGGCGTGATGAGCCGCATGAGCTTGAAGCTCGTAATGCAGGGCCATGGTTGCAGGATCTCAGGGCTGTCAGATAAAAAGAGAAGTCTTCCGTATAGCGGTCCCGCAGGATCGCTGTACGGAGATAATTTCAAGCAAGCTTACTCGATATCAATCGAGGTGTTGAAGCTTTCAAAACGCCAAACGACCTGTGCAACAGATTCATCATAAGGATTATAATCCGCCCGTGCCCGCAAAAAACGTTTTTGAGACAGCGTTACATTTGAAATCAGCGGAACAAGAAATTGCTGCCAGCCGGACTCGCTGCGATGAGCAACAACCCAGCCATTCAGAACCATATTTCCATGTGCGGAATAGCCAAGCAAATAGGGCTCGATGATCCAGCGAAATGATTTATAAATAAAACGAACTTGTCTTCTCTGCCGAATTGCGTCGCAGAGTATTGGAAATGCCATCATGCGGTACCCCTCCCGCGTTTTGGGGTGCAATGACAGAAGTCAAGGTTAATTTCAAGGGAAAATGAAGAATATATACTATAGTCGAAAACAGAATTAAAAATTATATATAAGTAATTTATGTATTATTTAAATATTTAATTATTAATTGCGCTATTCATTTCATCATACATGACATGTTTCATTGTTGCAAATGTTGTAAAGACCTATAGACTGAAGCTGTTGTTATTAAACAGAAATGGAAAATCAGGAGTATGTAATGATTTTCAAGGCAACCACGCTCATTGTTTCTCTTCTGTTTATCGGGCTGCCGCTGTCGGTTGTAATTGCAGCTTTTGCTGAAAGAAAATATCTTGAGGCAAAATCCGGCTCTCAATATGCGGAAATCAAAGCTTTCGGCATCTGGGTTATCTCCTTGATTGTTATTTTCAGCATTATTCTGTTTTTCACCAATATGGTTGCTGCCTTTATCTGATTGCACCAGATATTTCATCGGCAGTCACTCCCATAAAAGGAGTGACTGCTTATTATGTATTGCTTACCAGTAGCTGCGGGCTTTGTAGCGGGAATAGAGGGCAAATACAGCCAAACCACCGATAACTGAGGCGTGCTCCAGAGCGACAGTCATATCACGGAAAGCTTCTTCCCCTTCTTTCGCCCAGAACGGGTGCGCAACAGGTATCGTCAGCACCGTAAAAACCGCCAGCGCGCCGGTTGCCAGCCAGACACCTTTGTTACAGATAATCATCAGCGATGCACCGATTTGCAGGATCAGTGTCACAAGATTATAAACCCAGCCCGGCTGCAGGCCAAAGTCATCCATGATCCCTGCACTCGCTGTGAAATCAAATAATTTTGCCAGACCACTTGTCCAGAAAACCAGTGTAAGCAGAATTCTCGCCAGAATATCAAACCAGTTCGAATCCAGTATTTTTGCAATAATGTCAGGCATGGCTTATCTCTCACCTCCGGTAAGACGTATGACTTTCATCGCCATGAAAACGGCCAGAACCGGAGCCGCAGCAAAAATACCCGCCAGCCATAGAGAAGCATTAGAAGCCCCCGCTATATCGCTTGAATCCGATATGCCTGCAAAATTAGCAATCATGCCGGCACAGGCTGTACCGAATGCAATGGCGAATAATTGCACTGTGGTCATACCTCCGGAAGCAAGATCCTGTTCGGTTGACGGTGCACTCTGGTAAACCCTCGTGACCAGACCCGGCCATGCCAGACCAATGCCAAAGCCGATCAGAACCAGCCCGATACAGACAGGCAGCAAATATGTCCAATTCCCGCCACCGTTGACCGGCATGAAAATGGCAAACAGGATTAAGCCTGTCAGGACCATCACCGGACCTAAGAAAATCAGAAAACCACCGCTACTCTGCCAGCGCGAACTGAGAAATGATGCTGCTGTCCAGCCAATTGCCATCAGCGCTGCAAGATAACCTGCCCAGAGCGGAGTCTGACCATGCAATTTCTGCAACAGATAGGGTACATAAACCTCCGGCTGCATACTCATCATCAGCAGAGCAATCATCAGATAGAGCGCGCCCAGCGGTGTGGAAATATTGAAAGCCTTGCGAGGTAACAGGCGCGATCTGGCATTCATATCCACGAGAGCGATGGCGGCAATCATGGCCAGCGCACCGACCAGACCGATCATGTTCCATGACAGTTCTTTTGACAGGCTGCCGGCAGAAACTGCCAGGACTGCGCCGGTCAGCAGAAGAAGCTGTAAAACCGGTATGGAAGATTGCTCATTCTTGTCCCAGCTGCGCTTTGGTAAAGTTGTGAAAGCCAGCACGGCAAACAAAGCCGCAAAGGGCAGCAAAGACCAGAAAGCCGCACGCCATGCGCTATATTCGGCGAAAACGCCGCCGATTGCGGGGCCAATAAGAGTCGCAACGCCAAACATGGCTGAGATCAGACCAATCGCCCGCCCCCATAGATGCTCAGGTAAAACAATCCGTGTCAGCCCATAGGCAAGCGCATAAAGAAAACCACCGCCAAGTCCCTGTACAGTGCGCCCCAGCAGCATAACCGGCATATTGATTGCCAGCGAACAAATCAGTGTGCCGGTGCCAAACAGCAATGTGGCTACCAGATAGGCGCCGCGCGGCCCTGTGCTTTTCAGTAATTTAGCGGTCAGAGCCGCACCCAGAATAGATGCGACTACGAATAATGTTGTTGTCCATGCATAAAAATCCAGTCCGCCGATTTCAACGATCACGGAAGGCATAACCGTCGTGGCGATATACATATTTACGGCATGCAATGTTACGCCACCCGCGAGGGCAAGCGCAAAGATTCCGTTTTTTCCGCTGAACAACTCGCCCCAGCCGGCCGGAGCGCTATCTCTTTTTACCGTGGCGGCATCAGCACCGGCTGATACTGCGCCCGTCGCATCATTTCTCATGTCGGCTCTCCAAAATGCGCGTAAACGCAAAGATCCCTTCGCTGCCGCAAGCCATCACCGGATTTTCACGGAGAATTCATGCAGCATCTCAAAAGAATGCCGTGACAACCGGACTAAAATGACAAGTTGTCGCAAGCACCGACACGTTTATAGAACCTCAACCAAAGTTGAGGTCAAGCCGTATTTGTATTGTTGTGTTAAAGTTTTTTTCTCAGCAGGCGGCGCGGCCCTGCCCCTTGCTCGCCAAGTTCATCGTCCGGATTACGCAACGGACAATCGGCCAGAGAAAGGCACCCGCAGCCGATACAGGTGGCAATCTGATCGCGCAGCTGCATCAGGCTGACAATGCGCTCCTCCAGCATATCTTTCCATGCATTGGTAAATTGCCGCCAGTCCCGTGCTGTCGGCACATGGTCATGCGGGAGATCTTCCAATGCGTCACGAATAATCGACAGGGAAATTCCGGCACGCTGGGCAATGCGGATAATAGCAATACGGCGCAGCACCGCACGGTGATAGCGCCGCTGATTACCTGCTGTGCGCCATCCGGCAATCAGCTCTTTTGCTTCATAAAAATGGATGGTGGAAACAGGAACACCGCTGCGGCGGGCAACATCGCCCACCGTCAGCGTTTCTTTGAGTTTACCCGACGACATAATCAAACCTCAAGATTAGATGAGGTATGGTAAATCAGGTTATGTATTAAATACAGGTATTCACGAAAATGTCAGGCTGTATAGCGTTGCTCGCCTGCCATCCATGTTTCGCTGACTTTGATTTTACCTATATCTTTGACACCACTTGTCGGATCCTGCTCCAAAATAGCAAAATCCGCATATTTTCCGGCTTCAAGACTACCCACTTTATCATCCATATGGCAGTGCCATGCAGCATCAATGGTTACAGCACGCAACGCGGCTTCTGCAGATATACACTCATCTGAGAAGAATACCCCGCCGCCTTCATTCATCACACGGGCAACCGCATCCTGCACATAGCGCAAAGGCTCTATCGGCGTTACGCTCCAGTCGGAATGCAGCGAAATACGCAAACCGGCAGCCAGAGCCGACGCGCAAGGATCATAATATTTCGCCCGTTCCGGCCCCAGAATGCGATCGCGGAAAGCTTTCCCCCACCACCGCACATGACCGATAAGGAAAGATGGTGACAAACCAAGCCGCACCATTTTCTCCATCTGCTCCGGATGCAGAACACTGCAATGTTCAATCCGGTGGCGCAGATCATTCGGTGCAGAACCTTGCAACACGGTCTGATAGGCTTCAATCACCGTATCAATTGCCGCATCACCATTAGAGTGAACGCCGACCTGCCAGCCACCATCATGCGCACGCTTTATGACTTCGGTGATTTGTTCAAGACTGTAATTCAGTGCCCCACGGCTATTACTGCCCAGATAATTTTCGCGCTGATAGCCGGTTTCTGCCTGATTGGAACCATCTGCCCAGGCCTTGATACCATCAATACGAAACAGATCATTGCCATGTCCGGGTTTGATACCGAGCTTGTCCCATTCATCCATCAATGTAGAAATTAACATGCCGCGATAACGCACCGGCGGGTTATCGGCCATAACCGCATCGAGAAGTGCAACATCATTCACACCGGACAAAAGGCCGATACCGCAGTCATGCAGACTGGTACAACCTACAGATGCCGCATGATCGAATAATCTGCGGATGCGCTTCTGCACTTCAGCTGCCGTTGGCTGCGGCATTTTTTCAACAAACGGTTCCTGCGCCGCACTTTCTTCGAGTCTGCCGCTTAGCTTACCGTTCAGATCCCGTACATAACGCGCACCGGACGGATTAGGCGTATCCTGGTTGATTCCGACAATCTTCATGGCCACACTATTCGCATAGGCAATATGGCCGTTGCTCTCCATCATGAAAAACGGATTATCAGGTGCCAGAGCATCCAGTTCCGCCATTGTTGGCGGACGTGCGTCTTTGGTAATACTGGGGTCAAAATTCTTCGCGCGAATCCAGTCGCCTGATTTTGCCTTGCTGACACCATCTTTCAGTTGAATCCAGACATCTTTGAAAGTCGGTGTAGCCATTGGGCTGACATCAATCCAGTCGTCCAGCACGACAAAGGTCGAGTGCATATGCGGATCAATAAGACCAGGCATTAATGTGCGGCCAGCAAGATCAACAATGCGGGTATTTTTCCCGCTCAGGGCCTGCATATCATCTGCTTTGCCTACGGCCAGAATAGCATTACCGCGAATGGCAACGGCTTCAGCGCGGGCATTCTCCTTATTCATGGTGAGAATGGTGCCGCCTTTAAAGATTACATCAGCAGATCCGTCAGCCGGAGCCGCAGCCAGCACGGTTCGGCTATCCATAACTGACGCAGTAAAAACGGAAGTGGCTGCCACTCCCATATATTTCAGAAAATTACGCCGTGATGCGGCGTTTCTCAGAATGGCTGTAACTCCGGGATTGCAGGCTAAACACATCGGATACTTCCCCTGTAAGGATTATTTGACGCCGGACTGTTTAAGAATGAATATGCAAGTAAACTAAAATAAAAGTGAAGATATAATAATTTAAATATTACAATAAATACAAATGAAATTTATATAAAACAGCTTTTAATATACACAAAATCAGTTTCATTTAAACAGTTTTATTGAAGGAGCAGGAAATATCTTGTTACCTGCTCCTGAACACTCATTGAAAACAGATCAACCGTCAAAACCGCGCAGAAAATGTGTGAGATTTCCACCCAGCTGATCGCAGATATAGCCACCTTCCTGCACAATCACTGTAGGCAAATTCAGGCTCGCACATTTTTGCGCAATGCTGGTGAACCCCTGCTCATTAACGGTAAATCCGCCAAACGGATCATGCTCAGAAGCATCAAGTCCCAGTGCCAGCACCAAAGCCCCCGGACGATAGGCGCGGATGCGATCCAGCGCCAGATCCAGCGCATCGAGAAACTCCTGATTGCCGGAGCCACGCGCTAAAGGCAGATTGTAATTATAGCCAAGCCCCGCTCCCTCACCGCGCTCCGATGCATGCCCCCAGAAAAACGGATAGAAAACTGCCGGATCAACATGGATGGAAACTGTCATCACATCCGCACGATGATAGAAAATCCCCTGCGTACCATTGCCGTGATGCAAATCTACATCAAGAACAACCACACGGTCATGGCTCTCGCGCAAAACCTGCGCAGCAATCGCGGAATTGTTCAGGAAGCAAAAGCCACCTGCCATGTCAGCATAGGCGTGGTGTCCGGGCGGACGGCATAAAGCATAGGCGGCAGGTTCGCCATTTTGCACAAGTCTGGCAGCTTCAATCGCTGTCTGCGCGCTCCAATAGGCAGAGTGCCACGTATCCGCAGCAATCGGGCAGGCCGTATCGGCCATGTGGTAGCCTGCACGGCCAACCGGTGATGCGGGATAAGAGAAGTCACGGCGGTTCGGATGAATATTCGGGATCACTTCATCAGATGCACCGCTGATCGTTTGCCACTGCCCGTAAATGACCTGCAGGAATTCCAGATATTCCGGGCTGTGTACGGCGCTGACCGGTGCCAGACCATGATCCTGCGCCGCAATCATTGCAAGTCCGGCATCTTTAGCGCCGGTTAAAAGCCGCTGTATACGCTCAGGTACTTCCGGATTAGGTTTGCGGGCACCGGCAGATAAAAACATGGCCGGATTATGCGCGCGCTGAGGTTCAGCAAATGTAAATTTCATAAATCAGTTTCCTCCTCATTCCAGCGTACATACTTATCGGATTTCACTTGTCTATGAAACAGGTTAAGCCATATGTATTCGCTCAGCGAAGTATAAGATTATTAAAATATTGTATGAATAAATGTTATGGATCAGATGAAAAATATAAATTTTCAAAAATTGTCTCAACAACGCATAATTCAGGAAATTTGAAAGGCCGTATGATGACTGCCACCGCTTTCAGTGCTCCTGAAAAGAAAAACACGATTTACTCTGTGCAATTACTGCGCGCCATTGCGGCTTTGCTGGTGGTGTTCGATCATGGCTTGATTCATATATTAACTGCCTATGATGTACCGCAGGAATATCATGTTATGGCATGGAAACTCGGTGGTATCGGCGTAACGATCTTTTTCGTTATCAGCGGCTTTGTTATGGCACTGACAAATGACAGGAAATTTGGTCAGCCGGCAGAGCCGCTACGGTTTATGCTCAACCGTATTATTCGCATCGTTCCGTTATATTGGGTGATGACCTTCGTAGCTGCGGCCCTGACAATCCTTACAACCGGCAAAGAAGTCTCATTCTCTTATCTCCTGATGTCTCTGTTCTTCATTGTTCCGCAGGATGCTTCCGGACAGGCACTGTTGCAGCCTGTACTCGGCCCTGGCTGGACATTGACTTATGAAATGTTTTTCTACGCTGTCTTTGCTTTATTCCTGCTGCTGCCGAAACGGGCGGGCGTGACCGGTTTCACAATCACAATGCTTGCGCTTGTTTTCTGGGGAATGACAACTTTATCGTCAGCAGAAATCAATGACCCGACAAGCCGTTTTGCTTTCTATGCCAATCCGTTGCTTCTGTTATTCGTTTCCGGCGTGCTTCTGGGAGTGGTTTATAAAAAATATGAGGCCTTATTCGAACAGGTCAATATCGGCATCATCTGGATGATTGCAGCAGTCGCGGTGACAATAGCTTGCAGCATTCTGACGGACAAAAACAGCTGGCCGCTTTATCTTCAGCCAATTGTTTTTGTGCTGCCTTTGCTCTGTGTGGTTATAGCGTTGGTTTCGCGGTTCGAACCGGTAACATTGAGCCGTCGCTTCGGCATTTTGCTCGGCGAGGCTTCTTACAGCATCTATCTCAGCCATATACTGTTTCTGGCTGTGCTCCGTAAAATTTTACCTGCCGGCACCCTTTACGGAACCCTCTATCTGACCGCCGCCATTGCAGGATCAATCATCACAGGAATTTTAATCTATAAGCTGATTGAGATGCCGCTGACCAATATTGCACGGAAATATCTCAGATTGAAAAAACGACAGACTGTTGCTGCATGATTATAAACTCATCCAGAGCATACCCGGTTTTGTTTTTATTATAATCAGAGCGGTTCCGTTTAACATTGCAACGTGGACTGCTCTGATTATTCGTCAGGTTCGTTGCCGCAGGCAGATGCGGCACACTCAAAAACCATACCGTCATAGGCTGGCTCGACATTTTCCGGAACAGCAGCGCGCACTTCATCATAATCCAGCGGCACATGCATATGGGTGAGAATGGCGCGGTGCGGTTTCAGGCGGGAAACCCATTCCAGCGCCTCCTCCAGACTGAAATGGCTTGGGTGCGGTCTATATTGTAAAGCGTCAATCAGCAAAACATCCAGATTTTCAAGAGAAGCGGCTGTTTCCGGCGGGAATTCATTCACATCTGAGCAATAGGCCACATTTTCAATACGAAAGCCGAGACTGGTAATATCGCCATGCACCATCGGCATTGGTTTAAAGCGGATCGAACCGCCTGCCCCGTTAATGGTAAAACTCTCGGTATTACCGATTTCATAGGCTTTAAGAATTGGCGGGTAACTTGAACCGAAAGGTGTGGCGAAACAATAGCCGAAAGCCTCATAAAGCCGGTTGAGCGTCAGACGGTTTGCATAAATTGGCATCAGGCTCTTGCTGTCGAGCACAAAACTGCGCAAATCATCAATACCGTGAATATGGTCGGCATGGGGATGCGTATAGATTGCCGCATCAATATGACGGTCAGTCTTACCTGCCAAACCATCAATGATCTGTGAGCGAAAATCCGGTCCTGTGTCGATCACAACACGCGTTGTGCCGCTATTGCTAACGCGCTCCACCAACAGCGATGCACGGCGGCGGCGGTTTTTCGGATTGTCCGGATTGCACTGACCCCAATCGCCGTTCGGACGCGGCACACCGGGAGATGAGCCGCAACCAAGAACCGTAAAGCGATAGAAGTCAGACATGTGCCAGTTCCGCTTTTATACGCCTTTTAATAATTAAATATCAAAAGGTTGAAATGATTATCTGATAGTTTGAACGAACATTATCAGCGTGATATTTTGGTGAATAAACGCAACACATTCTCACCGGTCATCCGGCGGATATCCGCATCGCTCACACCGATTACATTCGCCAGAACCGCAGCTGTATGCGCAACATAAGACGGCTCGTTGCGTTTGCCGCGATGTGGCATCGGTGCCAGATAAGGCGCATCCGTCTCTACCAGCAGACGATCATGCGGCACGATTTTTGCGGCTTCACGAATTTCTGCAGAGTTCTTGAAAGTGATGATACCGGAGAAAGACACATAGCCGCCCAGCTCAACACCAGTACGCGCCAGTTCAATGCCGGACGAGAAACAATGGAGAATAAACGGGAACGCGCCTTTGGCGGTTTCCTCGCGCAGCAATGCAGCCATATCCTCATCCGCACTGCGGGCATGGATCACAAGTGGCAATTGTGTGCGGCGCGACGCTTCAATATGTGTCAGCAAACCTTGGCGCTGGGCTTCCGGTGTTGAATAATCATAGTGATAATCCAGACCAGCTTCACCGATTGCCACGACTTTCGGATGCTGCGCAAGACGTACCAGTTCATCAGTTGTTACATCCAGCTCTTCATGGGCATTATTCGGATGGGTGCCGACCGAGCAATAAACCGGATCATAGCTCTCCGCGAGCGCTAAAATCTGATCGAATTTCTTCACACGGGTGCAGATGGTAATCATCTTCTCTACACCGGCATCGAGAGCACGCTGAATAATCGCGTCACGCTCTTCTGCAAAATCAGCGAAATCAAGATGGCAATGGCTGTCTACAAGCATAATAAAAGTCCTGCCCGAGGCTTAGCACTCGGGAAAATGATACGGGCGATAATTCGCCCGTATCTGATATAAGATATTACTCTTCAGTTTCCACATAACGCGGGAAGATCGGCTCCGGTGCAGGCAGTTCAGCACCGCTGATCAGCACATCACCGAGATCAGCAAAACTGCGCTTATTTTCTGCAACACCCAAAATATTCAGCAGTTTGGCTGAAGATGTCGGGATATAGGCCTGAGTCATAATTGCAACGCGGCGCAGCACTTCTGCGGTCGTATACAAGACTGTGCCCATACGTACCGGATCAGTCTTGCGCAGTGCCCAAGGCTCCTGAGCAGCGAAATAACGGTTGGCTTCGGATACAACATTGAAGATTGCCGCCAGCGCCTGATGAATGGCCTGAACCTTCATCGCATTGCGGGCAAGTTCAATTGCTTCTTCAGCCAGTTTCAGAATAGCCGTATCTTCTTCATGGAAGTTGGCTTTTTCCGGCACCTTACCTTCACAGTTCTTGGCGATCATCGATAGCGAGCGCTGCGCCAGATTGCCCAGATCATTGGCCAGATCGGCATTGGTGCGGTTGACAATCGCTTCGTGATTATAGCTGCCGTCCTGACCGAATGGCACTTCACGCAGGAAGAAATAACGCACCTGATCCAGACCATAGCGGTCGATAAACGCAAACGGATCGATCACATTGCCGACCGATTTAGACATTTTCTCGCCGCGGTTGAACAGGAAGCCATGCGCGAAAACACGTTCCGGCAGCGGCAGTCCGGCAGACATCAGGAATGCAGGCCAGTAAACAGCGTGGAAACGCACAATGTCTTTACCCAGAATATGAGCAGTTGCAGGCCAGAACTGTGCCTTCTCCGCATCCATATCCGGATAGCCGATAGCGGTGAGATAATTTGTCAGCGCATCAACCCAGACATACATCACATGCTTGTCATTGCCTGGTACCGGCACACCCCAGTCGAAGGTGGTACGGGAAACGGACAGATCGCGCAGGCCGGATTTAATGAAGCTCAGCACTTCATTACGGCGCTCTGACGGGCCGACAAATTCCGGATGTTTTTCGAAATAGTCGATCAGCGGCTGCTGATATTTGGACAAGCGGAAGAAATAGCTTTCTTCTTCATGCCATTCCACCGGCGAACCGATAGGCTCACGGCGCACACCATCTTCACCAACGGTTGTTTCGCTCTCGTCGAAATAGGCTTCCTGACGAACCGAATACCAGCCGGCATAGCTGTCGAGATAGATATCGCCATTAGCGACCATGCGCTCCCAGATATCCTGACAGGCTTTGTAATGGCGCTCTTCCGTGGTGCGGATGAACTGGTCATGGCTTGAGCCGATTTTAGTCAGCATTTCGCGGAACACGGCAGAGTTCTTGTCAGCCAGTTCAAGCGGCGTAATGCCTTCCTTTTCGGCGGTCTGCTGCATTTTCAGACCGTGTTCGTCTGTACCGGTCAGAAACAGTACATCTTTGCCGTCCAGACGCTGGAAGCGCGCCATGGCATCAGTGGCAATTGATGTATAGGCATGACCGATATGCGGTGTACCGTTCGGATAGAAGATCGGGGTGGTGATATAAAATTTTTCGCGGCTCATGTCGGATCCGTCTTGTCGAGATATTTTATCTCATGAAGTCAATATGATGATAACTGATAAAACCGGCATATCGCATGTCAGACCGTAAGTCAGCCCTAAATGCAACTAAATCAGAAGCTCATGCTTGTTTATGCAGTTTTTGATCCTGTGACTGGCGCATCTCAGCCCTTTCACAGTGACCGGCTCGCTCGGCGGCATCAGCCGGTCTCAAGCCTCAGACCGGCATGCCGCTGCGCATAGCGCGATGCATCTTTTCCATCATAATCAGTGCTGCCTGTTTGCGGTCGAGATTATAGCTTTCCGTTTCCATCGCCTCGCGACGCAGATCATCCCAGAATTGCGACCATTGGCTGGCTTGCACCGCCTGCCCTTGCTCAGCAAGACCAAATGCCTGCGCGGCAGCTTTATCCAGCAAATATTCAAGGAAAAGCTGGTTCTGCACATCGGCTTCGCGGCCGCCAAGCACAGAGGCAAGCGCCTGCGCCTTTGGCAAATCAAAATGAGTGCCGCTCAGCACAGCGTCAACCGTATCGGTGATTTCCAGTCCGCCATGCGCCACCAGCAACAAAGCTTTGCGCACAGAACCTTCAGCACGCGCACTGAGTGCAGAGAAATAAGCTTGATCCTGTACATCAATGCCGACATCTCTGCCTGCAACTTCCAGCGCGCGCTTCAGCTCATTATCATTCAGCGGCTTGAAAGCCAGTGACTGGCAGCGCGAGCGGATCGTCGGCAGCAGACGGCCGGATGAATGCGAAATCAGAATAAACAGCGCCCGTGCAGGTGGTTCTTCCAGAGTTTTCAGCAAAGCATTGGCAGCATTACGGTTCATATCATCCGCAGGATCGATAATAACGATGCGCCATGCGCCGTCACCGGAAGTACGGCTCAGAAAATGCGTGATACGGCGAATTTCCTCAACGGTAATTGCTGTGCGGTACTTACCGGTTTTAGCATCAAATGGCCGCGTAATATGCAACAGCGCAGGATGCATACCTTGCGACATCTGGCGGTAAGGTGCTGCATTCAGATCAGGCGTGTTCAGCTGCTGAGGTGCTGATGCACTGTCGGGATATTTCAGCATATGTCCGGCCAGATGAAATCCGGTTGTCGCTTTGCCTATACCCTGCAAACCTTCAAACAGCAGCGCATGATGCATGCGCCCTTCCTGATAGGCCTGCGCGAGAAATGTGCGTACTTCCTCATGGGCTGTCAGGAAGCTGGTTTCATTGGGTGCCGAAACCCCGTCAATCGCATCATAAGTGCTGTTTGGCGCCTGTTCAGCCATGGGCAGACACCTCTTGCGGGCTCAGAACTGTATCGGTGAGTGCTGCTATTTCAGCGCTAATCTCATTCACCGAGCGGTCCGCATTAATTACCTTGCAGCGTTGCGGCTCTTCGGCGGCGATAGCCAGAAATGCCTGACGACGCGCTTCGTGGGTGGCAATGGTTTCTTTTTCAAAACGATCTGCCACTTCATTGCCACGACGCAAGCCTGCGCGAGCCAAACCTTTATCTGCCGGAATATCGAGAATGAAAGTCAGGTCAGGCATGGTGCCGTCAATGGCAATACGCTCAACCGAGCGCATGAATTGCGGATTAAGATTGCCGCTGATGCCCTGATAAACACGGCTTGAATCGATAAAACGATCGCAGAGCACAATCTGTCCGGCTTCAATCGCAGGACGGATTTTTTGGTCAATATGGTCGCTGCGGGCGGCGGCGAATAACAGTGCTTCCATGGCAGGGCCATAGGTTTCTGCGGCACCACTCAGAATGACATGACGCACAGCCTCTGCACCAGCTGAGCCGCCCGGTTCACGCGTGACCACAACCTCAAAGCCCTGAGCGCGCAGATGATCAGCCAAAGCAAGAATCTGCGTGGATTTCCCCGCGCCTTCTCCGCCTTCAAATGTGATCAGCAATCCTGACAAAGCTCTGATTATCCTAAGCTGTACACCGTTAGAGCATAATTTCTTAAATTTGAATCATTTTAAGAAATTATGCTCTAATTTTAAAGTGTTAGAGCGACCTTTGTGCGCCCAATCGGGCGCACGGCGCTCTAATAATGTAAGTTTAATGAGGGATAGGCATAGCTTTGTCAAATAAAACTGACAAAGGAAACAAGCAGTCTTATTTCAGCAAACGACGTATCCAGCCTGTCGCCAGCTCATAGAGCGCATCCATCGACTTATTGCGCAAAGTTCCCTCACTCACATCCTGCGCTGCAAAGACCGGGCGTTCGAGCAATATTTCCTTATCCCGCAACACCTGAATCCGTCCGATTTCCTGTCCCTTGGAGACCGGTGCCGATACCGGTCCCTGATAAATCACTTGCGAACGCAGTTTTCCTTTGTCCTGAACAGGGACAAGCACGGAAACCGCATCATGAACCACAAGCCCGACTGATCCTTGCGTTCCGCCATAGAGCGAGCCTTGAGCCACTTCTGTACCCGCAGTAAAAACCGGCAGTTTAACGAAATCATTCATTGCCCAGCGGATCAGCTTTTCAGCATCTTCGGTTCTGTCCTGAATGGTTTTGGCTCCGTTCAGCCCGATAAATATGCGTCGTCCGCCGGTTTCAGCGGATGCGACAAAAGAAAAGCCGGAATCCTTGGTGCCCCCCATGGCCAGACCATCAGCACCCAGATTTAACCGCAGCAAAGGATTACGATTGCGCTGCATAATATTATTCCACGTAAAGCTTTCCTGCGCATAAAGCGGATAATATTGCGGATAGGTTTTATGCAGATGCTGTGCGAGTTTCACCATATCGCCCAGCGTTACTTTTTGGGTAGCACCATCCAGCGGTAAACCGGTCGGGTTCGCAAAAACGGAGTTTTTTAACCCCAGCTCCTGCGCCCGTTGATTCATTAGCACGGTGAAAGCCTGCTCACTACCGCTCATACCCTCCGCCAGTACAATCGCACCGTCATTGGCCGATTGCACTGTAATGCCCTGTATCAGGTCATTGACTGTCAGCTGTGATTTGATTTTGGCAAACATTGTTGCCGTACCCGAAGGTGCACCACCGGTGCGCCACGCATGTTCACTGACTGTAAAACTGGCTTCCGGCTGCAATTTTCCGGTTGTCAGCGCATGAAATGCAACTTCCGCAGTCATCAGCTTCGCCAAAGAGGCCGGCGGAAACGGTGCATCGGCTTTGCGGGCGAATAATACGCTGCCTGTATCGGAATCGAACAGCAAAACCTGTTCGGACTTCACCGCAAATGGCGGCTCGGCACTTTGCGCATGAGATAGTATAAACTGGCTCATTATCAGCACAGCAGCAAAATGCAGCTTTCCTGCAAATTTTGTCTTTTCGTATGTGCCGGTAAAGCAGGCCACCTTGTTCTCCGGTTGTGATTTCTCTCTGTAACAGACTCAAAAATAGTTCACGATGATTGACGATCAATGAAGCTGAAACAAAAACGTCCGGCAAAGCCGGGCGTTTAAACAAGACGTATGAGATTACAGAAGATTTACTCGGCACGCACCACAAAGGCATCACTTGCACCGGCAGCCCATGCTGCCTGTAATAACGCGTCATTATTGCCGCTGCGCGATTTTGCAGTCAGGCTGTACAAGTCGCCCTGAGCCTGCGGGGTCATGCTGCTGCTGATTGTTCCGATATTTTTAAGCGCTGAGGCTATACGGTCTGCCTCATCCTTGCTGCTGAAAGTACCGAGATCAACAAACTCACCCTGCTCTGTACCGGCCTGCAGATATTTTGCGGCCTGCGCATTGCGCCATTCGGCAGAGGCTGAATCCGGCATCAGCACTTTGGAATAAACAGCCTCATTGGCCTGAGCGATGCGATTTCCGGCATAGGCACTGACCAGAATATCATTCTGTGCGGAAGCATAGAGACCATATGGCTTATCCAGCGGCACAGGGATAACGCTCGGAAGCGCAGGTGCAGCACCGTCAGCATATCCGAAAGGCAATTCCGGTTGCGTGGAAATCTGGTCAAATGCGCTGGCAGCACCTTGTTCTGCCCGGTTTGGCGCAGATGTCGGTGTCGGGCCGTTCATGGCCATCATCACACCTGTTGCAGGCTGGCCAATATTGTCACCGCCTGCCGGACGGTAAGAGGCGAGCAGGAATGCATCATCCTGTCCATGCAAAGGTGCGCGGCCAACATATTCGACTTTAACATTCGCGGTGCCGTGATGCTTGTAATCCAGCATTTCAGCCGCTTTTTCCGACATATCAATGATACGCTCGTTGGAATAAGGGCCACGGTCATTCACGCGTACAATAACTGAACTGCCATTGGCGGTATTGGTGACGCGGGCATAGCTTGGCAGCGGCATAGTCGGATGCGCGGCTGTCAGATGGGTCATGTCATAGACTTCGCCATTGGCGGTCAGACGGCCATGAAACGCCGAACCATACCAGGAAGCACGACCGACCTTCACATAATTCGGGTCTTCCTTCGGCTTATACCATTTGTCTTTGACTTTATAAGGCTTGCCGACCTGATTACGGCCGCCGCCGCGCGGGATTTTCTTGCCATTGGCTACACGCGGACTGGCTTTTACGCCATAGACGGATTCTGCAAAATATTCTTTAGAACGCTTTTTCTTCTTCGCTTCCGGCTGAGGAGAAGCACAGGCTGTTACCAGCAATCCTACCACGCCAAGACAAAGAATATGTTTCACCCGAGAAGAATGCAGCATCCGGCCCCCGCTCTTGTTCATTGCAACAGGCCCATGCGGCTGTTTCTGAAATGACTTCATTACGCTACTCAAACCCATCACAAACAACAACATTCAGTCTGCAACAAAACCGGCATTTCCCCTGTCATTTATACCAGTCAGACAATGCCAGCCCGTTACTTGTAAAACGAAACAGTTTCAAAACCTTTATTTCCACTTTTATTCAGAGCGGAAAATGCACAACATTTGGCGACTGTTCGCAAGAATTAATTGATAGAATCTTAATAATTCCCGCAAAGCAATCCACAAACCTTGCCCGCCCGGTTTTTCGCCTACATATTTAAGTCCGGTATTTGATTTTTAATGTATCTTTTGGGAGATGTTTTCTTTTTTGACAGTTAACGAAACAACGAACCTCATTTAATTAACTTGCTTTATTAACAATGGTTTATTGCCATGGGATAACGGCAAGAAATCTGTCAGCGCTGCTATTTACCAAGAAACAGCCGCAGCGGATTTCCATAGCCACTCCGGCGTTAACCAAGTTTATATTTCGCTGGGGACAGATTAAATTCCGTTTTGATCTTTCCTGAAATAAACCACCGTCAGAAATTCTGCGGACTGACATCTGCCCTCTATGAAGGAAAAAGAGTTTGAGCACAGAACTGAACCTCGCCGTTGTTATGCTTGTTGTTGCAGTCATTCAGGTTTTGCTTCCTGCATTTTTTCGCAATGGCGAGACGGGTCTGGACTATAATGCCGGACCGCGCGATGAGGCAGGACCACCTGTCGGCATTGTCACTGCACGGCTGCAACGGGCGCAGCGCAATCTTTATGAAACTCTGCCCCTGTTTCTCGCTGCTGTGATTATTGCCCATATTGCCGGCCGTGAAAGCAGCCTCACAGTTACGGGTGCATGGATCTATGTTATCGGGCGTATCTTTTATATCCCCGCTTATGCTTTCGGCATAGCTTATGTGCGGAGCCTGATCTGGGCTTTCTCTCTGGTCGGACTTGGCATGATAATTTTGGCGCTGACAGGGCTATTGGCATAATATAAATTTATGCATTGCTAAAATAAAAAACTCTTATTTATAAAGAATTTACGCCAATCCTTGATTTTAATAGGTTTGAAGGAACTATTCCTTTATGTGGAGGAGAATATCGGGTTGGCCAGTAATTTCTATTCAGCATTTCCAGTCATTAACTGAAAATATTCGGACTACAGCATACGCTCAGGGATATTTGAACAGACTATGAAATCAGCTCTTATAAAAGCCTTTATTGTTTCCGCTGCTGCTGCGCTGCTTTGTGTGGCGATCAGCATGATTGTCGGACTTATCCGCAATGAGCCGGTTGGTACGCTCAGTATCAGCCTGAGTCTGATTTTGCCTCTGATTACTGCTTTTCCGGCGATGACAGTGGTGTTTCACCGTAACGCACAGCTATCCCGTGCATTTTCTGATCTGGAAAAAGCCCATCATGAATTACAGGCACGCTCCAAAATTGATTATATGACCAACCTCTATAATCGTGAGGCCTTTTTCGAAATGATGCGCACTGTCCGCTCCCGTCAGGAGACAGGTGCTTTACTGCTCATCGATGCGGATCATTTTAAGAATATTAATGATAAATACGGCCACACAGTCGGTGATCGCGCCTTAAAGCTGATTGCATATGCTTTGCAGAATGTAACCCGTAAGGGCGATCTGGTTGGCCGTGTCGGCGGCGAAGAGTTTTGCGTTTACCTGCCCAATGCCAGCCGCGCTGCCGCTATCAGCGTTGCCGAGCGCATTCGTGTGGAAATAGAGAATACACCGTTTTATGTGTCCCAGAGCCATGTTGAGCCGCTGACAATCAGTGCAGGTGGTGCCCTTGCCCATAAAAGCGACAGCAATTCGCAGATTTTCAGCCGTGCTGACCATTGTCTTTATGAGGCAAAAAATCAGGGCCGGAACTGCATTGTTTTTGAACCGGCAGAAGCGGGTGAAACGGACACCAAGAAAATTCATCTGATTTCAGATACGGAAGAAAACAGAGACCGGCGCAATTTCTGATGTGATTACGCTCTATTTCCAGAGCGTGATCACATCCTCAGCTGTAGAGACCGGCGAAAAGCCCATGCGTTGATAGAGTTGCAAAGCGCGCGGACTATCCAGCGTATTGGTCTCAAGGCGCAATTTTTCCGGATTATGCGACCATGCAGCGGCGAGAGCTTCGGCAAAGAAGAATTTTGCCAGACCCCGCCCCTGATAATCCGGCACCAGCCCGAAATAGAGCAGATCGACACTCTCCGGCAGATTGAGCCGCATTTCAGCAAAACCCGCAGGACAACCATCCACATAGAGCAGCAATATGCGTGTTTCCTCTGCCTGAATGATCGAGGTAACAGTCTCATCACTCTGCATACGACGCAGCATCCAGTGATGCGGCTTGCCGATAACCTCATAAAGATAGCGATAGAGATGCACGGGCATATTTTCTGCCAGCATGATTGCCAGCCGGAGACCGGCAGGCAAAGGCACCGCAACATTTAACGGTGCAGCCATTTCCAGCCGTGTAATATTAACGCTCACTTCATCAGCGAGCGATTTGTGGTCGTTATCCGTAGGATCGCTCATAGGGTTCCGATCTTCATTTCAGGACGTGCATAATTCATTATGCACGCCCGATAACTCAACTGCTTTGTTTTCCTGATAATGATATGGAAAAGCAGCGATATTATGCCGGAGCCTTACCAAAACGGATACGATAGCGGCGGTTCTCTTTGCCTTTTTTCTCAACCTTGCCGATATGAATCTCACCGATTTCGGACGTATTGGCCACATGCGTGCCGCCGCATGGCTGTGAGTCCACGGAACCATTGTCGCCGATCAGCACTAAGCGGATACGTCCCTGCCCGACCGGCGGGCGCACATTCTTGGATTTTACCAGATCTGGATTGGCAGCCAGTTCTTCATCACTGATCCAGTCTGTTGTGACGGGCGATGCGGCATTGACCATTTCCATCAGTTTTTCGCTCACCTGTTCTTTTGTCAGGTCATTGCCCTGCATATCGAAGTCAATGCGGCTGTCATCAATATTGACCGAAGCGCCGGTTACCGGAAACGGACAAATCACGGAAAGCAAATGGCAGGCCGTGTGCATTTGCATCAGCTTGAAACGGCGCTCCCAGTCGATCTCTGCAATCAGCTCTTCACCAAGCTGTGGCAGTGTCTCACCTTCCGCAGGTACATGAATGAAATCATTCTTGGTCGCGCCGTTAACAGTGGTGACAATCTGAATGATGCTGCCATCAGCACGGCGCAACAAACCACTGTCACCGGGCTGCCCGCCGGATGTGGCATAGAACACAGTCTGATCGAGAATAATACCACCTTCATCCGTGAGACCGATCACCTTGGCCGGTGTCGCTTTCAGATAAGCATCTTCGCGGAAAAGCGGATTGGTTTCCAGACTCTGTGTCATCATACCCTCATGCAAACATTTAAGAAAAAGTCTTTTGCGAGAGGTTTAAAGCAGTTTCAGGAAAAGTAAAACCGCTTTTCCTGAAACTATGATAACAACAAAGAGACCTGGTATTGAACAGGTTTTTATGCCTCGTAAGGGACTGCAATGTCTGAACGTGTCAAAAGCCATTGCGGTACAGGCAGACCACGCTCTTCAAGGAAGGCCGGATTATACATTTTTGACTGATAACGGTTACCGTAATCAGCCAGAATTGTCACAATCCGTGCGCCTTTGCCGAGATCTTTCGCCATTCGGATAGCACCGGCAATATTTATAGCCGATGAGCCGCCAAGGCAGAGACCTTCTTCCTGCACCAGATCAAAAGCGATTTTCAGAGCATCTGCATCACTGATCTGATAGGCGAAATCCGGTTTGAAATCTTCGAGATTACCGGTGATGCGTCCCTGCCCGATACCTTCCGTGATGGAGGATCCCTCAGCCTTCAATTCGCCGGTGGTGTAATAGGAATAGAGCGCCGCGCCTTCCGGATCAGCCAGACCGATTTTGATATCTTTGCTGAAGCCGCGCAGACCTGCCGCCACACCAGCCAGCGTGCCACCGGAACCGACCGCACAAATGAATCCGTCAATTTTACCTTCTGTCTGTTGCCAGATTTCCGGTGCTGTTGTCTCAATATGCGCCTGACGGTTGATCTGGCTGTCAAACTGGTTTGCCCAGATAGCACCATTCGGCTCGGTTTTGGCCAGTTGCTCGGCCAAGCGGCCGGAAAGACGGACATAATTATTCGGGTTCTTGTAAGGAACAGCCGGAACTTCAAGCAACTCTGCACCCAGCAGACGCAGAGCGTCTTTCTTTTCCTGACTTTGTGTTTCAGGGATAACGATGACAGTGCGGTAACCAAGTGCCTTGGCCACCATGGTCAGGCCGATACCGGTATTTCCGGCAGTTCCTTCCACAATCACGCCGCCTTTGCGCAAAAGTCCACGTTTTTCTGCATCACGGATAATGTAAAGCGCTGCTCGGTCCTTAACGGACTGTCCCGGATTGGCAAATTCGGCCTTACCGAAAATCTCGCAGCCGGTGAGCTCTGAAGCTTTACTCAGGCGGATCAGCGGCGTGTTGCCGATCGCCTCGATCACAGAATTTGTTACACCTGACTGCACCATTATATTTGTCCTTTAATTCTGCGCAGAAATACGCATTGCTGCGCCGAACCTATTGTTGCTGAACAGCTTATTCAAGGTACAGTTTTCCTGTAAGTCTGCATCCGACAATAAAAAACACCGCCGGAAAGCGTTCCGGCGGTGTTTTATTTCAGTATTATTCAGAAATTAGGACAAAACAATAAATTAGCTGTTCCAATCCTGACCCGCACGTTTCTTATTGCGGTGGAAGGTCTTTTTATTCGCAGGCTTGCCGCTATTGGCCTGACCGGAATTATAACCGGAACCCTGTCCGCTGCGACCGGAATGATTGCGGTTCTGACGGCCACGTTCGCCCTGTGCAGGTTTTGCTTCACGTGGCTTGGCAGGTGCGGCATCATCATAAAGCTCACGCACATCGGAAAAACCAGTGGTGCGCTGTGGTGCTTTATCCAGATTTTTATACGGGCGCGAGGTCTTGCGCTTGCCGGTGGCGCGCGGATCAGGCTTTGGCCATTCGTGCTCGAAGGTTGGTTTTTCTGTGCGCTCAGGCAAAGGACCAAACTGCGGCGGCAGGTCTTTCAATGTCAGCTTATTGCGGATAACACGCTCAACAGCTTTGAGCTTTGCATGTTCTGTACCGCCGTCATAAAGCGTAATCGCTGCACCGGAGGCACCATTACGACCGGTACGGCCAATACGGTGCACATAGCTTTCCGGCTCATCCGGCAGGTCATAATTGATGACATGGCTGATGCCCGGAACGTCAATACCGCGCGCAGCAATATCAGTAGCAATCAGCACACGCACAGAACGGTCTTTAAAGCCGTTCAGCGCACGCTGACGGGCGTTCTGCGATTTGTTGCCGTGAATGGCTGCAACGGAATAACCGTCTTTTTCCAGCGTGCGTGTTACCGCATCCGCACCATGTTTGGTGCGGGTAAAGACAATAACGGTTTCCAGCTTAGGATTGGTCAAAAGGCCGGACAGCGCTTTTTTCTTATCCTTGGTCGGGACAGTATAAACAACTTGTGTAATTTCAGCCGCAGTTGTACCGGCCGGCGAAACTTCAACACGCACCGGATTACGCAGCAGGCCTTCAGCCAGTGCCACGATTTCCTTAGGCATAGTTGCCGAGAACAAAGCAGTCTGACGGTCAGAACGTGTTGCCTTGGCAATGCGCTTCACATCATTGATAAAGCCCATATCCAGCATACGATCGGCTTCGTCCAGCACCAGCCATTTGGTAGCGGACAGATCAACACATTTATCACGCACCAGATCGGTCAGACGACCCGGCGTTGCCACCAGAATATCAACACCCGGCACCATTTTGCGCACCTGAGAGGCGCGGGAGACACCGCCCAAAATCAATGCGGTTGAAAGATGTGCGCCTTTGGTGAGTACACGAACGGTTTCTTCAATCTGCACAGCCAGTTCGCGGGTTGGCGCGAGGATCAGAGCGCGACAGGTCTTTGGCAGACGCTTATCACCGAGTGCCAGAATCTGTTCGATAATCGGCAGGGAAAAGGCCGCAGTCTTGCCGGAGCCGGTCTGCGCGATACCCAGAATGTCTTTGCCCTTCAGTTGGGCTGGCAGGGATTGCTGCTGAATTGGCTTTGGCGAGGTCATGCCCGCTGCATCCAGATTTTTCAGCAAAAGACCGGTAATGCCCAAAGCGGCAAAGCCGGCATTATCTTCAGTTTTAGCGGCGAAACCGCTGGTATCCTGAATTTCCGCAACTGCGGTCAGGTCAGTTTCATTTTGATTTGTCAAAATATAAGCTTTCGATATGCGCCGCCGGTCGGGAGAACCGGACACACGCATCATCAGACCACCATGCGCAGCTGGCAATCCGGAAACAAATTTTTATACGACGAAGCGCCGGAACATTGATGTTCTCACGCGACTTGCGCTGCCGTATCCGGCACGGAATGACCGGATTATTTCACCTCTTCATGAGGCAAAGTTTCAAGACGCAACGAAGTCCAGCATGGAAAGCCCTAATGCAATATCTCGCATCAGACCCAAGCGCCTGACCTGCATATGGGCGCTTTCGTGTTAAAAAGCAAATGAAATAAACAGCAGTGTCCTATGCAAATAAACATAGGACACTGCTTAAACCTTCATCAGATGATGAAATCAGCCAGAACCTGATTATCGGTAATATCCTGATAGGCCCAGCCCGCTTCCTTGAACTTCTTATCAAGAATAGCGAAGTTCTTCGCGTCTTTCGTTTCGATGCCGATCAGCACAGAACCGAAATTTCGTGCCGATTTCTTCAGATATTCGAAACGTGCAATATCATCTTCCGGCCCGAGCAGATCAAGGAACATGCGCAATGCCCCCGGACGCTGCGGGAAGCGGAAAATGAAATATTTCTTCAGCCCTTCATAGCGCAGCGCACGTTCTTTTACGTCCGGCAGACGTTCAAAGTCGAAATTGCCACCGGAAACCACCAGAACAATGGTTTTGCCTTTGAGTTCGCTTTTCTTGAAATCTTTCAGCGCATCAATTGCCAAGGCACCGGCTGGCTCCAGCACCACACCTTCAACATTGAGCATTTCCGTCATCGTGCCGCAAAGACGGTTCTCAGGCACATTGATAACGGATGATGCCGGATAGGTTTTGAGGATTTTGAAATTCTCTGCGCCCAGCTCACCAACAGCCGCACCGTCAACAAAATTATCGACGGTCTGCAGTTTGATACGTTTACCTGCTTCAAGACTGAGTTTGAGGCTCGGTGCGCCTTGCGGCTCGACAAAGCGAAACTCTGTCGGCCAGCCCAGTGCTTTTACATAAAGCGTTACACCGGCAGAAAGACCGCCGCCGCCAACCGGCAGCATCATCAGATCAGGGATTTTGCCTTCCGGCAATTGCTCGGAAATTTCCTGCGCAACTGATGCCTGACCGGTGATGATGCCCATATGATCGAATGGCGGCACCATTAACCCGCCTTCAGCTTTGGCATAGTCCTGCGAGGCAGCATAGCATTGATCAAAAATATCGCCGACAAGACGAATTTCGATAAACTCGGCACCGAAAGCGCGGGTCTTATCGATTTTCTGCTGCGGTGTTGTCACCGGCATGAAGACCACGCCTTTGCGGCCAAAATGGCGGCAGACATAGGCGAAACCCTGCGCATGATTGCCCGCAGATGCGCAGACAAAAACCGCATTCGGATCGGCTTTTTTAATCGCGGCAGAAATAAAGTTAAATGCACCACGGATTTTATAGGAGCGTACCGGCGTCAGGTCTTCGCGTTTCAGCCAGATATCCGCACCATATTTGCGCGACAAATAATCATTGCGCAGCAAAGGTGTTTCGCCGAACAGGCCGCGCATTTGCTGTGTAGCCTGTTTTACCGATTGTATAAAATCACTCATAGGAACAAATCAACTTTCTCGAAGCTACGCACATCCACCAAACCGATATCGGAAATGCGCAGTTCCGGTATCACCACAAGAGCCAGCAGCGAATGCTGCATATAGGCATTATTCAGCGTGCAGCCCATCGCAGCCATAGCTTTCACCAGCTTGTCCGCTTTTGCTGCAACGATCTCGGCACGCTCGTCAGACATCAGACCGGCAATCGGCATTTCCACACAAGCCAGTTCTCGGCCCTTGGAATAAAGCACCACACCGCCGCCGATTTCACCCAGACGATTAACGGCTGTCGCCATATCGTCTTTATTGGTGCCGACAGCGATAATGTGATGGCTGTCATGAGCAACGGTCGAGGCTAGCGCGCAATCCAGCGTATAGCCGAAACCGGATACGAAAGCATTGGTGATCTGACCAGTACCGCGATGACGTTCCACCAGAGCAATCTGGCAAACATCATTACGGCGATCCATCTGCACAATGCCGTCGCTCACGGAAAGTTCGGCCTCCAAAGCACGTGTCGGCGCCTGATTTTCTATAACACCGATAACGCGCGCCGTTACATTCTTCGTTGGTTTTGGTGCTTTAATATCAAAATCTTGTGCCGAAAACTTACGACCAAGCTTTACCGTATTCTTCGCTTTTTCCGGATATTTATAAGGTGCAATTTCCGCAACCAGTTTACCCTGCTCAGCCAGCAACACACCGCGTCCGTAAACACGCTCAATTGTCAGTGCAGAGAGATCAGACACGATCAGGAAATCCGCACGGCGACCCGGTGTAATAGAGCCGATTTCACGCTCTAAGCGAAAATGCTGGGCTGTATTAATCGTCGCCATCTGGATCGCGGTGACAGGTTTTAGCCCTTGCGCAATTGCATGGCGCACAACACGATCCATATGACCATCATGCACCAGAGTGCCGGAATGGCTGTCGTCAGTGCAGAGGATAAAATTACGGGAATCCAGCCCCTGCTCGGTAATGGCTTTGACCTGTGTTGCCACATCGAACCATGCAGAACCGAGGCGCAGCATTGCGCGCATACCCTGACGCACACGAGCAATGGCATCCTCAACGCGTGTGCCTTCATGGTCGTCTTCGGGGCCACCGGCAACATAGCCGTGGAAAGCGCGACCAAGATCAGGCGAAGCATAATGCCCGCCAACCGTCTTACCGGCATTCATTGTGGCATCAATCACGCCGCGCATGGTCGGGTCATTATTGGCAACACCGGGGAAATTCATCACTTCACCAAGGCCGATAATATTCGGCCAGCTCATGGCTTCCAGCACTTCTGCTGCACCGATTTCCGCGCCGCCATTTTCCAGCCCCGGTGCAGAAGGCACGCAGCTCGGCATCTGCACATAGACATTGACCGGCATGGCCATAGCCTCGTCATGCATCAGCCGCACGCCCTCAAGCCCCAGCACATTGGCGATTTCATGTGGATCAATAAACATAGAGGTTGTGCCATGCGGAACAACCGCACGGGTAAACTCTGTGACTGTCACCATGCCGCTTTCGACATGCATATGCGCATCGCACAGACCCGGCACCAGATAGCGGCCTTCGGCATCCACAACCTTGGTTGTCGCACCGATGCAATGGGTTGCATCATGACCAACATAGGCAAAACGCCCTTCAACAATAGCGATATCAATGCCAGCAACAATTTCGCCCGAATAAACGCTGACCAGACGACCATTACGCACCACCATATCAGCTGGCTTGCGCCCCATGGCAACATCAACCAGAACAGGCGCAGATGCCGCCCATGATTTGATTTCAGTTTTTGACTTTTTAAGATCTGATGATGACAAGATAGCCTCCATGGCATGACCGGTCATAAATATATCCGGCGCAGGCAAAAATCAGTTTTGCCAAGTTTAGCCGGAAATTACCAGTTTGTTTTGATTGTTTAAGCAATTATCTCATCGGATTACACAGCTAAGCCGCATCATTCAAACGGCGCAATAATTATTATAACACTGACTATATAATACTTTACAGCAAAAGCATTTTCATGGCAGCTTCAGAAAAATTCAAATCGGGAGCGATAGAATATGGACGGAAAAGTAGCGATTATTACGGCTGGCGGATCAGGCATGGGCGCCGCCGCCGCACGCAAACTGGCGGACAACGGCTATAAGATTGCAGTTTTATCCTCATCAGGCAAAGGTGAAGCGCTGGCAAAGACCTATGACGGTATTGGTGTCACCGGCAGCAACCAGTCCAATGATGATCTGCAAAAGCTCGTAGATAGCGCGCATCAGAAATGGGGACGTATCGACGTCTTAGTGAACAGTGCCGGTCATGGGCCGCGTGGCGGTCTGCTGGATTTTTCAGATGAAGACTGGCATCGCGGCATGGATGTTTATTTCATGAATGTGGTGCGCTCTGTACGCCTCGTCACACCAATTATGCAGGCACAGAAAAGCGGTTCAATCATCAATATCTCGACTTTTGCAGCTTTTGAGCCAGATCCGGCTTTTCCGGTCTCCAGTGTGTTTCGTGCCGGACTCGCCTCCTACACCAAACTGTTTGCCGACAAATATGCTGTCGAGAATATCCGTATGAACAATATACTGCCGGGCTTTATCGACAGTCTGCCGGAGAAACAGGAGTTCAAAGACCGCATACCAATGCAGCGTTACGGCACTGAGCAGGAAATTGCTGAAACCATCGCATTTCTGGCGTCTGATGGCGCGGGGTACATTACCGGCCAGAATATCCGCGTTGACGGCGGCATTACGCGTTCAGTTTAAGAGTATCTTGCTGCGGCCGGACTATACCGGCCGCTGCCTCTCTTATGTGACATGAGTTACACAAGACTAAATTACTGATTTCAATCAACATTGATTTTTGCAAAATATATTTATGCCGAGTGATATTCCGGCAGATTTTTCACTCAGTACACAATCTGCGCCTTGACTTCCGCAAGCAAATCACGGATCAAAAGGCAGGTTTCAGGTGCATAAAACATCTTGCACTGCGGACGTGGAGAAATCGGTAAACTCAGCAGACTTAAAATCTGCCGCTCTTAGAGCTTGCGGGTTCAAGTCCCGCCGTCCGCACCACCTTTATTAAAAATCTATAAAAATTAAATAGTTAGCATATGTCACGCTCCTTGTTTTGAGCTGCTTTGAATTACGTTGGACGTATTCTGTTAAACACGTCTCACTATAGGTCACATGATGAACACAGTGTCCTATTTGTGAGCTTTGTCTGTCTCCTTCCGCATACTATATCAAGACCAATTGCTATTGAAACCGCTTGAGCGGCAGGAGTATCTCTATGAGAGCCTTTGGTTTTTTAAGTTTTGGTCATTATGTGAATGCACAGGGTTCGCAGGCGCGGACAGCCAGCGACATGCTGAAACAGGCCGTCGATATCGGCGTTGGCGCAGACGAACTTGGTGTAAACGGCGCTTATTTCCGCGTGCATCACTTTGCGCGTCAGCAGGCATCGCCAATGCCATTGCTGGCAACGATTGCAGCAAAAACAAAACATATCGAAGTCGGTACCGGTGTTATCGATATGCGCTATGAGAACCCGCTATATCTGGCTGAAGAAGCTGCGGCTCTCGATATTCTTGCTGACGGACGTATTGCACTGGGGATCAGTCGCGGCTCACCGGAAACAGTGGTGCGCGGTTACGAAACCTTTGGCTATACCGGCTCAACCGATCCGCGCGGCGCTGATATTGCACGCACCAAATTCGATTTGTTTATGCGCTCAATTGACGGTGAACGACTGGCACCGGGCGAACGCAGTATGACCGGCGGTCAGATGATGCCGATTGAACCGCGTTCCTCCACATTGCGCGATCACATCTGGTGGGGTTCTGCTACCCGTGAAAGTGCTGAATGGACAGGACAACAAGGTCTGAACATGATGTCGTCCACCTTGTTGACAGAAGATGCAGGAATGCCTTTTGACGAGCTTCAGGCCGAACAGATTGTTCGTTTCCGTGAAGCTTATCGTGAAGCTGGCCATACCGGCGCTCCGCGCGTTTCAGTCAGTCGCAGCATCTTTCCGATCGTGAACGAACAGGATGCCGCTTATTTTGGCAATGCATCTGAAAGATATGACGGGGTAGGTATGATTGACGGTTTCCGCTCAACATTCGGCCGTACCTATGCTGCCGAACCGGACAGGTTGATTGAGGAGCTGAAGAATGATCGCGCCATTGCGTTGGCAGACACTCTTATGCTGACAATTCCGAACCAGCTCGGGCCGGATTATAACCTGCATATGTTGGAATCTTTTGCCAAATATGTGGCTCCTGCCCTTGGCTGGAAACCGAACTGGGAAGGCCCTGTCACCGGTGATATAATCGACTAGAGCGCCGTGTGCCAGACTTGGCACACAAAGGCCGCTCTAACACTTTAAAATGAGAGCATAATTTTACCTTAAACTGATCCAAGTTTAAGGAATTATGCTCTTACAAATAATCCCTCAAGCCAGAGATGGTTTGAGGGATTATTTTTGAGTATTCTCATCACTGCGAAAACAAAACAGCCTTGGATGCAGGAGCAATGCAGCGTGATTTATTTAGTTCGCCATGGTCAAACGATCTTTAACGCTGCCGCACGCTGGCAGGGACAAGTCGACTCTCCGCTAACTGCACTCGGATTACGTCAGGCTGCTGCCGCAGGTGCGACTCTTCGCAAAACTATCACCTCCGATGATATTATTCTCTTTTCCAGTCCGTTAGGCCGTGCACACAGCACTGCAAAAATAATTGCCGAAAAACTGGGCAAACATGATGACATCATACTCGATCCGCGCCTGATGGAAATTGGTATGGGGTCATGGGAAGGCCTTACGGATTACGAGATAGAGCAGGAATGGCCGAACGCCCGCGATGGATTGGAACGCCATGAATGGTTCTTTCACTCTCCTGACGGCGAAAATTTTGAAGATATGTCCGCCCGCGTTCAAGACGTGCTTACCACCATTGAAGAACATAAGGCTCAAATCAAAATCATTGTTTCGCATGGTGTGACCGGCCGGATAATTCGCAGTATTTATGGCAATATCCCGAGAAGTGAAGCATTGAAACTTGAAGCCCCTCAGGATGTTCTGTTCGGATTATCCGGTAACGGGAATATTGAGCGGATTACTTACGACATATGAACCAGCAAACAACTTCCCGCAAACAGAACTGGTGCCTGTCCGCAATCATATCTGTGATTTTCGGCGCACTGACAGCCTTGATATTCTATTATCTGATCTTTTGGGGCGCGGGAAATGACGGCTATGCCATCATATATTGCATTTTTACGGCACCAATCGCTTTGATTTCCGGTCTGTGGGGCGTGTTCTACTGGCGAAGCAGTGTTGCCGTTTTTGGTCTGCTTCTGGGGCTTTCACCGCTTATATATTTATAAAGTACCTTACACTATCAGGCACCCTGCCCGCCATGAACAGAGCGCCTGAATTAGAGTGGCCGGATTATTTTAGCTGCTCAACCAGAGTTTCCTTAACAACAGTATCGAATGAATCTCCGCCGCTGTCTTTGCTCAGCTCAGCTGTTTTCTTTGCTATATAATCATCACGCTTGCTGATGAGGCCTGCCATTTCCCCTTCAAGTTTCGTGCGTTCCTGTGCATTGCGATCAAGAATTGCCTGTTTTTCCTGACCGGATTTGCCACGCATATTTTCCGGCAATTCCTCATCCTTCACGGCATCCAGCTTTTGCTTGCCGTTTTGCACATCCGCAACAAGATCGCCGCCGCCGGTTATAACCTCTTTAGCGCCGCCTTTTTTGGAGTAATAGCGTGAATTATCAACCTTTACAGCCGCAGGAGCCGCAGCTTTTGCATCCATTTTGCTGGAGAGTTCAGCCTGAACTTTCGTACTGCCATAGGCAATCACAGTCTTATCGAGATTTTGCTGAACAACGATAATTTCGTTGTCAAACGGCGTTTCCATAACAGTGATATTACCGCCATCCTGCGGAATGGCTATATAACGCCCATGCCCGAGCTGGGCAATTTCCCGCCAGACTTTGGTCGTATCAGGATCATCACCGGCCTGAATTGTATTGACGGTGATTTTATCTTCTTTCGCACGTTTCAGAATTTGCGGATATTGCCATGTGTTCGGATAATCCATATGTGGCGGCGCATCCCCGACAAGGAAGATGATCCGTCTGGTATTATCATTTTTAGTCCATTGCAGCTTGCGGACAGATTCATCCAGCGCTTCATTCACCGATTCCGGTGTGTCGCCGCCGCCGTCTGCTTCAAGTTTAATCAGCTTGCCATACAATCCCTGCACATCCGCGCTCATATCGTAGGATTTAACGACATATTCATCGCCCTGATCACGATAGGCCACCAGTGCCATACGGATATCGGCATCAGGATTCACATCGATGATTGTATTGGCAATAGACCAGATCTTCTTTTTTGCTCCGTCAATAAGGCCGGCCATCGAACCCGTTGTATCCAACACGAAAGCAACCTCAATACGCTGGCTCTTGTCATTATTGGCTGCAAAAACCGGCGAGGCAAATGCAGTGACAGCAAGACCAGCCAGAAGAGTTTTTCCGAAACTGTGCAAAGAACGAACCATTATTTTCCCCGAAGAATAAACGATGCTTATGCTTTGCGGCGGAATAAGGCATAATTGGGAACCTGTCTGGACAATATTATGATCTGCAGATTTTTTATTCTTTTTGCGATATTTATTTAGCTGTCTGTACAATTTTAAATGTAATAGTAAATTCTTCGCGCTTAAATAAATAAAAGCGTCGCTGTGGCAATTACAAGAAAACAATTGAGATCATTGCATGATACGTATTCTGTTTCTTTTTCTGGGTCGTGAAATCATCCAGAGACATTGGAAAACACTATTCGTCATCGGCGTTCTCTGGCTTATTGTCGGTCTTGCTATTCTGATTGATGCACTGGACGGAGATACCCTGCTCCGCCCGTATCTTTTCGCTTATTTTCTGGTACCGGAAGCCGCTCTCAGCCTGCTTGCTGCGGCAGGAAGCGAAGGCACAGCCAGACAGATGCGCATAGTGCAAGGGATTGCATTATTCGTTGTTGGTATTCTCATTTACACATCCAGCGCAGCCAGCAATTTCTTTCTGGCCATGGTTTTCGGTTTATGTTTTCTGGTCGACGGCAGCATGCGTATCGCCAGCGCATGGGTTGTGCGTTATCCGCGCTAGAAGGCCGGTATTGCCGGTGGCGTTCTGGAGCTCATACTGGCTGTTGCAACATTGCAGCCATGGCCGACCTGGTATGAAGGCACAGTGGGTGCCAATGTCGGCGCCGTTATTATGCTCACCAGCTTCGGTATTATCCATATTGCGCTTCGTATCCATAGTCTTGAAGCCGGTGCACCGCTTTCTCGTCTTTTCGGCCGCAGCAGCCTGCTATCAGCAATGACACTTCAACAAGATACGGATGGAGGAAACCCGACACGCGGCGAATTAATCGTTCATGTCTGGACGCCAACCGGCACGGCCATGACACCGCTGCGTCAGCGCGCTATCAGCCGCTATATCGCTGCCATTGATGCAAATGGCGTCATCTCCACCGGTCATGCGGCTCTGGAACTGGTACCGGATGTCTATATCAGTCACTATCCGGCGGTAGAAATTGACCGCTCTCCTGATGAATTCAGCCGCACTTTGCGCGCCACCGCCGATAATAATATCGAAGGCAGATTTTTAGCTGATTATAAATCGGAAGCTGCAGACTGGTGCGAGTCTACAGTGCAGGTGATTATCAATAATATTGATGAAGATAAGCTGCGCGCTTTCTGGAAAACCTACAAGGCCGACAACACCTATAATCTGACAAACCGCAATTGCTCCAGCGCAGTGGCTGATGCTCTGGATGCCGCATTGGAAGGTGTTTACCGGAATAAACGCTGGCCGATCTTCTCGGCATTTCGTGCGATTGTCTATCCGGAACTCTGGGCTGCAAGCATGATGCGCAAGCGCGCAGAAACCATGGCATGGACGCCGGGCCTTGTTCTTGACTATGCCCGTGCGCTGAGCGCAATCGTTGACCCGAAGCCCGGCTTCTGGGTTCCAAAAATATTCCTGAAAACAAAATCAGAATAAACGCAGGCATGTATTGAATATGCTCGCGCCGGAGCAAAAGCACCGGCGCGTATTTAGTTTTTTGCGAAAATCAGGCTTTCATATAGCGATCAAGAAAAGCCAGTGCTTTCTCCGGCTGACGGCCAAACCAGTTGTAACCGTCTTCAAAGCGTTTGGTGGTGCCTTCAATCCAGTACAGCTCTTTGTCTGTACTCCCCAGCCTGTCAAATGTGTGCAATGCATCATCAGGATTATTGATGATGGCATCTTTCAGCACCTGCCACATCAGAACCGGAAGTTTTATATTCGGTGCCCATAAGGCACCCGACATATCAGCTGCGGGGAAACCGCCCAGCTTCATGACTTCCAGATCAATCAGCTCCTGATATTGAGAAATGCCCTGCATTTCCGAAAATCGCTCGAATACAGAAGACATATTCGGCACTAAAGGGCTGCACATACACAAGACATTCTCGAACAGATCCGGACGTTTTGTGATCGCGGCATATTGCGAAATACCGCCCAGACACTGGCTGAACAGAGCAACTTTCATCTTGCTCATACGCGGATGTGCATCGACAAATTTCTTTACACCAACGCAATCACGCCATTCCCACTGGCCAATACCGCAAACACCATTATTGGCAGCGCCGCTGGTGCCGTGATTGCGGAAATCATAAGTCAGCACATTATAACCGGCATCGGTCAAATGCTTGTATTGGATTACAAAATCGATCTCGACAGGTTCAACAAAATTACTCCACGGCTCTCCCATATGTCCGGGATAGCCTGCGCGGCACATCGGCAGCGCATGGTTAAAAATCACCAGCTTGTCACTCTCACCGCCTTTGGCCGGAATATACCAGGCTTCCAGCGGCGTGCCGTCATCTGAAGGGATAGAGATGTCGCTCCAGCCCTCCATTCCATATTCATCAGGTGTTTTGAATAAGAAGCTCCGCGGCATCTTTACCATGCCTGCCAGCGCTTTCACTTTAGCATAATCGTCTTTGGAAATAGCTTTTTCCTGTTCACGGGCTTTCTGCATTCTTTCTTTCGAAATTCCACTCATGACGAT
The DNA here is from genome assembly GCF_019730395.1 of Ochrobactrum sp. SFR4. Lineage (NCBI taxonomy): Bacteria > Pseudomonadati > Pseudomonadota > Alphaproteobacteria > Hyphomicrobiales > Brucellaceae > Ochrobactrum > Ochrobactrum sp. SFR4. The sequence continues at coordinate 292,424 of NZ_JAAPBB010000003.1, read as the reverse complement.
CTCCTGTTTAAATGAAATCGAATTTACCATTCCCTTTGTTATTAAACTATGCTCGATGCATAATTGAACTCATTAGCAGGAGTAATAAATGAAGCGGGAAGAAATGGCTGATCTGACAGCCTTTGTTGTGGTTGCAGAGGAACGAAACTTTACCCGTGCAGCGGCAAAACTCGGCATATCCCAGTCAGCACTCAGCCAGATTATTCAGAGGCTTGAGAGGCGTTTGGGATTGCGATTGCTCACACGCACAACCCGTAGTGTTGCGCCGACCGACGCCGGTGAAAAACTGATGGAAACGCTTGTGCCTACCCTCGATGAGCTGGATTCCAGAATAGCGGCTCTGGGGGAAATGCGTGGCAAACTGGCAGGCAATATCCGTATTACTTCGGTTGAACATGCCGCCAAAACCATTCTTTGCCCTGCTTTACCTAAAATCCTGACAGATAATCCCGATATTCATGTGGAGGTTGTCCTCGACTATGGCTTGGCAGATATTGTTTCAAGCCGCTACGACGCCGGAATACGGTTAGGCAGTCAGGTCGCCAAAGATATGATCGCAGTGCAAATTTCGCCCACCATTCCTATGGCGATTGTCGGTTCACCGGATTATTTCAGCAATCGTCCGCTCCCGCTTGAGCCGCAACATTTAACCGATCATCTCTGCATTAATTTACGGCTGCCGACATCTGATAGTGATTATACATGGCCTCTGGCAAAAAATGGCCGAACCATCCGCGCACATGTTCAGGGGCAACTGACCTTTAATTTGCTGGAACCGATTTTACTGAGCTGCCTGAATGGTCTCGGGCTTGGGTTTTTACCACTGGATCAGGTTGAGCCACATATTGCAGACGGGCGTTTGATAAGTGTTCTGGAAGACTGGATACCGCATTTGCCGCCCTATCACCTCTATTATCCGAGCCGCCGCGCAACACCGGCCTTTAAATTACTGGTCGAGGCGCTGCGCTACAGAACACCATAATGGCAGAATCTTTGCTGAATTGAGAGATCTCCTGAAATCACTATAATCGATAGTAAAACCGGCGTTCAGGTTCCTGTCAGGAAAACCATTCACTCGTTTGTCCAAAGTACAGAACTTCAAGGACGACGAGTCATGGCATTGAATATTCCGGCAGAGTTACGCCGCCCGCATATCGAGAGCGTAACCTTAAGCATCATCACAGCCGGCTACCTTACCGCGGTAAACAATGCAACATTCTGGCACCGCTCAGAGGAGCTGTTGCCAACCGGCGCGCTTCTGGCGCTTGTTGCAGGCATATTCTGCCTGTTAGCAGCGCTTTGCATCACTGTTTCCGTGAAATATCTCACCAAGCCGTTGTTTATTTTTCTCATTATGGTTTCGGCCACTGCATCATGGTTCATCGATCAGTTCGGAACCATCATTGATGTGGAAATGCTGCAAAGTGCCATCGACACAACCAATGCCGAAGCAGGACATCTCATCAGCTTCGGTTTCATACGCCATATCGTTCTGTTCGGCATTCTGCCTTCCCTGCTGATTTTATGGGTAAAAATCGAGCACCGTTCCTTCCTGCAAAAAGTGAAGCAGAATTCTGCTTTCATCTTTCCGGCGCTGTTTGTTGCTGCGGCGCTCTTTATGCTGAATACCAGCACCTTTACCTCGCTGGGGCGCGAACATAAGGAATGGATTGCAACACTCAATCCGGTGATGCCGATTGGCAATGCTGTCAAGCTGGGCATCCGCTCCGGTAAAAATCAGAATATTATCGTGCAGCCGCTCGGTACGGATGCCAAGGTTGCAAATGCTGTTTCCGGCAACAGAAAACCACGCCTGACGATTGTTATTGCAGGTGAAACTGCCCGTGCCGAAAGCTTCTCCCTCGGAGGTTATAAGAAAAACACCAATCCTGAACTTGCCCGTCAGGATATCACCTATTTTTCCGACACCAGCAGTTGCGGCACCATCACAGCCGTATCCCTGCCATGCATGTTCTCGGTCTACACACGCGATGAGTACACCCATGAGAAGGGTCTGGAGACGGAAAACCTGCTCGATGTGCTGAAACATGCCGGTGTGCATGTGGAGTGGTGGGATAATAATACAGGTCACAAATCTGTTGCTGATCGTGTGACAAGTGAAGCGCTGTCGACATCAGACAATCCGAAATATTGTAAAAACGGCGAATGTCTGGACGGGATCTTTCTGGACAAGCTCGATACATGGATGTCCGGTGTAAAACAGGACACCGTTTTGGTTTTGCACCAGCTTGGCAGCCACGGTCCGGCTTATTATCTGCGTTATCCTGATGAATATCGCCGTTTCACACCGGATTGTCAGAGTGCAGAGTTTTCAAAATGCAGCCGCGAAGAAATTCTCAATGCCTATGATAACAGTATCGCCTATACGGATCATATTATTTCATCGGTTATCGACCGGCTGCGCGACAAGCAGGACAAGCTCGATACTTCGCTGATTTACATGTCAGACCATGGTGAATCCGTTGGTGAATTTGGCCTCTATCTCCATGGTGCCCCCTATTTTGTAGCACCCTCACAGCAGACTCACGTGCCTTATGTGCTGTGGCTCGGAAAAGATGCCAAAGCCACAATCAGGCAGGATTGTCTCGCGAAAGAAGCAACCGAGCCGCAATCTCATGACAAGCTGTTTCATACAGTTCTCGGTCTGATGCAGGTGAAAACACAGGTTTATTCTCCGGCTCTGGATACGCTCTCTTCTTGCCGCGTGAACGGGCAGACAAATCCGCAGGTTGCTAATTCTGTGGCTGTTCGCAGATAGAAATCACATTATATACTTGAAACCGGTTACAGGGTGACGGATTGTCTGCGGATAATCCATCACCCTGCCTGTTTTCAGACTATCCGCCGGAGATTACTGCTTGAGAGTTCTTCTTGTTGAAGATGATGATACACTTGGTCAGGCCGTGCGCGATCATGTTCTGGCAAGCGGTCATGCTGTTGACTGGATGCAGACGGCTGAAGATGCGGCACTGGCTGCGACAAGCGTTGCTTATGGCTTGATCCTGCTTGATCTGCGTCTCCCTGACGGCAGCGGCCTCACTATTCTCAAAGATTTGCGGAGCGCCAATAATCCGGTGCCGGTTATTATATTAACGGCACATGACCAGATATCAGACCGCATTGAAGGGCTGAATGCAGGCGCGGATGATTATCTGGTCAAACCATTTAATCTCGATGAGCTGACCGCACGTATGCTGGCCGTGTCACGCAGATATGGCGGCAACAGCGCATCGGTTCTGCATGTCGGTGATCTCGAAATCAAAATCTCCGAGCGCAATATCCTGTCCCCGCAGGGTGAAATTATCCTCTCGGGACGCGAATGGGCCGTGCTGGAATGTCTGCTCCACCGCTCCGGTGCTATTGTTTCCAAAGCACAAATCGAAGAAGCACTTTATGCATTTGGCTCGGAAATTGAAAGCAATACGGTCGAGGTCTATATCAGCCGCCTGCGTAAAAAGCTCGGTCATGACCGGATAAGTACGGTGCGTGGTGTGGGTTACAAAGTTGAGGACAGAACATGAAGTCTCCCAGCCTGATCGGACGTCTCATGTTTTCAGTAACCACGGCTGTGGTGACATTTTGGGTCGTCGCCGCTGTCGGCGGCATATTGGTGATGCGGGACGAATTTGCTGAAATTTTTGACAGTGCCTTGCAGGAAACCACCGAACGGCTGACGCCGCTCATCGTCGACGACATTATGCATCGTGACCAATCCGGTGCAGTTCTGTCGCTGGACAACGGCGCTCAATCCTCATCCCGCCAATATCTGACCTATCAGGCCAGAGACGCCAGCGGCAAAATCCTTGTTCACTCCTCGGATATTATCGACGGTGCCTTCCCTGCGCCATTGGCTGAGGGTTTCTGGGAGGATGATACTGCGCGTTACTATACTGTTGCCGCAGCCGATAATACGATCTTTGTTCAGGTCGCGGATCAGATGAAAAACAGGCGCGAAGCCATCAATGAAGGTGCGCTTGCCCTGTTACTGCCGATCCTCGTGCTTGTGCCGCTCAGCCTCTATATTATCCGCCTTGTTGCGCGGCGCTCGGTTAATCCTATCGGCGATTTGCGGCAGGCAATATCCGAGAAAGACAGCGGAGATCTGACACCGATAAAAGCTGAAGGACTGACGATCGAGCTTCAGCCGATCGTGCATTCGGTCAATATTTTGATGGGACGCGTGCAATCCGCTCTTGAAGCAGAGCGGGCATTCACCGCAAACAGCGCCCATGAATTGCGCACGCCGATTGCCGGAGCATTGGCACATACGCAATTGCTGATGACAGAAGTGAAAAGCGCATCAGGCAAAGCGCGGGTCGAACAGATCGAAGCATCGCTGCAAAAACTGAAACGACTGGTTGAAAAACTGATGCAGCTGGCACGCGCAGAAGCCAATATAGCGCTTGCGGATAAGCCGGTGAATCTCCTGAGTGTCCTTGATCTTCTGGTGGAGGAATTTCAGCGTAAAATGGCTTCCAATGACCGGATTATTTATCAACGCCACTCTGAGGCCAGTCTGATGAAGCCGGTCAATGAAGATGCCTTTGCTATTGTCATAAGAAACCTGCTTGAAAATGCATTGCTTCATGGTGCGCAGAATGAACCGGTTATCATTCAGGCCGAAAGAAACGGTACGATCCGCATCATAAATAGTGGCAAGAACCTTACCGCTGAAGAGTTGCTGCGTGTTCAGAAAAGATTTGGCCGCGGCACAACTGCAGCACCGGGTTCAGGACTTGGTATTCCCATTGCCACTGAAATTGCCGGTCAGATGCACGCCCGCCTGCAATTTTCCTCCCCGCCAAGCGGGCAGAAAAACGGTTTTGAGGCTATACTCAGCTTCTGACAAGCTGAATGACGTTTAAATTTGTAAAAACTGCGGAACCTTATGGAACAACCGGCATCCAATAGTCTCTGAGAGGAGAAAATTCATGTCCGTTTTGCTGCCCGCCGCCGAACCACAAGAAGCGGCTCTCGTCTCCCGCGCTGCCGCCGGAGAAACGGAAGCCGTCCGTCAGATCATCAAGACGCATAACCAACGCCTCTACCGGCTCGTCCGCGCGGTGTTGCGCAATAATGCGGATGCCGAAGATGTGTTGCAGGAAGCCTATTTGAACGCCTTTACCCATCTTGATACATTTGAAGGCAGTGCTTCGCTCTCGACATGGTTGTCGCGTATTGCGCTCAACGCGGCACTGATGCGACTTCGGGCACAAAAGCGCCTGAAGCGCACAGCTGTCACTGTGCCAGCTCCGACAGCGGGACACATGGATGCAGAGATTATTCCCTTTCCGCTTTCCCATTCCACCACTGCCGATCCGGAGCGTATTATGGCGCAGCGCCAGCTTCTCACTCTCGTCGAGGAAGCCACTGATGCGCTTCCTGAAAGCTTCCGCCTTGTCTTCGTTGCCCGTGTGATTGAGGGGCTGAGTGCTGAGGAAACTGCCGCTGCGCTTAATATTCCGGTCGCCACGGTCAAGACCCGCCTGCACCGTGCCAGAAAACTCATCCGCACACGACTTGAAGAACAGATCGGGCCGATATTGATCAACGCCTTCCCATTCGCCGGTATGCGCTGCGCCCGGCTGACTGAAGCCGTGATTACAAAACTAGGTCTCGAAAAATAACGGGAACCTCTCCGGCAGGCTGACATCAAATGTAGTGTTAACCGAAACAGGCGCTGAGCAAAACGGCGCCAAGGAGAGTCCGATGAAAACTCTGATCGCTGTACTCGGCACTGCCGCCCTTGCATTCACCAACTCGCTGGGGATGGCTGCTGACAAACCAACTGACCCTCAGATCGCTCATATCGCCTATAGTGCCGGTGCCATCGATATTGAAGCGGCCAAGCTTGCACTGTCAAAAACGGCGAATCCCGAGGTTAAAGCCTTCGCGGAATCGATGCAGAAAGACCATGCGGCCGTCAATGAAATGGCTCTGGCGCTCGTCAAAAAACTCAATGTAACGCCGGAAGATAATGCCACCAGCCAGTCACTGGCCAAAGCGGGTGAAGAAGAGCGCGCCAAACTAGAAAAGCTTCAGGGAGCTGACTTCGACAAGGCTTATATCGATAATGAAGTCGCCTATCACAAGCAGGTGAATGGCGCACTGGAAACGCTGCTGATCCCTTCTGCTCAGAATACGGAGCTGAAAGGCCTGCTGGAAACCGGTTTGAAGCTGTTTCAAGGCCATGAACAGCATGCCGAACATGTTGCGGCCAGCCTAAAATGACCCAGTTTCTTCTCAACCGACGGCAGTTACTCGCTGCCGGTGCTGCGACACTCGCCGCAACACAATTGGCTCACGCCCATAACGGCACTGTCCACGTGGTCATTGAAAAGCTGGCCTTCGTGCCAGATATAATCACGGTAAAAGCCGGTGAGACCATTGAATGGACAAATAAGGATCCTTTTGCCCACACTGCCACTATTAAAGGTGGTTGGGAGGTGATGATCCCGCCCGGCAAAGTAGCAACTCACATCGTTACCGCTGACGATACGGTCGATTACTACTGCCGCTTTCATCCCAATATGAAAGGCAAGATTACGGTGTCGGGTTAGAAAAATACCCTGCCGGAGCAAAACCGGCAGAGTCATTGCGATATGCACTGGCAGTGGTTGCTCTCTGCTTGGCAGCCACTTGCCATAACTCTTAACGCCTTACAGAATTTTGGAGGTACAGCCGGCAATAATTGCAAAGAAGAAACGTATGAAACCTTTAAATACAAAGGCTCAGCTACAGATAAAAACAGCAACAAACATGGGGAAATAAAACATGGCGGAGGGGGTGGGATTCGAACCCACGGTACGGTCTCCCGCACGCCGGTTTTCAAGACCGGTGCCTTAAACCACTCGGCCACCCCTCCTCAGGCAAATCAGCCTGAAACGCACTGTGATGGCGAATGAAGGCTACATACAGGCACTCTTGTCGTTTCGTCAATCGCCTCCGCTTAAATTATTGTGCTTGTTTGCAAATAATTGTTGAGACCGCATGATGTTCTGTACCATCATGCGGGCAATTCCGAAATTCAGAACCATTCCCCTTTGATATGACTGTTCTGACAAAAGTGCACAGGAAATCTCATGAGCCTTGAAACTGTGAAAGCCTTTTTTGCTGAAAAAGCACCGGATGTGCAGGTTATTGAGCTGGAAACCAGCACTGCAACTGTTGCTGAAGCTGCTGCAGCTCATAATGTGGAGCCGGCACAAATCGCCAAAACACTTTCACTCAAACTTGGTGAAGATATTATTCTGCTTGTTGCCCGCGGTGATGCACGTCTCGATAACCGCAAGTTCAAAGATCAGTTCCAAAACAAACCGCGCATGCTGGATTTTGATTCTGTTTTGGAGGCCACAGGTCATCCTGTCGGCGGGGTCTGCCCTTTCGGTGTTGCAGAACATCTGAAAATCTATTGTGACGTTTCGCTAAAAGCCTTTGAAGAGGTTTTGCCTGCGGCCGGTGCTGTTAACAGTGCTGTGCGAATTAATCCGCATCGTCTGGCCGAACTGACCAATGCAAAATGGGTGGATGTGTGTCAGTAAGCCTCTGACAGATATTGCAAATCTCTTGCGGAATCAGCAATTTCGCTCCGGCTGAATACATAATCACGGCCTGTAAACGGTCACCGGAATGTGACTTTAAAACAAGGGCTGTGCAAAATCACTAAAACATGATTAATTTTAGTGACTTTAATTTCAAAACAGGACTTCATATTTATTCAGAATAGTTCTAAACTGCGCTCATGTTTTTAGCAGTGCCCTGATGCGCTGCGGGAAAGGACCTGAAATGCGTCTTACCAGACAGACCAATTATGCTATTCGGATGCTGATGTATTGTGCAGCAAATGAAGGCAGTCTCAGCCGTATTGCTGAAATCGCCAAGGCCTATACGGTCTCGGAATTGTTTTTGTTCAAGATTTTGCAGCCGCTCGTTGAAAACAACATTGTCACAACAGTACGCGGACGCAATGGCGGCGTGAAACTCGCCCGCCCTGCTGCGGAAATTTCGCTGTTTGATGTGGTGCGTGTGACTGAAGATAATTTTGCGATGGCGGAATGCTTCGACAGTGACAGTGAGTGCCCGCTGATTGACAGCTGTGCGCTGAATTCTGCTTTGCGCGAAGCACTGAATGCTTTCTTCACAGTGCTTGGCAAATACAGCATTCAGGATCTGATTGATGCACGGCCGAATGTACGCAAGCTGCTGGGTATTGATGAGCTGGAAGTCCGCGCAGTCGCTGCAGCACACTAGAGCATTTCACAGTCAAGTTGGATCAACTTGACGCCCGTGATAATGCGACCAAATAAAGAATCCAGAGCGAGCACTATGATTCAATCTGGACCTAAACCGCTCTAACCCCGTTTATCAATGAATTTAAAAAGCCCTGAAACATCAGTTTCAGGGCTTTTTTATTTTAACCGAATACCGAATGCGGCAGCACAAAAGGCTGACCGGCAGGCGGTGCGACACCAACCTGCAGCGGACATTCATAGACCCGCAGCAAACGGTCATTGGTCAGTGTGGTTGCAACAGAGCCGCTGGCATCTATTTCACCATTATGCACCATTACAACATGATCTGCATAAAGGGCTGTCAGATTAAGATCGTGCAGAATCGTAATGACGCCGCCGCCTTTGGCCGCAAAATTACGGGCAATATCCATCACCACAATCTGATGGCGGATATCAAGACTGGAGACCGGTTCATCCAGCAGCAGGAAGCGTGGCTGACCATCGAGCACCGGTTTCCATACCTGGCACAGCACGCGCGCGAGTTGCGTGCGCTGCTGTTCTCCGCCGGAAAGCTCCTGATAATAACGACCACCGAAACCGCTCAGATCGACCAGCTCCAATGCCTGATCCGGCAAACGGATTTCTTCCGCTGCCGTCAGGCCGGAACGACCGCCTGTCAGGCCGAGATTAACAATCTCACGCACCGTAAACGGAAAGGACAAAGCGCTGTTCTGTGGAAGCACGGCACGGCGTTCAGCCATTTGCCAGGGCTTATAGGTTTCGAACAATGCACCATCAAGCAGCGCCTGCCCCGTATAAGGCAGATCGCCGGAAAGCGCACGGATCAGCGTAGTCTTGCCGGATCCGTTCGGCCCGACAATGGCTGTCACCTCACCGGGTTTAGCTGAGATATTGACATTTTTCAGAATGGTTTTGCCGCTAAGCTGAACGGCCAGATTTTTTGTTTCTATCATGATTATAAGTCCAGCAAACCACGGCGACGCAGCAAAATCCAAAGGAAGAATGGAGCACCGACAAATGCAGTGACAATGCCGATCGGGATTTCAGCCGGAGCAACAATAGTGCGGCTGACAGCATCCGCCAGCAGCAGCATCGAAGCCCCCAGCAATGCAGAGGCAGGCAGCAAATAGCGGTGATCAGGCCCAATGGAAAGACGCAGTAAATGCGGCACAACAATACCGACAAAACCGATGCCGCCACTGACTGCAACCGAAGCGCCCGTGGCGGCGGCTACAAGAATAATTGCTACGTTTTTAATACGCTGAATTGGCAGGCCCAGATGATTGGCTGTCGCCTCCCCCAGAGCCAGAGCATTCAATCCGCGAGCCAGAAACGGAGCGGCAAACAATGTCAGCGCAATAATCGGTCCTGCAGTGAGGATTTTAATCCATGTGGCACCGGCCAGTGAACCCATCCCCCAGAAGGTGAGATCACGCAGCTGTCTGTCATCCGCAATATAAACCAGCACCCCGCTGAAAGCGCCGGTCATAGCGCCAAGCGCAATACCGGCAAGCAGCATTGTGGCAATTGAAGTTCTGCCTCTGCGCGTGGCAACACGGTACAGGATCAATGTTGTAGTCAGACCACCGATAAATGCTGCCAGCGGCAATGTATACATGCCGAAAAATCCGAGTACCGGTGCAAGGAAAGTACTGCCCAAAACAATAACGACAATCGCACCAAGGCCGGCACCGGAAGAAACACCGACCAGTCCCGGATCAGCCAGCGGATTGCGGAACAGGCCTTGCATAACCGCACCGGAAACAGCCAGTGACGCACCGATCAGAATGCCCAGAACAATACGCGGCAGGCGGATATCCATAATGATAATATGATCGCGCTGCGCTGTAATATCATCAGGATTGATCTGTGAGGAGAACAGGGATTTCAGCACCGACCAGCTTGATGCCTGCGAAGCACCGGCTGTCAGGCTGAATAATGCAACAGCCACCAGCAGAACCGCGAGAAGTGCAATGAGAATACGCGCCTGACGCGAACGGTCACCTTGCATGACAGCTGCGCCTTTACCGCTCTCAGCAGGCTTTATCGTATTTGAGGATGCCGCGACTGTATTGCGTTTGGCAAAGTGGGAAGCAGGCATATCGCCAACAGTATCAGTCAAAATCTTATGCTTTCCGTTTCAGCCATGCAGCAGGCAAATCGAAAAGCTGCTGCGAATGTGAAATTTGATGAAAACACATTCCGGCAGAAGACAGCTTCTTACCTTTTCAGAATGCGTCGCCCGTTGCCGGATAATCTTCCGGCAACGGGCTGAACTAATTCAATGTCTTATTGAACAGCCTTGCCATAAAGGCCTTCTGCCAGATCGCGCGCGGCTTCAGCAGCGCGCGGACCAAAGCCAAGCAGATAAAGCCCGTCCATGGCCAGAATAGCTTTGTTGCGACCTGCCGGTGTGGCAGCCAGCGCCGGATTGGCAAGCAGGTCCGAATAATCATTCGACGCTTTGTCCGGACCGGTATTCATCAGCAGGATCATGTCCGGAGCAGCTTTATCAAGCGATTCATCGGTCAGCTGTTTGTAGCCCTGAAATTCGTCAATCGCGTTGATGCCGCCAGCCATTTTAATCATGCCGTCAGCTGCAGTCTCCCGCCCTGATACCATGAAACGTCCGCCCTGACGGGAAAGAATAAACAGGACACGCTTTTTCTCGGTGATTTTGCTGGTCGCAGCCTCAACAGCCTTCAGATCAGTGCGGACTTTTTCCGCCAGAGCCGCGGCTTTATCCTGAGCACCTAATGCCTGCCCCACCGCATTGATTTTATTGGTAATGCCTTCAGCGGTATATTGATCCTGCACAATAATCATCGGCACAGAAGCACGTTTCAGCACATCCATAGTTTCTGCAGGGCCACTGCCTTCAATCACCAGCATGGCAGTCGGTGCAACAGACAAAATACCTTCTGATGAAAGCTGGCGCATATAGCCGATATCAGGGAGTTTTTTGACTGTTTCCGGATAAATACTGGTACGGTCGCGGGCAATAAGTTTGTCTTCAAGACCCAGCGCATAGATGATTTCTGTCAGTGCGCCGCCAACACTCACCAGCCGTGTTGTATCCGTAAAGGTTTTGACCTCTTCTGCCTGTGCAGGTGAGATCATACCGGCGATCGGTAAAAGCCCTGTGGTGGCAGAAAGCAGACCGGCAGCAAAAGCTGCAACCAAACGATAAGACCTGATCCGGGATGAAAAAAGAGCGCTGCGGGCAAAAGACATTGGTCAATCCGAGACTGTTCCGGCCAAAGACAACTATCCTGACCGTCATTGATGATATTCACCGCCAAGGGAAACAGCGGGCAACTTTAAAAGTGAACCATGCAGAGCGGCATAAACCGCCCTGCATGGCTTTCAGATATTTCAGGCTGCGGCGGAACGTGCCAGACGCGGCAGCGCCTCAACCAGCTCGCGCCAGTCTGTGCGTTCTGCTTCACCTTCGTGACGCTCGCCAAAGAACTGGGCAATCATTTCGCCCTGCTCGTCATAGGCTTCCAGCGATGTCACATGGCCGTCTTTGGTAGGCTTACGAACAGCCCAAACGGTGTGAACGTGGTCGGTGCGGAAATGCATATGGAAAGTCGGGTCCATAACATTGAGCCACGGACCCATCATTTTGATCTCTTTAACCGGGCCGGTATGGATCTGAATGCAGCCGTTATTGCCGACAAAAACCATGATCGGCTGACCGGTTTCGGAAACCGTATTCATCATGCCTTCAACTGTACCGGCTTCCAGTTCCCAGGCGAATTCTTCACCGGCAAGTTCAACAGCCTGTTTGCGGCTGACAGCGTAATCACGCAGGATCATCACGAACTGATGCACGTCAGTCATGTTTGTCCAGCGCTCACGGAAGCCGTTTACATCAACTGAATCAATGTCTGTCGGCTCTTTTTTCGCTGCAGCTTTGGTTTCAACTGTCTGGCTCTGATCGTCCGAGCGCAGCTGAGCAACCAGTGCTTCATAGGCGGCCAGATCGGACGCATCACGCAGATGGATTTTGTGAACCGCATCACCGGCCTTGTTAAAGAACTGCAATGAGCGGCGGATATTATTTTCGCTGTCAGTTTTCTCTACAGCGAAACCATAGGCCCAAGCTTTAGGGAAAATACGCAGATCGATCTGCTTGCCGAGCACCAGAGACGCATGTGGTCCGACGGAGACTTTTTCGTAAGGTCCGATTTTTTCGTGTACAACGCTTTCATTGCGGGTAAGCGCCATAACTTCACCAAGGGTGGTTGCGCCGTTCAGAATTGCAGCAATGTCCACATTCAGGCGAATAGCAGATGTGCCGACATGGGCAGCAACATAATCAGCCTCGGTAATACCATGAGCCTGAGCAAAGTCCCTCTCACGGGATTTCGGATTTTCACTGCGCAGACGCAGAATATCTTGCGGTGTCAGGGACTGAGAATGTGTTTGCGTTGCAGTCATTATTATACGCCTGTACCGACCACATCCCCCGGATGCAGTCTATTAGTGTCATCGTCAAATCCGGCTTTTAACAAAATTACCGGATCAGTTTATCGGCGCCTTCAGGCCCCCGTTGCATCAATGCAACCATCCTGTTTATTTTCAGGAAGTTTTCTTGACACAAAATATCATATTAATTATTGGAAGCAATAGTGGACTTTAAACGTCATATTAAAAATCGCGTGATTGTCCATAAAGTTGTGTGGAAAACAGAAAATATCTGGCCTCCGCATAGTACAGAATTGAACCTGCATCAGCCGGATCAGGGAACTCGCAGATCAGTACGAAAAACTGCTGATTGTTGCTGAGAACATTTTTCCGGTGCAAGCGCCAAGGTTCCGAACGCAATTTAATGCCTTGCTTGCCCCGCCAATGAGCGGCAACGATGCGGAGATTTTAAATGCAGCAGTCTTCCAACCTCTCCAGATATCTTAAAATCGGCCTCGGCAGCACGGCTATCAGCCTTGTGATTATGGCTGGCACAGCCAATGCCCAGCAAGCACAGGCTCAGACTGCAAAACCGGCTGCGGAAAATGCATCCGGTGATGTGCAGCTCAACACAATCAATGTTAAAACCGTTAATCCTCAGGATATTACATCCCGTCCGGCACCGGTCAGCACAATCTCCAAAACAAAGATCAAACTGAATGGCCGTGAAAAACTGGATACGGTTCTGCGTGAAACTCCGGGCGTATTCACCCGTATTAACGGTTCCAATCCGGGTGTTGCGGTCAATATTCGCGGCTTTGAAGGCTCCGGCCGCGTGAATATGATGATCGACGGTGCACCGCAGACTTTCCGCACCACAGCACATGATGCTCAAGGGTACAGCTATATCGATCCGAACCTGCTGTCCTCCGTTGATATTACCCGCGGTGCAGTGACGACTGAAGGCGGCAGTGGTCTTGCCGGTAGTGTTAATTTCAAAACACTCGGCGTTGATGACGTATTGATGGAAGGCAAGGACAAAGGCGTTCTCGGCCGTGCATCATGGGGCAGCAACGGCGTCGGCTTCTCTGAAATGCTTGCCGGTGCAATGCGCGTCAATGAAGTGGGTATTGTTGCCGCTCTCAGCCGCCGCGATTCCAATGATTATAAAAACGGTGACGGTATCACCCAGAATAAAACCGGTCAGGAAATGACTTCCGGCCTGTTTAAAACAGAATTCGGATTTGCCGAAGATCACAAGCTGACACTTGGCGGCGTAATCTATAACAATAAATACGGCACATCGCAGACGAATTTCATGCCTGTGCCGCCGACAATTGACTATGATCTGCTGCTGCAAAATCGTACCTTCACAGCCAATTACGTCTACAAGCCTGCGGACAATGACCTGATCGACCTTGCGATCAACGGTTATTTCAACAGCACAAAACTGACCTATGTCGGTGGCAACAGCCCTACTCTGTCGAGCCTTGGACGTGAAATTAAAAATGAATCCATCGGCTTCTCGGTTGCCAACACTTCCCGTTTCACAGTCAATGATCTGTATATCGACTGGAAATACGGCGTTGAATACAATCACGATAATACCGGTGGTGTGAAAGTCGGCGTTAATCCGGTTGATTCAAGCATGAACCGTGGTGCAGCCTTTACTCAGGTCGAGTGGAATTACGACCGCCTTCAGGTTCTGACCGGCCTGCGTTATGACTTCTACAAGCTGGACGGTACAGCCGATAGCGGTATTCCGGGCTTTGAAGATAACGGCATGTATTCCGCCAATCAGTCCAAAGGCTTGTGGAACCCTAAAGTTACACTCGCTTACAATGTAACTGACTGGCTCCAGCCATATGTGACGTATTCGCAGTCAATGCGCGCGCCAACATTGCAGGAAACAATGATCGGCGGAACACATCCCGGCGGAACAGCATCCAGCTATGTGCCTAACCCTTATCTCGCGCCTGAAGAACAGCGTGGCTGGGATATCGGTTTGAACATGAAGCATGATGATCTGATCACTGCAGGCGACACAATCCGTTTCAAAGCCAATTACTTTGATATGGATGTCAAAAACTATATCGCGGCGCAGCGTAATACGACTTTCAACAAGCTGCAGTTTGTTAACCTGCCGGGCACATCCCGCGTGAAAGGTTTTGAACTCGAAACACATTATAATTCCGATTATGTATTCGGCAGCCTTTCCTACACCCATAACAAGTCTGACCTGCCGTCTCAGACACCGGGTCTTGGCGCAAGCCAGTATCTGCCGGATGATGTTTTTGCAGCGACCCTCGGCGGCTATTTCTTTGATAAGAAGCTCTCTGCCGGTGTGAAATATTCGTATGTTTCCAGCGGTCTGGTTGCTGCAACAGATGCACGGGGCAATCTGCTGCCTCCGACAAAATCCGACTCTTATGATCTGGTAGACATTTTCGCGACCTATAAATTCAATGAAAATGTTGACCTGTCCCTCAAAGTCACCAACCTGTTTGATAAAACATACACACCGGCTCTCAGCACATCGGGCTCCGGTCAGGGTCGTACATTCGTTGTCGCCACTCAGTTCCAGTTCTGAGTTGAACCGGACATAAAAGATGATGCAGCGCGCCCTTCGGGGCGCGTTGTTTTTTTCAAAATCCTGTTGAAATTCCGTTTTTATACGCAGTGTGACAACACGCCACAGCGGTATGATTTTACCACAAATAGTCTGTTTTGCGGTTTTTCCGCACCGAATAGTTCAATTAATATGGGTATTTAACTCAGGTTTAAAATCATTCTAAATTGTTGATTTTTAGAATGGTTTTAATCTGCATGATTTGACAAGCCCGCCTCTGTGAAGCATTAGAAAATCAAACAGTTACAGTGCAACTTTAAATGTTTGGCCTTGACCCATTCATTTGGAGGAATGATGAATAAGTATAATTTTATGAATGCAGCCAAGGTTGCTTTCTTTTTCAGCGACCAGGATGAAAATCAGAACATGATTTCTTCAGGTCATTTACATATTTCAAATTCATTTTCCGTATTTTCCGGTTTAAACACCGTTTTTTCTATGCATGGTGCAGCATGCTAGTCTGCCATTGCAATGTGATTACTGCCAAAGAGATCGAAAATACTATCATCCAGATGCTGGATGAAGATTGCTGGCAATTGATTGTTCCTGCCAAGGTCTACCATGCTATGAAGAAGCGTGGACGGTGCTGCGGCTGCTTCCCAAATGTTGTTGAAACGATCATAAGAGTGACTGAAGAATATCATCTTCGGCGCGAGCACAATGATTCTGAGTTCATTGTTTATATTGATCGCGTTCGTGCGTTACGTGAACAATTCGGGAGCAAATGGAATGAAGGGCGACAAAAAGGTCATCGAGCGGCTTAACGAGGCACTTTTCCTCGAACTCGGTGCAGTAAACCAATACTGGCTGCATTACCGCCTCCTGTCTGACTGGGGTTACACCCGTCTGGCGAAAAAGGAACGCGAAGAGTCGATTGAAGAAATGCAGCATGCAGACCGCCTCATCGACCGCATCATTTTCCTTGAAGGCCATCCGAACCTGCAGACTGTTGCGCCACTACGCATTGGTCAGACCGTGAAAGAAGTTCTGGAAGCCGATCTGGCCGGTGAATATGACGCCCGCGCCTCTTACAAAAAATCCCGCGAAATCTGTGATGAAGCCGGTGACTATGTCAGCCGTCAGCTTTTTGACGAATTGCTGAAAGATGAGGAAGGCCATATCGACTTCCTCGAAACCCAGCTCGAATTGCTCGGCAAAATCGGCGAAGAACGCTACGGCATGCTCAATGCCGCACCGGCAGATGCTGCTGAATAAATTCGTTTTTACGATTAGAATGAAAGGCTCCGCTCTGCGGAGCCTTTTTTATTGCCGGATACACGTCGCAACGTGTCTTATAAAACAGAATTTGAAAAGCAGAATTGCAGTGTTTCTGAATTGCATCTGCAATTTAATCCTCCTGTTATTTACAGGAGAATCTCTATGGACTTTCGAATTACAGGACTTTCACCGGAACCGTTTCGTCACCTTTTCGGCCTGCCGGATCATGAACTGAAACAACATCGCGCTATACGCGTGATTGCTGAAGACAGAGGTTATCCTGACCGTATTGAGATGTGTGAGGCTGAAACCGGTGAAAGCCTGCTGCTGCTCAACCATGTATGTCAGAGTGCCGAAACACCCTATTATGCAACTCATGCGATTTATGTTCGTGAAAATGCGGTCAAGGCCTATGACCGGATTAACGAGGTTCCCTCAGTCATGCGCACGCGGCTCCTGTCTTTGCGGGCCTATAATGCTACAGGCATGATCATAGGAGCTGAAGTTGTGCAAGGTACGGATATTGAAGCGGCAATTGAACGCCTCTTCAGCGATCAGAACGCCGCCTATATTCATGCGCATAATGCCGGACGCGGCTGTTATTCCGGTCGTATTGACCGCGCCTGAACCATACAAAAAAGGCTCCGCATTTGCGGAGCCTTTTCATTTCTTCATGCAAACAGCTTATTGCGGCAGCTTGTCGTCAATGCCCTGAACATAGAAGTTCATGCTGACGATCGCTTTATCATCGGCGGTTTCACCGGCTTTGAGCCATTCAGAACCATCCTGCTTTTTCAGCGGACCGGTAAACGGCTTCAGCTCGCCGGAGGTCAGCTTCTTGATGGTTTCTTCAGCCATTGCTTTCACATCGTCAGGCATATTGGTCAGCGGCGCCATGGCAACCAGACCGGTATTCATGCCGTTGAATGTGTCCTGCGATTTCCATGTGCCATCGAGAACAGCCTTGGTACGCTCGATATAATATGGCGACCAATGGTCGATTGTCGCTGTCAGCTGGGTTTCAGGACCGAATTTGATCATGTCCGAAGCCTGACCGAATGCCTTGATACCGCGTTCTGCCGCAACCTGAATTGGCGCAGTGGAATCTGTATGCTGGGTGAGAATGTCAACGCCCTGATCAATCAGCGCCTTGGCAGCATCTGCTTCTTTACCCGGATCAAACCATGAGTTTGCCCAGATGATCTTGACCTTGAAATCCGGATTAACGGACTGCGCCCCGATCATGAAGGAGTTGATAGCCTGCACAACTTCCGGCACCGGCACGGAGCCGATGAAACCAGCCATACCGTTTTTCGACAATTTGGCAGCAATCTGACCCTGCACATAACGGCCTTCATAGAAGCGCGCATTATAGGCAGATACGTTTTCTGCTGTTTTATAGCCGGTTGCATGTTCAAATTTCACGTCAGGAAATTTTTTCGCAACTTTGATGGTCGGATCCATATAGCCGAAAGACGTTGTGAAAATCAGCTTATTACCTGCACGCGCCAGACGCTCAATCGAACGCTCAGCATCAGCACCTTCCGGCACGCTTTCCAGATAGCTGGTTGTGATCTTATCACCCAGTTCTTTTTCAAGCTCTTTGCGGGCTTCGTCATGCTGGTAGGTCCAGCCGAAATCACCCGGAGGGCCAATATAGATAAAGCCGACTTTCAGCTTTTCTTCAGCCATGGCGGTGCCAGCCATGGCAATCGTTGCCGCAGTGGCAAGAATTGTTAGCGTTTTCTTCATTGTCCCCGTTCTCCTGTTAAGGTCCGTAATCAAAAAACTGTAAAACGACTTTGTATCAGCGGTCTGGTACAAATAGGCCGCCGGATTATCTATCCGGCACGAAAGGCTTACCGAGCGATGCCGGTGTATTCATCATTGTCAGGCGGCGGTTACGCGAAATAATCACCAGTACAATGATTGTTGCCAGATATGGCAATGCCGACAACAGTTGCGGCGGCAGACCGATGCCGAATGCCTGCGCATGGAGCTGACCGATAGTCACTGCACCAAAAAGATAGGCGCCAATCAGCACGCGCCAAGGCCGCCATGAAGCAAAAACCACCAGAGCCAGCGCAATCCAGCCACGTCCAGCGGTCATATTTTCCACCCATTGCGGCACATAAACGAGGGAGAGCTGCGCACCGGCAAGACCGGCACAGGCACCGCCGAATAGTACGGCAAAATAACGCGTGCGCACCACATGAATGCCAAGGGCATGAGCGGAGCCGTGATTGTCGCCGATAGAGCGCAGTTTCAGCCCTGCCCGTGAGCGGAACAAGAACCAGTTGACGCCAATAACCAGCAGCAATGCGATATAGAAAATCGGGTCTTGTCCGAACAGCAATTTACCGATCAGCGGAATATCGCTCAGATAAGGAATATAGATCGCGCCAAGGCGCACGCCCGGTAAACCGACAAAGCCCTCACCAATCACTGCCGATGCACCCAGCCCCAGAATAGTCAGAGCCAGACCTGTTGCCACCTGATTGGTGACCAGTGTCAGCGTCAGAAAGCCGAACAGCAAGGCGCAGGCTGCCCCTGCAAAAATTGCTGCGATCATGCCGAGCCATGCATTGCCGGTCAAATGAGCGATACCGAAGCCGGTGACCGCGCCCATCAGCATCATGCCTTCAACACCGAGATTGAGCACACCGGAGCGCTCAACGACCAGCTCACCGATAGCGGCAATCAGCAAAGGTGTGGCAGCTGTTGCAATGGTCAGCATAATTGCCTGTGTCATATCCATGGCTCAGGCCTCCCCGCGCAGATCATGCTGACTGCGACTGACAAAACGAATACGGTAGTGAATGAAAGTATCGCAGGCGAGCACGAAAAACAGGATCATCCCCTGAAACACGCGCGCGGATTTTTCTGAGATACCGATAGAAAGCTGTGCCGCCTCACCGCCGAGATAGGACAATGCCAGCACCAGACCGGCCGCAATAATGCCCAGTGGATTAAGCCGCCCGAGAAAGGCAACAATAATCGCCGTAAAGCCGTAACCCGGTGTGATGGTTGTACGCAGCTGCCCGATAGCACCGGACACTTCGCTGATACCGGCAAGACCTGCCAGCGCGCCGGAGACCAGAAAGGCAAAGAATGTAATCTTGCCCGCACTGAAACCGGCGAAGCGCGCCGCCCGCGGACTTTGCCCGACAACCTTGATCTGAAAACCTTTTAGAGTGCTGTGCAGCATGAACCACAGCAAGAATGCAGCGATAATGGCGAAGATGAAGCCCCAATGCGCACGCCCTGCAGCCGACCAGATTTCCGGTAACACAGCATATTCATGAAACTGACGGCTTTCCGGGAAATTATTGCCTTCCGGATTGCGCCAAGGCCCGCGCACAAGCCAGTCCAGAAAGAACTGCGCCACATAGACCAGCATCAGGCTGGTCAGGATCGTATTGGCATTAAAACGGGTTTTTAAAAGCGCCGGTACCGCACCATAAAGCGCACCGCCAATCATCCCCATCAGCAGCATCAGCGGCAGAACATACCAGCCCTGCACGTCCGGATATAATATCGGCAGGATCGAACCGGTAATCGCGCCCATGGTCAGCTGACCTTCGGCACCGATATTCCAGTTATTCGACAAGTAGCAGACGGAAAGCCCGACAGCGATCAGGATCAGCGGCGCAGCTTTGACCAGCAATTCATGGATCGACCACATATCCAGCAGCGGCTCAATGAAAAAAGCATGGAGTGCAGCAAAAGGATCTTTACCCATCAGCGCAAACAAAATGGCGCCGCAAATCATTGCAAGCGCCAGTGCTAACAGCGGAGAAATTGCGCTGAACCAACGTGAGGGTTGTGGCCTTTTAATCAGTTCAATACGCATCAGACTGCCCCGCCCATCATCAGGCCGATTTTTTCAGCCGTTACAACATCGCGCGGCATGGCTTCGGATAACTGACCATGATGCATCACTGCGATACGGTCACAAATTTCAAATAATTCATCAAGGTCCTGACTGATGACCAGCACGGCAGAGCCCTGACGTGACAGATCCACCAAAGCCTGACGAATACGCATTGCCGCACCGGCATCCACGCCCCATGTCGGCTGATTGACGACAAGAACAGACGGGTTGCGATCCAGCTCACGGCCGATAATGAATTTCTGCAAATTGCCGCCGGACAACGCACCGGCCACCGGATTTTCCGCATTTTTGCGTACATCCATCATCGCATTGATGCGTTTGGCAGCGGAAGACAATGCAGATTGCGAAATGATTTTGAGCCAGCCGCCCTTCAGGAACATTTTTGCATCGGTACGGTAACGCGACAGAAACAGATTATCCGTCAGCGGCAGTTCCGGTACAGCGCCATGTCCCAGACGTTCTTCCGGCACAAAACCTGCACCCAGCATCCGGCGTTGCGTGATACCGGCGAGACCCGCCTGCTGCCCGCGAATACGGATGGTCGATGCCTGATCTTGCCGCAACTCGCCGGATACGGCTTCAAAAAACTCGCTCTGACCGTTACCGGCAACGCCGGCAATGCCCACGACCTCACCGGCAGCTACATTCAGAGAAATATTGCGTAATGCTGTTGAGAACGGTCCGCGCGGTGCCTGTGAAAGCCTGTCAATCTCCAGTAATGTCGTCCGTTCCGCTGGCTGCAACTCAGCTTTCGGACGTTCAACCAGTGCCACATCCTCACCGACCATCATACGTGCAAGTGACGCCGCTGTTTCCTGCGAAGGCGTGCAATGAGACACGACTTTGCCATGACGCAGCACGGTTGCACGATCGCAAATCTGTTTCACCTCTTCCAGCCGGTGGCTGATATAGAGAATGGATTTACCTTCACTTTTCAGGCGATTGAGCGTGATAAACAGTTTGTCCGCTTCCTGCGGGGTCAAGACTGATGTCGGCTCATCGAGAATAATAAGCTGCGGCTCCTGCAACAGGCAGCGGATAATTTCAATGCGCTGGCGCTCCCCAACCGACAAATCGCCGACAAGCGCATTGGTATCAACCGGCAGGCCGTATGTTTCACCGATCTGCGATGCTTTTTGCGCAACTTCATTGAGGGAGAGACCCGCATCCAGTGACAGCGCGATATTTTCTGCAGCGGTCAGACTGTCAAACAGAGAGAAATGCTGAAAAACCATACCAATGCCAAGCTTGCGGGCATAGGCCGGATTATTCATGCGGACTTTGCGTCCCTTCCAGAAAATCTCGCCGTCCTGCGGCTGTAAAGAGCCGAACAGCATTTTAACGAGCGTGGATTTTCCTGCGCCGTTTTCCCCTAGCAGCGCATGAATTTCGCCATGTTCAATCGTTAGATCAATCTGGTCAC
This sequence comes from Ochrobactrum sp. SFR4, assembly GCF_019730395.1. NCBI lineage: Bacteria > Pseudomonadati > Pseudomonadota > Alphaproteobacteria > Hyphomicrobiales > Brucellaceae > Ochrobactrum > Ochrobactrum sp. SFR4. The sequence goes on along the minus strand of NZ_JAAPBB010000003.1, from coordinate 270,573 downwards.
ATGCTTTCAGCGCACCAAACTGTTTGGTTAAACGCCGTACATCCAGTAATTGCTCAGCCAGTAATTGTTGAGGTTTTGCGGAAGGTTCTGTCATGTGTCCCCTAGACATTTCTTCCGCCCACCTTATGCCATAGTCAAAAAAATAGGGAAGCCGAAAAGTAATTTATAACAATTCTATGAACACTTTTTGCAAGATACATAAAGAAATTCCGGCGAAATCAGATTTCGCCGGAATATTATTTTTAAAATCAGGGAATGATTTTACGGGATCAGTATCGTTGTGCCGGTGGTTTTGCGTGCCTCAAGATCACGCTGCGCCTGTGCTGCATCCCGCAATGCATAGGTCTGATTGACATTGATTTTGACTGCACCGTTGGCAACCACATCAAACAGCGCCTGCGCCGCACGCTCAAGCTCTTCCCTTGTCGCAATATAAGTACCAAGTGTCGGACGCGTTGCATAAAGCGAACCATATTGATTGAGCAGCGCCAGTTCGAATGGCGGCACCGGTCCCGATGCATTGCCATAACTCACAAACAAGCCGCGCGGTTGCAGAACTTGCAGCGATGCCGGGAATGTATCTTTACCGACACTGTCATAAACGACCGGCAGGCCTTTGCCGCCGGTGATTTCCTTCACCTTGTCGACGAAATTATCTTCACGGTAATTGATAACATGGTCATAGCCGAGAGACAGCGCGAGATCGATTTTCTCCTGCGATCCGGCAGTACCGATGACCGTTGCGCCGAGATGTTTCGCCCACTGACCGGCAATCTGTCCCACGCCGCCAGCGGCAGCATGGATCAGGATCGTATCGCCCTTCTGCACCTTGTAGGTCAGGTTAATCAGATAATAGGCTGTCATGCCTTTCAGCATCATTGAAGCGGCAAGGCGCAAATCCATATTATCCGGCACTTTAACCAGACGATCCGCAGCAATCAGCCGTTCATCCGCATAAGAGCCCATAGCACCTGTATAGGCCACACGGTCACCAACTTTAACATTGGTAACGCCCTCACCAACAGCGACGACTGTGCCTGCACCTTCCTGCCCCGGAATGAAAGGCAGTTGCGGCGCTTTATAAAGACCGGTGCGGAAATAGACATCAATAAAATTCAATCCGACCGCTTCATGGCGGATACGCGCTTCACCTGCTTTGGGCTGACCAAGTTCGACCTGTTCATATTTCAGAACATCAGCACCACCGGTTTCACGGATCAGAATTGCATTTATCATTGTCAGAATTCCCTGTTATTTCGCAGCAGTTTTAAGACCGAGATTAGGCAGGAACTGCATCACGATACCAATGCAGTAGAGATAAATACCGGTAACGGAAATACCGATACGCACCCAGAGCGGAGCATCCATCTGATAGAAAATGCCCGCCACGCCGAAAACACACCACAGCAAAAAAATCGTGAGATTGAGCGGACGCAGCCGCACCACGCGCACCGGATGCAGAAAATTCAGCGGTATGAAAGACAGGATCGCGGAAACGACTACAACTGCAAAGGCTGTCCATTCGCCCGGACCAACGATGAACAAGGTGAAGACCACCATATTCCAGACCACAGGGAAACCCTTGAAGAAGTTTTCTTTGGTCTTCATGCCGGTATCTGCATAATAAATCGCACTGCTGATAACAATGATCGCGCCGGACAGGAATGACAGGCCGTGCCCCATGAATCCGCTCTGATAGAGCGCAAATGCAGGGATCAGCACATAAGTGACATAATCAATGATATTATCGAGAAGTTCACCCGACCAGTTTGGCAGCACATATTTCACTTCCAGCTTGCGGGCGATCGGCCCGTCAATGCCATCGACGAAAAGTGCCAGCCCGAGCCAGAGAAACATTGCAGTCCAGTTTTCTTCACTGGCAGCAACCAGTGACAAGAAAGCCAGAAAGGAGCCGGAAGCCGTTAACAGGTGAACAGAAAAAGCCCTGACCTGAGGCAGAGTGACTTTTTTAGCTTTCAGTTTGTCTGTCAGTTTCGCTTTCAAGATCTTTGCCGATTCTGTTACAAAAAATTAATGAATTATCAGTCCTGACAGCTTTTGTCGAAAAACACTAAAAGTGCAAGAAAAGCTGACTTGAAAAATAGACAAAATGTCGCTCATCCAAAGAAGTTACCTGCTATAAGTGACTATCTCCGCTCTAAGCATATGTTTTTAGTGTCGTAACGGCGACTTATGGCCTAAAAGAATGTGCAGAATAATCTGCTTATGGTTTTTAAGATTTAGCAGGCTAATTCCGGCGATTTGACTGTTTGATTCACAAAAGCCGGAAAACAAAGAGGTGCATTATGTCAGGCTCCGTTCATTCATCCGAGTTCGCTTCAGCACGCATTGTTGTGAGCGGCAGCGGCCCTGCAGGTATGATTGCGGCACTGGCAATGGCGCAAGCGGGCTATGATATTCTGCTCGCGGGACCGGTAAGCGATCAGGATGACCGGCGCACCACAGCATTGATGATGCCTGCCATTGAATATCTCGACAGTCTCGGTGTGTGGCAAACCATCCGTCCGGATACAGCAGCCCTCGCCTCCATGCGTATTGTTGACGGCACCCGCAGACTGATCCGAAGCCCTGCGGTGACATTCCGCGCTTCAGAAATCGGAACGGAAGCTTTCGGCTATAATATCCCAAATCTGGTGCTGAACCGTGCATTGCATGAGGCAGTAACCGCGCATCCGCGCATTGCGCGCAACTTCAACAATGCCACCGCCTATCAGCATAATGCAGACAGTATTTCTGTCACTTTCAGCGACGGACAGGTTGTAACCACACCATTGGTCGTGGCTGCAGATGGTCGCAACAGCTCAGCGCGTGATGCAGCCGGCATTCAAACCCGCCGCTGGCGCTATCCGCAAACGGCAGTTGTATGCTCCTTTAGTCATAAAGTACCGCATCAGAATATTTCGACCGAGTTCCACACCGAGGACGGCCCTTTCACGCAAGTGCCGCTGCCCGGCAATCGCTCCAGCCTTGTCTGGGTTGCCAATCCGCGCCATGCTGAAAAGCTGATGGCGCTCGACAGCGAACAGCTCGCCCGCGAGATTGAAACAAAAATGCAATCCATGCTCGGGCAGATTACGGTCGACACCAAACAGCAGGCATGGCCGCTCTCCGGTCTGGTGCCGCTGAAATTTGCTGCCAAGCGCACCATTCTGATCGGCGAAGCAGCGCATGTTTTCCCGCCAATCGGCGCTCAAGGTTTGAACCTCGGCACCCGCGATGTGGAAACACTGATCTCCGCTCTGAACAAAGATAAGCAGGATGCCGGTTCTGACCGCGTGATCCGCGCCTACGACAGCGGCCGCCGCCCTGATATTCTGGCACGTACCGGCTCGGTCGATGTGTTGAACCGCACGCTGCTGTCAGACTTCCTGCCAGCGCAGATCATTCGCGGCACGGGACTGGAAATCCTGCGTGTTGTACCGCCGCTGCGTGCTTTCTTCATGCGTGAGGGGTTGCGTCCCGGTGGCGGTTTCAAAGCCCTGCTACCGTCTTTCACCGCAGCGAATAAGAAGACGACACTGCCAATTGTCACGCCACATCACGACGGATCACAATGAGTGCTTTTGAAGTAAAATATGCACGTTTCCAGATCGGACAGGTGGTGCGCCACCGCCTGTTACCGTTTCGCGGTATCATTTTCGACGTTGATCCGGAATTCGCCAATACGGAAGAATGGTACATGTCCATTCCTGAAGCTTCACGTCCGAAACGTGAGCAACCATTTTATCATGTGCTGGCGGAGAATGAGGAAACGGATTACGTAGCCTATGTTTCCGAGCAAAATCTGGAAGAAGATGAAAGCGGCGAACCGCTGCGCCACCCGCAGATCGGTGACTATTTCGACATCGACAGCCACGGCGAATATCGCTTTAAAGCCGCACCATTGAATTAAAGCCCGCTTACAAGCGGTGAACGCCATTGCTCAAATCGTTCTTTAAGTTGATTGAGTTGCGCTGTATCTGGCAAGATGACATCCATCCCGCCATCATACATATAAAGCATTTGTGTTTTCTGATTCACAAACAGAATGCCTGATATTTTCTCATTGACAACCAAAGAAAACAGATCATTAAAAGCGCCGCTTTTCCAATGAGTTTGTTTATAGAAAAAACGAGATCTGCATTTTTCTCCATCTTCATCGGTATATGATTTGATGCCAGTACTCTTAAAACCAAGAGTAAGAAGCTTCAAAAATCTGCTGGTTTCAGATTTTTCAACACCAGTATCAGATACCAGCCATAATGGTTCATGTTCAGCAAAGATTGTACCGGCCACGCTATTGTAGCGTTTTAAAATCTCTTTCTGCTCACTTTCATTGGATGGGTAGCGCTTTCCTTCAGGTAATGCGTAAAATCGTACCCACTGTTGCCGTTTTTCTTCACGCAACAGATACATCAAAGGCAGCGATCCTGAGTATATACTATTCCAGAATTGTGAGAATGGAGTGCTACGCATTGGTGCCCCAATATTAGAGAAAACAAAAAGGCCGGATTGCTCCGGCCTTTTCTTATATCAATTATGCACGGCGAAGATCCGGCGGTGTTGCCTCTTCACGCAATGAGCTCAGTGCTTCATCCAGCGACATAGGTGTCTGATCACGGGAGCCGAGACGACGCACATTGACTGTACGTTCTTCCGCTTCACGCTTACCAAGCACCAGAATGACCGGCACTTTCTGCAGCGAGTGCTCACGCACCTTGTAGTTGATCTTCTCGTTGCGGAAGTCGGTCGTTACCTGCAAACCTGCTTTTTTGAACAAGTTAGCAACTTCCTGACCATATTCATCCGCTTCCGAAGTGATCGTTGCCACAACAACCTGAATTGGTGCGAACCACAGCGGCATATGACCGGCAAAGTTCTCGATCAGAATACCGAGGAAACGCTCCATCGAACCGCAGATCGCGCGGTGGATCATAACCGGCTGCTGCTTCTCGGAGTTGTTGTCGATATAGAATGCACCGAATCGTTCCGGCAGGTTGAAGTCAACCTGCGTTGTACCGCACTGCCATTCACGACCGATCGCATCTTTCAGCGTATATTCGAACTTAGGACCGTAGAACGCACCCTCACCTGGCAGAATACCGGTTTTGATGCGGCCGCCGGAATTGGCTTCGATTGTCTTGAGCACTTCGCCCATAACGCTTTCCGCACGATCCCACAGCGCATCATCACCAACGCGCTTTTCAGGACGTGTGGAGAGCTTGACCGTGATCTGATCGAAGCCGAAATCAGCATAAGTCGAAAGGATCAGATCGTTAATGCGCAGGCATTCATCGGCCATCTGTTCATCTGTACAGAAGATATGCGCATCATCCTGCGTAAAGCCGCGAACGCGCATCAGACCATGCAACGCACCGGACGGCTCATAGCGATGCACATTACCGAATTCTGCCATTTTGATCGGCAGATCGCGGTAGGATTTCAAACCATGTTTGAAAATCTGCACGTGCCCCGGGCAGTTCATCGGCTTCAGCGCGAAAACGCGGTCATCTTCAGTATCATCACCGGCAGTGGTGACCTTGAACATGTTGTCTTTATACCAGCCCCAGTGACCGGATGTTTCCCAAAGAGATTTATCCAGCACCTGCGGTGCGTTGACTTCCTGATAGCCATGATCGTCAAGACGACGACGCATATAGCTGACAAGGCTCTGGAACATACGCCAGCCCTTGGAATGCCAGAACACCACACCCGGACCTTCTTCCTGAAAATGGAACAGATCCATTTCACGGCCAAGACGGCGATGATCGCGCTTTTCAGCTTCTTCCAGCATTGTCAGATATTGCTGCAGATCAGCATCATTCGCAAAAGCTGTACCGTAAATACGTGTCAGCATCGGATTGTTGCTGTCACCGCGCCAATAAGCACCGGCAACTTTCATCAGCTTGAACGCATTGCCGATCTGACCTGTGGACGCCATATGCGGACCACGGCAAAGATCGAACCAGTCGCCCTGATAATAGATCTTCAGATCCTGACCTTCAGGGATCGCATCAATCAGCTCGACCTTATAGGATTCACCCTTATCGGAGAAAACCTGCTTGGCTTTTTCGCGTGTCCAGACTTCGCGTGTGAACGATTTGTTGCGGGCAATGATTTCACGCATTTTCTTTTCGATAACCGGCAGGTCATCGGGTGTGAAAGGCTCATTGCGGGCGAAGTCATAATAGAAGCCGTTTTCGATAACCGGTCCGATTGTGACCTGCGTGCCAGGGAAAAGCTCCTGCACAGCTTCAGCCAGAACGTGGGCGCAGTCGTGGCGGATCAGCTCCAGCGCGCGCGGATCTTCACGGGTGAGAATCTCGACTTTGCCTGATGCGCCAAGCGGCTCGGACAAATCACGCACGGTGCCGTCAACCGCATAGGCGACAGACTTTTTAGCCAGTGATTTGGAGATGGATTCGGCAAGCGCCAGACCAGTCATGGCCGGATCATATTCGCGCTGTGAGCCGTCGGGAAATTCGAGAGTAATAAGATCAGACATTGTCATCCTCATCCAGTCCCGCCAACGATTGCGGGTGGTTGTTTAAAGTAAATGTATAATTACCGGCTCCTGCAAAACGAAGTGCAGATGCGACCGGCAGCGTCTCTATAATCAATCTAAACAGGGAAATAAACCTTTGCCCCATAAAAGCTTAGTCATTATCGGGTTTTGCAGCCGAAATGTGCCAATAACGCCACGGAAAATACCATTTATAGCGCGGCTCCAGCGCTTCCGGCACGCGATCTATGCCGCAGGTGCCGAGCGGCCCGCAACGCATAACACGAAACAAGCCCATCCAGCCGCCGGTCCACAAACCGTAACGGGCAATAGCCTCATAGGCATATTCGGAACAGGTTGGCATATGGCGGCAGGAATTACCGATAAAACCCGATAAAGTCAGCTGATAAAGCCGCACAAGCCCTGTTCCCAGCAAACGATCCGGTGTCTTGCGCCATGCGCCCTGATAGTTACGGCTGTATTTTTTGCGGGGTTTGGTTTCAGGCTGCGCGCACATATCGCTTACACAGCAGCTTTTGCGGCAATCTGATCCAGACAGTCAACAACAGCATCAAATGTCAGTAAAGTGGATGCATGACGGGCTTTATAATCACGAACCGGCTCGAAAAAACGCAAATCTTCAAAGCGGCCTTCAGGCGGCGCACCATTATCTTTCAGCATTGCAGTCATTTGTGCCTGTAATTCGCGCAATTCAGCCTCTGTGGAGCCGATAATATGACGTGCCATCACCGATGAGGTCGCCTGCCCCAATGCGCAAGCCTTTACCTCATGGGCAAAATCCACGACAATGCCGTCTCTGACTTTAAGATCGACAATCACGGTAGAGCCACAAAGCTTGGAATGTGCCTTTGCTGTTGCATCCGGCGACTGAAGACGGCCAATATGCTGAATGTTACCGGCAAATTCGAGAATCCGGGCATTATACATATCATTGATCATCCGGCTCTCCTTCAGCATGTTCCGGGGCTGTGCCGGACATGATTGTATAAGTGGCTATATAAATATTTCATTTCAAGCCGCTATAGAGAATAGCACAACCGAAATACGACATAAATCGGCTGTCTTTGCTCTTTTAATATCTTCGACATACTTTATATAGAACAGGCATTTGCCTTTTGCGGATATTTCCGCGACAGTCAATGCAAACAGGCAGAGCAGACCTTTGGCTGTATTCTGCAAAACGCCAGATAACTGCCCCGACATAAATGCCAAGCCTTCAGCGGTACAGCTAAATTTACTGCCTGAGCAAGCTTCGTAACAGTGTCCGTTTAACTCGTCTCTCCACAGAGAGAGACTACGGGAGCTCGATATGAACAAGCACATTTCCGATTCACAGACCAGCAATATTGCACGCCCCACAAAGGCTGAGGCAGAGGCCGCTGTAAAAACATTGCTGCTCTGGATGGGCGAAGACCCGTCGCGCGAAGGGTTACTTGAAACCCCGAAACGCGTGGCAAAAGCCTATAAAGAACTGTTTTCCGGTTATCATCAGTCACCGGAAGAAGAGCTCGGCACTGTTTTTGAAGAAGTTGCCGGCTATAAAGACATGGTTCTGATAAAAGACATCAAGTTTTTCTCGCATTGCGAGCACCATATGGTGCCGATTATCGGCAAGGCACATATCGGCTATCTGCCGAATGGTTCTGTTGTCGGCCTGTCGAAAATTGCACGTGTCGTTGATATGTTTGCCCATCGCCTGCAAACACAGGAAAGCATGACAGCGCAGATTGCTCACAGCATTCAGAATATTCTCAAGCCTCTCGGCGTTGCTGTCTTAATTGAAGCAGAGCATATGTGCATGGCTATGCGCGGTATTCGCAAACAGGGATCAACCACGTTGACAACTACCTTTACAGGCGCTTTTGAACAGGATGTCGCCAATCAGGTTCGGTTCATGACCATGCTGCGGAGCGGTTCATGACCCGATTGCCTGCCGATTTCCCTGCGCAAACCGACAAGCACAGCACCGAGGAATGTGCTGTTTTTGCGCCCCGCTTTGACAGTTCAGGTCTGATTACCGCAGTTGTGACAAGCGTGGATGACGGCGAATTGCTGATGGTTGCGCATATGAACAGTGAAGCTTTGCGCCTGACACTGGAAACCGGCATAGCCCATTACTGGTCGCGGTCACGCAAGTCGCTTTGGAAAAAAGGTGAAACCTCCGGCAATTTGCAGACTGTTATTGAGATGCGTACAGATTGCGATCAGGACGCCCTGTGGCTCAAGGTCAGAGTTGCCGGCAATGGTCCGACTTGCCACACAGATCGTCATTCCTGCTTTTACCGCACGGTAGATATTTCAGGTAATAACGTCATTTTACATAAATAAATCAGCATATTAGGTTTATTTTTAACGTAAAACACAAAAGCCCTGCGTAATATTGATTACGCAGGGCTTTTTGTCTGGAGGACGGTTCTTTCGCCAAATATCAAATCCGGCGAAAGAAATCTTGAAGACATGAGAGGCGTCCTTCACCTCCCGTCAGATTATCAGAACTTGTAGTTCACACCAACGCGCACAGTGTGGAAGTTGGTTTTAACTTTAGCCACATCAACCTGGTCACTGAACTTAACTTTGCCGAGGTCTGTGTAGAGATATTCTGTCTTCAGAGTTACGTTGTCTGTGAAAGCGTGCTCTACACCAGCACCGGCAGTCCAGCCAGCGCGGGTCTTGGAAGCGCTTTCAGACAGATCCAGAGCAGCATCGTAGCCTTCGATCTTCACTTTACCGTAAGCAAGACCGGCTGTACCGTAGAGCATGGTGCGTTCAGCAATGTCTGCACCCAGACGACCACGAACAGTACCGAACCACTGGACTTTGCCCTTTACAGTGCCTTCGTAAGCGCCGGCTGCATCGTAGAAATCAACCGATTTCTTCATGGTCGAGCCCTGGAAGTCAGCTTCAATACCGGCAACGATCTGATCGAACTGCCAGTTATAACCAGCCTGTACACCACCGACAAAGCCGCGTGGCTTAATGCTGACGCCGTCTTCTTTCATTTTACCAAAACCGTAACCGGCATTGGCACCAACATAACCACCTTCCCAGCTGAAGGTATTCACTTCAACGGCCGGAGCAGGTTCGTTGTAAACGATAGCGTCTGCAGCCATTGCAGTGCCGGAGAACAGAACAGCTGCTGAAGCAGCGAGGATGACTTTATTAAACATGGGAGAACCTCAAAATCTTTCTTGATCTTGTTTTACACCATCCGGACAAAAATGCTGTAACAATATTGCAACACGAATATTCAGAAGAACTTATGGTTACTATTGCGTTAATTTAAATGATCGAAGTAAATACAAATAACAATCAATAAAACTACTTAATATTCAATTAACAATTATTAAAAATACATTAATTTTACATAATTCATATTACAATATCTGTTTTCTGCAATTTATAACTGCACTAATTGCCTTGCACAGCAATCGCATGAAAGCCATAGTCTGAATATACTGGTTCCTGTATTCTGGTCATAACCACAGGTATATTCGGGAGATATTGCATGCTGTCATGGGTACCGCGCCGCCGCACGAATGCTGCCGCCAACACACCGGCTCAAGCAGAATCTCCCAAACCTGTTATTCTTAAAACACCCCAGCCAATTGCCCTTGCTTTAGGGGGCGGCTCAGCACGCGGCTGGGCGCATATCGGCGTATTGCGCGCCCTGAATGAAGCTAATATCAAAATCTCCATGATCGCAGGCACCTCAATAGGGGCACTTGTCGGCGGCTGTTATCTGGCAGGAAAACTGGATGAACTGGAGGAGTTTGCACGCTCCCTTACACGCAGACGCATGTTCAACCTGATGGATATTACATTCCGCGGCAGCGGATTATTCGGCGGCATGAAACTGGATCGCAAATTGCACCAACATCTCGACGGGTTGAATATTGATGACCTGCCCTGTCCTTATGTGGCTGTTGCTACGGAATTACGCACAGGCCATGAGATCTGGCTCTCCACCGGCTCGCTTATTATGGCGATGCGCGCCTCTTATGCGTTGCCGGGCGTTTTTGAACCAATTCGTTACGACCACCGCCTGCTTGTTGACGGCGCATTAGTCAATCCGGTTCCGGTTTCCGTATGCCGTGCCTATGAGCAACAATTGGTATTGGCCGTCAATCTCAACTACGACCAGTTCGGCCGCGCAGCTGTTGTAAAATATACCAGCCCTGCACGTGCCGGACAGGAGGATATTGTCAGCTCTCAGGCAGGGGTAATAAGCCATGAATCACGTTTGGGCATAACAGGCGTGATGATGGATGCCTTCAATATTATACAAGACAGAATCTCGCGCGCCCGTATGGCCGGCGATCCGCCGGATATCGCATTAATGCCGAGTATCGGCCATATCGGCCTGACCGAGTTTCACCGTGCGGCCGAAACTATTGATATCGGCTATCAGGAAACCCGCAAACAGCTGGAAAATATTGAAAGGCTGCAACGCGTACTCTTTTGAATCAAAAACAGGTGCAAAAAGCGAATCTTTTCCAGCTTGTCGATAACGCGATTCCAATAAATATGCCTGACCGAACACTCATGAAGAAAAATACTCCCTCTCCATCCTATTGAAGAGATTATAAAAACGCGATTTTACAGGAGAAAAACACGGTTCTGTGAATTACTTTTAAAAAAATGCAATGAAACGAATAATTTGGCTTGTCACTGCAATAGTGATTTGCTACATCGCCCTCACCGAAGCAATTCGGTTTCTACCACACAGTGCGGTCGTGGCGGAATTGGTAGACGCGCAGCGTTGAGGTCGCTGTGGGGCAACCCGTGGAAGTTCGAGTCTTCTCGACCGCACCATTCTCTCTTTAGAGAATTTTGATTTTTCAAAAACATAATTAAATCAGAATTCCCAATGCACTCATCTGCGTGCACGGAAAAACTACGACTGATTTACATCTGAATTACACAATTCAGACCTGAGCGACATCTGGCAGTACCGCCTAAAAATCCTCAAAACACCTCAGACAGTTATTCCTCACAACAAACTCATATGCCTTGCAGTGAAGCCAAGCCTGAAGCTTTGCACAACCAGCAAATAGCTGCAGCCATGAATCGGATTGTCCCCTCGTCGAAGGCATACAAATTCATCATACAGAGGCGGGATAATCGTATCTAAAGACAGCTGACCTGACCAACCGCGATATCCGCGGCCACCCGGCAAATGACTGCACCAAAAATAATTATCATGATGTGACTCTCAATTATAAATGAACGCCTCGTGCGAAACTGCTGATAGAATATCCAGCGTATCAAAGTCACTAAACTGCACAGGAACAGAAAAATAAAAACAAAACCGAGAGGCGGTATAATCAAGATAAAAGGCCAGCAACTCACAAATGCATAGATTCCGGCGGTTGCGTAAGACACAATTGCAAGCACTACCCACAACAAGATGTGGACTTGCAGCGTCCTTTTCCAAAGTAGTTTCATTGCAACTCCCCCCACTTCAGCACTTGCGTCCTATACAGTTATTTCAGACAGGAAGATGCGAAGTGCCGCGCCATTGTTAGGCGACAAACGACCAGTAAGTCCACAATCATATTCATCCGGTTGTAAATCTCAGGTCGCAGATAAACAAATGCCAGGCCTTGCTGTGAAAAGCGGTCAATTTGCCATCTGGATTTTTTGAACTGCAGTCTCTACCTGAATGCCATCATGACAGAAAATTCCCCTGCACAGAGTCGCCCCGCGACAAACCGTAATGATCTATCCGCGCGTTTTCAGGCTGCTGACGGCTCACCACCTGTTGAATGGCAGGTCGCTGACGGGCTGACAACTTATCCTGATGCGGAAGCATTTATGGAAGCCCGCGTTGCCGCCATTCGTGACGGTACAGCCAATGAGCTGGTCTGGCTTGTGGAACACCCGCCGCTTTACACTGCAGGCACCAGTGCGCGTGAAGAAGACCTGCTGTCACCCGATCGTTTTCCGGTTTACAAGACAGGGCGCGGCGGCGAGTTCACCTATCATGGTCCGGGGCAACGCGTGGCCTATGTCATGCTGGATCTGAAACGACGTCGCGAAGATATTCGTGCCTTTGTGGCAGCACTCGAAGAATGGATCATCCGCACGCTCGACAGCTTTAATGTCAAAGGTGAGCGCCGCGAAGATCGCGTGGGTGTCTGGGTTATGCGCCCTGAAAAACCTCGTCTCGCCGATGGTTCGATGGCTGAAGACAAAATTGCTGCAATCGGCATTCGTCTGCGCCGCTGGGTCAGCTTTCACGGCATTTCGATCAATGTAGAACCACAACTTGAAAATTTCAGCGGCATTGTTCCCTGCGGCATTGCCGAGCATGGCGTGACAAGCCTTGTTGATCTGGGGCTACCAGTTTCCATGGATGATCTGGATGTGGCGCTAAAGCAAAGCTTCACCGAAGTTTTTGGTGATGTAAAATAGCAAAAACAATAAACAACATATTGTTTTAAATAAGAAAAAAATTTGGAGCGATTCCGATTAAAGCTGAATTTTGGAACGCTCCAAATCTTTGTTTTACACATTATCCAACGTATCGGAGCGGGAAAAGAAATCAGTCCGATGAACTGATTTCCCCGCACAGGCGTTTCGCACTTTTACCGGAAAAGCTTTTAAACCGCCTTTTCTTTCACTTATACGGAAAGCATTACCTTCTCCGCTTCAGCACTACGCTTTTGCTCGCGGATGAAAACATAAATGCCCGAGCCGATAATAATGGCGATACCAAACCATTTTGACAGGCTTGGAAAATCACCGAAAAAGATCAGCCCCACGGTCACTGCCATAACGATTTCAACATATTGAAACGGTGCAAGAATTGATGCCGGTGCCAGCTGAAATGCCTGCACTACCAGCAAATGCCCGCTGGCTGCAAAGACACCGATCATGATCAGCATGAACCACGGGAACAGCGAGGCAGGCAATACAAATTGCAGATCCGGAATAGCCGCCACCTCACCGAAGACCATAACGGCAAGCCCCATGATACTGCCGCCGATGCCGGCATAAAGCTGCATAACCACTGGGCGTTCATTGAGACCGAATTTACGGTTCAGCACCAGATAAACTGCGAATAGAAAAGCCGAAATCATCGGCAGAACCGACACCCAGCCAAACACGCTCCAGCTTGGCTGAATTACAATGACAGTTCCGAGCAGGCCAACCAGCACGGCACTAAGGCGACGCCAGCCTACTTTCTCATTAAGAAAAATCATTGAAAGAACCGTAAGAATAAGCGGCTCAACAAAGAACACGGCCAGCGCATCAGCAAGCGGCATATATTTTACTGCCGTGAAAAAACACAGGCTGCCGAGTGCAAGCAGGCAACCGCGAAACAGATTACCCCAGAGATGCTCTGTTTTAAGACCAAGCCCGCGACTGAAAAGAACAATTGCGCCTAAACTAATCAGTCCCTGCACAAAAAAACGCATGAAACTGATGGTAGCCGGCGGAATATTCTCTTCCATTGCCAGCCATTTGCCGGTTGCATCCATAAGCGGCACAATAAGCATGGCACAGATCATCGTAATCATTCCGCGCACATGCGGCTGTAACCGGTCTTGCATTTTAATTCCCCTGCAGCAAAGCCGCCTTCATTTCATTCTCTGTTCTCATCATGGCTTCTGTGTTTAAGCAACCACTCTCTCCCGCCCCTTGTCTGATTGTGTCAAACCGTCACCATAAGGACACAGAGCCTGCTGCGCGGCAGCGAATTGGCTGCGGCATGATTTGACAATTCCGTCATAATTGTTCAAACAAAATAAATCTGCGGAAAAGTCAGGATTACCGGCATTTAAACAGGAACGTAAAGAGAACCTTTATCGCTTTAGCGATATAAACATGCCAAACTATCTGTGATTCGATTTTCCGTAATTCCGAGGCGGTTCTGGTTTTCCTGAAACAGAAAATCCGTTTCGTAACTTTGTTTTCCCGCATTTATGCGAAGCTGGAGTATTCTTTCAGCCGCAAAATGCTCCGTATCTATTTGAACGAACAGGCCAGCCATTTCACATGGATAATAGCGACGATCTTTTTTCGAATATTCTCAGCAATGCACGCGGACGTCAGGCGATACAGTCTGAATCTCCGGTCAGTGTTGCCGAAACTGTTTCGTCTCCTCTTGAGCCTGCACCCGCTGCAGAACCAGCAACAGAGTTACGCCCTGCGTCTGTCGCGAAACCTGCTGTCGTTGAGCCTGTTTCAAAGCCTGCAGCAGAGCTTCGCCCTGCTCCGACTTCTGCACCTGTCGCGGAACTCCGTTCAGCTCCGGCAAGTTCCGATGGCAGCGATTATAATGCTTCCGCCATTCGTGTTCTTGAAGGGCTGGAGCCGGTACGTTTGCGTCCAGGCATGTATATCGGCGGTACCGATGAAAAAGCACTGCACCACTTGTTTGCTGAAGTCATCGACAATGCGATGGACGAAGCTGTTGCCGGTCATGCCAATTTCATTGATGTTAATCTCGATGCAGAAGGCTTCCTGACCGTCAGTGATAATGGCCGCGGTATTCCGGTTGAGATTCACCCGCAGGTGCCGGGCAAATCCACACTTGAAGTGATTATGACCAAGCTTCATGCGGGCGGTAAATTTGACGGCAAGGCCTATGAAACCTCCGGTGGTCTGCACGGCGTTGGTGTTTCCGTGGTTAATGCACTGTCCGACCTGCTGGAAGTGGAAGTGGCGCGTGCCCGCCGTCTCTATCGTTTGCGTTTTTCGCGTGGCTTGCCGCTGGGCGATCTGGAAGAACTGGGAGAAGTGCATAACCGCCGCGGTACGCGTGTGCGTTTCCACCCCGATCCGGATATTTTCGGTAAAAACGCGAAATTTGATCCTGAGCGCCTTTATCGTATGGCGCGCTCAAAAGCCTATCTGTTTGGTGGTGTTGAAATTCGCTGGTCCTGCGACCCGTCTTTGCTCGATCCGAAAAAAGGCATTCCGGAAAAAGCCGTTTTCCATTTTCCGGGTGGTCTGAAAGACTTCCTCGCTGCCTCGCTTGGTAAAGAATTTATGGTCACCAGAGAGATTTTCTCCGGTAAGACTGAAAAACAAGGTGGTCACGGTGCCGTTGAATGGGCGATTGCATGGTATGGCGGAGACAGCTTCGTTCATTCCTATTGTAACACTATTCCGACCGGCGAAGGCGGTACGCATGAGGCGGGTCTGCGTCTGGCGCTGACACGCGGCCTGAAAGCCTATGCGGAACTGACCAATAATAAACGCGCCTCAGTGATCACCACTGATGACGTGATGATCTCTGCCGCCGGTATGATGTCGGTTTTCATTCGCGAACCGGAATTTGTCGGCCAGACCAAGGATAAGCTGGCAACGGTTGAAGCGCAGCGCATCGTGGAAAATGCGATCCGCGATCCGTTTGACCATTGGCTGGCAGCCTCCCCGCAGGAAGCTTCCAAACTGCTCGACTGGGTGGTTGAGCGTGCGGAAGAGCGCCTGCGTCGCCGTCAGGAAAAAGAAACCACCCGCAAGACTGCAACACGAAAATTGCGTCTGCCGGGCAAGCTGGCTGACTGCTCGCAGAATTCGGCTGCCGGTGCGGAATTGTTCATCGTTGAGGGTGACTCGGCGGGCGGCTCTGCCAAACAGGCGCGTAACCGTACCAATCAGGCAATTTTGCCGTTGCGTGGTAAAATTCTCAACGTAGCCAGTGCCGGACGCGACAAGCTGACAGCCAACCAGCAGATCGGTGATCTGGTGCAGGCACTCGGTTGCGGCACGCGCAAGAATTATCGTGAAGATGATCTGCGTTATGACCGCATCATCATCATGACCGATGCTGACGTCGATGGTGCGCATATTGCTTCGTTGCTCATCACTTTCTTCTATCAGGAAATGCCGCATCTGATTACCGGCGGCCATCTCTATCTTGCAGTACCTCCGCTTTACCGCCTCAGTCAGGGTGGTAAAGTTGCCTATGCCCGCGATGATGCGCATAAAGATGAGCTGATTCGCACTATGTTTACAGGCAAAGGCAAGATCGAAATCGGCCGCTTTAAGGGTCTTGGCGAAATGCGTGCTGACCAGCTTAAAGAAACGACCATGGATCCGAAGAAACGTACTTTGCTGCGCGTAGATCTGATGGAAGATGAAAACGGCTCGACCAAATCTACGGTGGATGACCTGATGGGCACCAAGCCGGAAGCCCGCTTCCGGTTTATTCAGGAAAATGCTGAATTCGTTCAGGAGCTGGATATTTAAGGCTTTGCCTCAAGGCTTCGCCTTGTACATTAGCGATGATATCAGACATCCGGGGCGGTTTCGGTGAATACGGAAACGTCAGAACCGCTCTTTTGATTTCACACGCATTTTGTTCCGGCCGAAACAGGACAAGAAGTCAGTCCGGCGAACTGATTTCCCTGCATAGGCGCTTCACATTTTTGGAGGTGCGCTCCAACTCTGGCATTATATCCTGATCAGAATTGCCAAGACCGTTCAACCGGAGCTGCCGATGTGTGCCGCAAAAACTACAATCCGGACAATTGATGAACTCCGGCAACGACTTGAGTCTGAAGCGGCCAATAAAAGTGTTATAATCGCCGGAATATGCGGATTAGCAGGAGCCGGAAAAACTACTTTATGTCGGCAGCTCACAGCAATATCAGGTTTCAATATTGTACATCTGAGCTGTGACCGCTTCTCTTCACACAGCTATGCTGACCGTCAGGCAAGCATTGAGAGTGCCTATGCCTCCGGCATAACAGAGCATATCGCCTTTGCTGAAAATCCGCAGAACTGGTATGCCTATGACGATATTGTCACTGCCATCCATGGCTTAAGAGCGAACGGGCACTATAGTTATAATCGCGCATGGAACGGGAAAACTGGCGATCTGGACGGGCATTACAATATTGCTTTGTCTGAAAATACTCCGTCCATTGTGTTATGTGATGGTATTTATCTTCTTCATGAGCCGGTCAGAACTGCTTTAGACCTCACCATTCTGGTTGATGCTCCGGTTGAAGTTACCGTGCAGCGCGGACACAAGCGATCCAACGGCAATACGGATCACTTTATGTCTATGGAACGCCTCCGGCAGACATATACTATGCCGTATTTTGAGGCACTCTCAGGTCATGCCGATATTCTGTTTCAACCGGAATCTGCTCCATCTGGCTGCGTTTAAGCGCCCTGCGTGAAAGCGGATCAATAATCATCCAGATCAGGAATGCGGCCAAAAGCGATTTTTCCGCCAATATAAGAGCCGGGAGCAATGGATGGCCCGAGACTCAGTACATCCGAGCCGAATTGCTTGCGCACGCGGTCAAGCGTATCTGAAACCTGTTCCCAGCGCTGCTGACGCTGTTTGTCTTGCGGTTCATCAAACAGATCATGACTGTCGACCACCTCACCGGACAGATGATGCAGATAAATATGCACATTCTTGACCTGCCGGAAATCAGCCTTGCGAAACGACGGATGCATGAGCAGTCGCCGGTGCAACTGCGAGAGACAGGTGAGAAAACAATGATCGTCCCGTGACGGCGGGAACACACCTTCAACCGATACGGATTCCTGCCCCTTGATCCGCCAGCCATAAACCAGAGCACCGGCACGATAATGCTCCTTACGCAAACGGCGCGAAGCACTCATACAGAGCAGCCGCGCGCATTGCAGAATTCTATCCGGCTGACGCCAGTCCTGCGGCAGCACACGGCCATGGCCGAACATACGGCGATGCGTTTCCTGTTTCTCCACCGCATAGCCGTGCAATCCGGCGATGAAGCGCTCGCCTTCAACACTATTCCAGATCGCGCGCCCTTGTTTCGGACTGATCTTCCAAAGCTCTTCAACCGTCGCAATACCGGAGCGGAGTAAACGTGCCTCCACGCCTGCGGCAATGCCGGGCAAGTCACGCAATTGTAGTTTCAAAAAACGATGCGGAATATCTTCCGGCTGCACAATTACCAAGCCGTCCGGCTTGTCAATTTCCGCCGCGATTTTGGCCAGTAATTCATTGGGTGCAATACCGATAGAACAGGTCAGTGCCGAACCGAATTTCTCACGCAGCGCCGCTTTAATTGCCAGCCCTAAAGCCTCTGCCTGTCGGGACTCCGACGGCAACAAACGACAAACCAGCTCGTCAATAGAGCGCACATTGCCTATTGGCAGCACCGTATCAATAATATCCAGTATTTTGTGATGAAGTTTGACATATTCATCCGGCCGCGCTTCCACAATAGCAATTTCAGGGCAGATTGCGCGCGCTTCACGTACGGATGTACCGGTTTTCATACCAAGCTTTTTGGCCTCTTTACTGGCCGCAATCAGGCCCGTAAATTCACTGGCGTGAGGCACAACACCAACCGGCCTGCCCTGTAAGGCAGGATTCAGCTGCTGCTCGGCACTGGCAAAAAAACTGTCAAAATCGAGATAAAGCCGCTCCGGCAAATCAGGTTTACGCATGGTATTTGTTCCGCAACTATTGCAGAACAAAATAGGAACATTAAGTGATTTTGGCAAGCCTGAATTACAAATCTGCCTGCATTTTTACCTTTTCCACAACCCGCGCCAAACTGGCAGACCATTCTTCATAGTAACGGATAATCCGGAAACCGCATTTCTCATAAAGCTTTATTGCAGGTACATTGCGCGCATGGGTACCGATTTCTGCGGTTTGAAATCCAAGCAATACAATCTGCGCCAGCAGTGCATCAACCAATAAAGTGCCGATGCCCTGCCCGTGATGTGCAGGATCAACCCAGATATCAGATATATAGTTCTGGTTAGTATCGCGTGCGCCCCACCCACAAATCACGCCATCCTGTTCAGCAACGAGAACATAATCCAGATAATCCTGCGCTGAATGCAAAAAAGCCAGTTCAGCGCGTCTGCGCTGATCCGGCTCTTCTGTTTCATGACTGAATATATGGGAAGCCCATGCATCAGCTCCGATGCGGGCAATCATCGCCAGATCAGCGGTTGTTGCCTGCCGGAGCTGCATGCGGTGTTACCACCAGCGTTTAGGCGCAAACTGACCAGCAGCCTGTTCGATCACATGGGCAGCCTGAAACAGTGCTTCTTCTTCAAACGGACGGCCAATCAGCTGCAGGCCAAGCGGCAGACCATTTTCTGACAGACCGGCAGGTACAGATATACCCGGCAGACCAGCCATGTTTACTGTCACAGTGAAGATATCATTGAGATACATTTTCACCGGATCAGCGGCCAGTTCCTTGTCGCCCAGCTTGAAGGCAGCCGACGGCGTTGCCGGAGTCAGGATTGCATCCACACCGGCAGCAAACACATCTTCAAAGTCTTTCTTGATCAGTGTGCGGATTTTCTGCGCCTTAACGTAATAAGCGTCATAATAACCGGCTGACAGCACATAAGTGCCGATCATGATGCGGCGTTTGACTTCCTTGCCGAAACCTTCCGCGCGGGTGTTTTCGTACATTTCAACAATGTCTTTACCCGGAACGCGCAGACCGTAGCGAACACCGTCATAACGCGCGAGGTTCGACGAAGCTTCCGCCGGTGCCACGATGTAGTAAACAGCCAGCGCCTGTTCGGTATGCGGCAGCGAAATATCAACAACTTCCGCACCGGCATCTTTCAGCCACTGAACGCCCTGCGCCCAGAGTTTTTCGATTTCAGCCGGCATGCCGTCAATGCGATACTCACGCGGAATACCGATTTTCATGCCTTTTACGGATTTGCCAAGCGCTGCTTCATAATCAGGAACCGGCAGATCAACAGAAGTTGTATCTTTCAGATCAACAGATGCCATGGATTTCAGCAGAATTGCGCTATCGCGCACATCACGGGCAATCGGGCCTGCCTGATCGAGCGAAGATGCGAAAGCAATTGTACCCCAGCGGGAAACACGGCCATAAGTCGGCTTGATACCAACTGTACCGGTGAAAGCCGCAGGCTGGCGGATCGAACCACCGGTATCGGTTGCTGTTGCACCGGCGCACAGGCGTGCAGCCACAGCCGCAGCTGAACCACCGGAGGAGCCACCCGGAACCAGCTTCTCTTCCGAACCTTCTGCGCGCCAAGGGCTGACAACAGGGCCGTAATAAGATGTTTCATTGGAGGAGCCCATTGCGAACTCGTCCATATTCAGCTTGCCGAGCATAACCGCACCGTCTGCCCAGAGATTGGCAGTAACAGTCGATTCATAATCCGGCTTGAAGCCATCGAGAATATGCGAACAGGCCTGCGTATGATCGCCTTTAGTGGCGAACAGATCTTTTACGCCGAGCGGAATACCTTCCAGTGCACCGGCCTCGCCCTTTGCCAGACGTTCATCCGAAGCCTTAGCCATCGAACGGGCCTTATCATGGGTGACGCTGACATAAGCGTTGATCGCACCATTCGCTTCATCAATTGCTTTGAGATAGGCATCAGCCAGTTCGGTTGCGGTAAAGGCTTTTGCCTTCAGCTTGTCGCGCGCCTCGGCAATGGTGAGTGCGGTTAAATCAGTCATTCTATCAATCCTGTTCAGGGCTTTTCATGTGCTGTCCGCACCGTTTTAAAAACCGGACTTCGCGTCGGGAGCAGTGACAGCTCGTATTAAAACGGAAACAGCAGTCGGATGGATCAAGGCGGAAATTATTCAATAACCTTTGGTACCATGAAGAAATTTTCTTCAGTGATCGGTGCATTGGATACGATTTCCGAAGCAATATTACCGTCAGAGACTTTGTCTTCACGCAGACGCATCGCGGTCGGAATAACTGAGGTCATCGGCTCCACACCATCGACATTCACACTGTCGAGAGATTGCACAAATCCCAGAATGACATTGAGTTCGCCTGTCATTTTTTCGGCCTGTTCTTCACTGACCGCAATACGGGCAAGATGCGCAACGCGCTTGACTGTAGTTAAATCGACGGACATGTCGCTCTCCGATAAATGCGAAATGCGGTGATCGCTGCCAGTCACCTGGCATGAATGCAGCCCGCAAGAAATTTCTCTTATTCCGGCTATAACCCTGCACCCGCTCAAGTGCAATATTTGTGTTCAATTAAAGCAGATACAACCGGATAAATTCTCTATAACGCGACCATGTCACACCACTTTGAAACAGAAATTGCGTAAGATGTTATTTCACACGGATTACGGCTGGTAATTTTAACAGCTAATAAAAAAACACAACATTAAATATACTTTTAAAAATAAATATTTAAAATCAAAAGGTAAAATAATGTTTTCATTTCAATTAAAGCCATTAGTTACACAAACACCGTATTTATCTGTAAACATAAATAATCCAGTAAATAATTCCTATAAATTCACCGGCAATACAACGATTGACTACAACACAACTGTATTTGTGCATTCACATCAGTTTGTAAATGATTTCGCTCAGCCAAGTCTGGCATCCGCAATTTATTGTCCTGGTGCAACGGGATTCATGCAGGTTGCAAATTCAACAAATACGGCCGGTGAAAGCGATGTTTTCCTGTCCACCGACATATCTGCCAATTCTGCCAGCAAATTCTTTATGCAACTTATTACAGAAGGCGGCGGACTAACCACTGTTGAACTATATATCAACTCAGGAAGCACAAAACGTAACCTTCTCTATGATCACGCAACGGACAGGCTCTTCCTTGCTCAAATCGACCCTGATTCAAATGAAATAAGACAGAATTGGCTCCTGTATATAACCCAATAAAGCAAAAACAGTTTAGTCAGGAAATTCTCCCCGCTCGATCACAAGCAGGGAGAAACCATTATCAAACAACCAAATTGCCACCAACTTTCAGCACTTTCACCTCAGTGTTTGCCTTCTCCATACCGTGCACGAAGTCATCAGCGGTTGCCTCCAGCAGGCCGAATGTACCGAAGTGGCACGGAATGGCTGTTTTAAGCGCAGGGAAATAACGCTGACAGGCCAGTGCCGCCACTGCACCACCCATAGTAAAACGGTCACCGACAGGCACCAGGGCAATCTCCGGCTGATGCAGTTCATTAATCAGCGCCATATCGGAGAAAATATCCGTATCGCCCATATGATAAAGTACCGGCGCATCTTCGCCCTCAAAATGGAACACCAGCCCGTTGGCATTGCCAAGCGAATGGGAAACACCGTCTTCCGTCAGACTCGCGGAAGAATGCAGCGCATTGACGAAAGTCACAGAAAATCCGGAGTGAAAGACTGTGCCACCGGTGTTGGCCGGATCGACCTTTGCCACGCCGCGATACGCCAGCCAGTCACAAAGATCAGCATTGGCGATAACTATTGCGCCAGTTTCTTTGGCGATGCGAATTGTATCGCCGACATGATCGCCATGGCCGTGTGTCAGAGCAATATGCGTTACACCTTTAGTCACTTCAGCAAAATCCAAGCCTGAGCCGGTCGGGCTTTGACTAATAAAAGGGTCGATCAGAATTACCGCCTGCGAAGTTTCAACGCGGAAAGCAGAATGGCCGAGCCAGGTGATTTTCATGATATTCCCTTTGCCGATGCATATTGTTATAGGCACAGTTAGAATGCACTGCGCTGTCTTTGCAATATAGTATGACATTACCGGATCAGGAAACGAGATATGGCTGTATCAACAATTGAAGAGCTTGCAACAAGCTTGAGCTACGGACAGCTGGTTGCCGGTCTTGATCTGGGTACCAAAACCATCGGCATTGCGGTCTCGGATCTCGGTATGTCTTTTGCGCATCCGCGTCCTGTTTTGAAACGGCGTAAATTCACACTGGATGCACAGGAACTGCTGGAACTGCTGCAGAAAGAAAAGGTTGCTGCTGCCGTCATCGGCCTGCCGGTCAATATGGACGGCACAGAAGGCCCGCGCGTTCAGGCCACGAAAGCCTTTGTTCGTAATATGGAAAAGCTCACCGATATTCCGTTCATCTACTGGGATGAGCGTCTTTCAACCGTTGCGGCAGAGCGCGCTTTGATCGGCATGGATGTTTCCCGCGCCAAACGTGCAGAGCGAATTGATTCCGCGGCCGCTTCATTCATTCTGCAAGGCGCTCTTGACCGCCTGCATATGCTGCGTCGTGACAGCGAGCAAGATTAAATAAATTTAAGAATATTAGGTCTTGCTCCTATAGCGGTTAGAGCTTTTACAAAAATATCTCCTGATGTTTCTTTTAAGGAGACTGTTATGAGCTTTATCAAATCCTTTTTACGCGGGGGCTATAATTCCCACGGCGGTTATGGTGGTCATGGCCACAGCTCAAAGCATGGCCGCAATGAAACTTCCTATTATGGAATGCCTCAACAAATGGAACTCCCGCCTGCAAAAACTCAGAACTGTCCTGACTGCCGCAGACCTCAGGCCATAGATGCACGGTTTTGTAATAATTGCGGTTTGTCTCTCGTTCCGGCTCAATGCAGCTCTTGCAATCAATCGATGATGGCAGGTGCAAAATTTTGCGGCAATTGCGGTCAGCAAGCCGCGACTTAAAACATTCTCGGACAATTTAACCACACCCGAAACAGTCAGAATTTTCAAAATCCTGACTGTTTTACAATGTCAAAATAATACTATAAAATCAGTTATTTATAAAAAAATCATAACAATAAAAATTAGCTATTGCTCCTATAGCGACCAGAGCTTGTTTATATAAGCCTCCTCAACCACAGGAGATTATTATGATTAATTATGTATGCCAGATATTCCAGCGCAATTATGCATCAAAAGGCCGGAATGACGATAACAGAGCAAATGTAATCTGCCCCGCTTGTAAGAATATTCAATATGCGGATGCACGCTTCTGCAATAATTGTCGCTACATCATATAGTGCAATTTATAATCATCTCATGTGTAGCGTGAGCTTAAATCATTCGCGTATCCTGGTGCACATTAATCTGATTAGCTGTGCATCTTGATACGCAAAAATCTCATTAGGTCTCTGCCATAGCTTCCGCAATCAGTTTAAAATCATGCTCACTGAGATCCAGCAAACCGAAGCGGAACGGATAAGCCCAGTTTGATTTACCCTGAGTCAGCTCTAACCGGTCTAATAAAGGGCGAATAGGAATGATCTTTGTATCATTCCATTGCACATCGCGCCGAAAGGGCAGGAAACCCTGCCCCATATCAACCTGATAAACAGCATCATTGCTGACCAAGCCTTGCGCTGTAAAAGACTGTAGCCTGTCTTTACCGCCCATGGTTGTCGCGGGCGAATAACAGATCACGCCATCTCCGCTCTTTAATCTGCGCAGAGGTGCAGATTTGCCATGACAAACCTGCATGAAACCCTCTGCCCGCCCGTGTTGCACATGATCAGCACTGGCAATAGCAAGCCAGTATTTTCGCCCGTGTTCTGTCATTACGTATCCAATGCATAAAAACGCAGACGATGACCGTCCGGATCAGCAATCACAAAAGACCAGCCAAACTCCAACTGCACAGGGGCCATCAGAATATCGGCCTTCAGATCACGCCATTTCTCATAAAGCGCATTCACCGCATCACGCGTTTCAACCCGCATAGAGAATTCACAGCCGCCACCACTATTCGCCGGTGCCGGTTGAACGGTGTGCCTTGACCAGAGTGACAGTTTCAAACCGGATTGCAGAATAAAAAGCACGAAGGTCGAAGATTGTTCGGTTGGCTGAATGCCAAGCAGCTCAGCATAGAATGTGGCACTTGCTTCTGGCTTTGCTACATAGAGCATCAGATTATCGGGATGGTTCATCATATAACTCCTTCATTGGATACCAAAGGATATGAACCGCCCATGTGTCAGTTTCTGTCAGCAGTGTTTAAAAATCGCGCGTAATATTCTGTGCTTTACGCCAGTCTTTCAGCAGGCTTTGCCGTGAGCGGGAATAGCGCTCCTCTAAAATTATCAAAGACTGAATGCGATCGGTGCGAAAATGCCGGAAATCCTGACGCAACTCGCACCAGCCGAGCACAACCTGTACCTCATCAAAGAAACCAAGTCCGAACGGCCAGATAATGCGTTGCGATGCTTGTCCGTCTGCATCAGCATAATGCAGATCAAGCCTGGATTGCTGACGGATTGCTAACCGGATTTGCGCCAGAATATCGGGATCAACCGGAACCGGTCGCTCTTTATTCGCAGACGGCCCCACGAGCAGCGTGGAAGCCTCAAGGTCATCGCGCAAGGTTGATGGCAAAACCGCTGCAATCTTGGCCAGTGCATTACGCGCTGCCTGTGCCAGTTGCGTATCATGCCGCGTTGTCACCCAACGCGATCCCAGCACCAGAGCTTCGATCTCCTCCTGCGAGAACATCAACGGCGGCTGAGTAAAACCGGCGCGCAACACATAGCCGACACCGGCCTCACCTTCGATCACAGCACCTTGCGCCTGCAAACTGGCAATATCACGATAGAGCGTTCGCAGACTAATGCCTAACTCTGCCGCCAAATCCTGCCCGCTGACCGGATGCCTGTGACGGCGCAGAATTTGCAAAAGCTCCAGCAGACGCTCCGAGCGCGACACTGTGATTTATTCCTGCGGATAAAGCGCATTGATAATGCCCAGCGCATCATGGCGGGCATCGATCATACCATAAGTCGTACGCCATTGGCCGCCAAGGCGGGTCTCAATGAAAGCATCGCCGATATCATCGGCACCAAGCTCTTTCAGGCAGGCCGCACTGGCCGCAAGCGCCATTTGCTCGGTGAGCATACGTGCTGCGCCTTCATCGGTCATAGTCACCTGCATCGCAGCCCGCAACACGGCAACAGTACCCTGCCCGCGACGGCCAAGCTGTGTGCCGATCCACTCCAGCACATCGTCAAACAGGCGCGGCGCACGGTGCAGAACACGCACAATATCCAGCGCCATCACATTGCCGGAACCTTCCCAGATCGCATTGACCGGAGCCTCGCGATAAAGCCGCGCCAGCGGATTTTCTTCGACATAACCATTGCCGCCGAGACATTCCATTGCTTCATAAAGCAGCGCCGGTGCGATTTTTGCCACCCAATATTTGACCACTGGCGTCATAACACGGGCAAAGGCAGCTTCCATACGATCATTGGCCGCCATATCAAAAGCGCGGGCAAGACGCAGTGACAGAGCAGTAGCAGCCGCCACATCCAGCGACATATCAGCAAGAACACGCTGCATAAGCGGCTGACTGATCAGCGGCACACCGCCGACATGCCGGTGGCGGGCATGATGAACAGCTTCACTCAGACCGGCGCGCATCAGACCGGCGGAGGCTACAGCACAATCCAGACGGGTCAGTGTCACCATATCAATGATGGTCTTCACACCCTGCCCCGGCTCTCCAACCATCTGGCCGAGCGCATTTTCAAACTGTACTTCGGAAGAGGCATTGGAGCGGTTGCCGAGCTTGTCTTTCAGGCGCTGGAAACGGAAACCATTGCCACTGCCATCCGACAACAAACGCGGCACAAGGAAACAGGACAGGCCGGACTTGTTATCACCGGCAGCCTGTCCATTGGCCTGCGCCAGCACCATAAAGGCATCAGACATCGGTGCGGACATAAACCATTTATGGCCGTTGAGACGGTAGACGCCATTACCCGCATGATCGGCGCGGGTGGTATTGGCGCGTACATCAGTGCCACCCTGCTTTTCTGTCATGCCCATTCCAAGCGTCAGACCGGCTTTTTTAACAGGCGGCTTGTTGGACGAGTCATATTTACGGGTGAGGATACGCGGCGACCATTCATCATAAAGCGCCGGAGAGGTCATCAACACTGCAAGTGATGCACTTGTCATAGTCAGCGGGCAAAGATGGCCGCATTCAAGCTGTGCAGTCAGATAAAAACGTGTTGCACGCGCCTGATGGCGGCGGCCTGCTTCAGGAGATTGCTGCGGGCTGTTTTCCCAGATGGATGAGTGCAGGCCATGCGCAACGGAGCGGCGCATCAAAGCATGATAGGCCGGATGATATTCCACCTGATCAATGCGGTTGCCCTGACGGTCATGGGTTTGCAAGCGCGGTACTTCGGAATTGGCAAGACGCGCCATTTCCTGCGCATCGGCAGACAAGACAAAACGGCCGGTCTGTTCGAGCTCCTTTTGCAAGGTTTCCGGAAAACGCGCGGCGCATTGCAGCAGCAGCGGATCACTCAGATAGGCGTTATATTGCGGAGCAGCCTGCCCGTTCAGATTTTTGGTCACGGAATATGGAGACGTATCCGGCGCAAAATTGGTGCGCTGCGGCGCCTGATTGGTCACTTCAGAAACGTCTAAAGGAGTGTTAACCGACATATTCCATCCATTTAGCCGGAGATTTCAGCCGCCGGTTTTTGTATTTAAAATCTATACGCGAATCTCTAATATCCGCCTTGTGGCATTGTTTGCGGCAAAATTATAAATATCCCCTCAATAATCCGTTTTTCTCCACACTGTTTATTCGACAAAGCCGCAAAAGCATATATAAGGCCGCAAACAAGTTTCTCTGCAAACAAAATATGGGAATAGCTGTGATGACAGAACAATCTCCCGCGCCCCTTTTTCCCCATCGCCATTTGCTCGGGATTAAAGGCCTTTCTCCTCTCGATATTACCACATTGCTGGATCTGGCCGACAGTGAAGTTGCCGTCTCCCGCCAGCCGGAAAAAAAGAAAACAATCCTAAGCGGTCGTACGCAGATTAATCTTTTCTTTGAAAATTCCACCCGAACCCAATCTTCCTTTGAACTTGCCGGTAAGCGCCTCGGCGCCGACGTAATGAATATGTCCGTTGGCAGCTCGTCGGTGAAAAAGGGTGAAACGCTGATTGATACGGCGATGACGCTCAATGCGATGCAGCCGGATATTCTGGTAATCCGTCATGCTTCTGCAGGTGCCGCAGCACTTCTGGCGCAGAAAGTCGGCTGTTCGGTGGTCAATGCCGGCGACGGTGCCCATGAACACCCCACTCAGGCCCTGCTCGATGCTCTGACCATCCGCCGTGCCAAAGGCAAAGTCGGCCGGTTGATTGTGGCTATCTGCGGTGATGTCCTGCATTCGCGTGTGGCCCGCTCCAATATTCTGCTGCTCAATGCGCTGGGTGCGCGGGTACGGGTGATTGCACCATCCACCCTGCTGCCATCCGGCATTGAAAACATGGGCGTTGAAGTTTTCAACTCGATGAAAGAAGGTCTGAAAGACGCCGATGTGGTGATGATGCTGCGCCTGCAGCGTGAGCGTATGAGCGGCTCTTTTGTGCCGTCGGTGCGTGAATATTTCCACTTCTACGGGCTGGATAAAGAAAAGCTCAAATATGCCAAGCCGGACGCTTTGGTAATGCATCCGGGCCCGATGAACCGCGGCGTAGAGATTGCCTCGGACATTGCTGACGGCCCGCAAAGCGTGATCCAGCAACAGGTGGAAATGGGTGTTGCCGTGCGCATGGCCGTGATGGAAGCTTTGCTTGATCCGCGACGAAATCCTGAAAATTTTAACGGTGTTGGAGCCTGATGATGAGCACTACAGTTTACACCAATGCCCGCATCATTGACCCTTCACGCAACCTCGATGAAAACGGCACGCTGATTGTTCAGGGCGGCATTATTATTGCCAGCGGTGCCGATACCAATAACCAAGGCACGCCGGAAGGTGCGGAGATTATCGACCTTAACGGCAATGTACTGATCCCGGGTCTGGTCGACAGCCGCGTGTTTATTGGTGAACCAGGCACAGAACACCGCGAAACCATCGCCTCGGCCAGTCAGGCGGCTGCCGCCGGTGGTGTAACATCCATGATCATGATGCCGGATACCGATCCGGTGATTGATAATGTGGCGCTTGTGGAATTCATCAAGCGTACCGCGCGCGATACCGCGATCGTCAATGTGCATCCTGCTGCTGCCATTACCCGCGGCTTGCTCGGTGAGGAAATGACCGAAATGGGCCTGCTGCGCGAAGCCGGTGCGGTTGCCTTTACTGAAGGCCGCAAATCGCTGGCCAATACGCTGCTGCTGCGCCGTGCGCTGACCTATGCAAAAGATTTCGGCGCCGTTATCGCACATGAAACCATCGACCCGTATCTAGGCGGCGGTGCGATGAATAGCGGGCTTTATGCCAGCTGGCTCGGACTTTCCGGCGCCCCGCGCGAAGCAGAGGTGATTCCGCTGGAACGTGATCTGCGTCTGGCAAGCATGACCGGCGGCAACTATCATGCTGCACAGATCTCCTGCGATATGTCGGCTCAGGTTCTGCGCCGCGCCAAAGAAACGAATTCAAAAGTCAGTGCTGCCGTCTCGATCAATCATTTGTCTCTCAACGAAAATGATATCGGCGAATACCGCACATTCTTCCGTCTTTCACCGCCGCTGCGGAATGAAGATGACCGTCAGGCGATGATTGAAGCTGTGCGCAACGGCACGATTGATGTGATCGTTTCTGCACATAATCCGCAGGATGTTGATACTAAACGTCTGCCATTTGCCGATGCGGAAGCCGGTGCGATCGGTCTGGAAACCCTGATGGGTGCGGCGCTGCGGCTCTATCACAATGACAGTCTCAGCCTGCTGCGTCTAATTGAAGTGCTTTCCACCGCTCCGGCCAAACTCTATGGTCTTGATGCCGGTACATTGAAGGTCGGTGCAAAGGCTGACTTCGCCGTGATTGATCTTTATGAACCATGGGTCGTGAAGGCTGAAGAATTACGCTCACTCTCGAAAAACAGCTCTTTTGAAGATGCTAAATTTCAGGGGCGCGTAATCCGTACTGTGGTCAACGGCAAAACAGTCTTTGCAGTTTAACCACAGATCAATATTGTTTTGGTGCGGATTTTATGCCTAATTTCTGCTGTCCGGTTGCGCGGACAAATCACTCTGAGGGGACTTCATGCTTGAACCACTGATTATCACCGGCAGCGCGGCTGGCATTTTTGCAGCGCTGGTCTTTGGCTATCTGCTCGGTTCAATTCCCTTTGGTTTGCTACTCACGCGCATGGCCGGTCTGGGCGATGTGCGTTCCATCGGCTCCGGCAATATCGGCGCGACCAATGTGCTGCGCACCGGTAATAAGAAAATTGCTGCTGCAACCCTGCTTTGCGACATGCTTAAAGGCACGATCGCCGTGCTGGTTGCGGCCTATTTCGGCCGCGACTATGCCTTGGCCGCAGGGCTTGGCGCATTTCTCGGCCATATTTTTCCGGTCTGGCTTGGATTTAAAGGCGGCAAAGGTGTTGCCACTTATCTCGGTATTCTGCTGGGTCTGGCATGGCCGGGTGCACTGGTTTTTGCAGCTGTATGGATCGTTATCGCTCTCCTCACACGCTATTCTTCGCTCTCTGCGCTGATCGCCTGTATCATCGTTCCGCTTTCTATTCTCTATCTCGGACTGACGAAAACAGCTCTGCTCTTTGCAATTCTGACAGTGATAATTTTTATCAAGCACCGTGCGAATATTGAGCGGTTACTGAGCGGTACAGAAACCAAAATAGGATCAAAATAAATGATCGCAGAGACGGGTTCGCAGTCAAAAGGAATTCGTCTCTCAAATCAGCAGAGACTCAACTGGTTGCGGCTGATCCGCAGCGATAATGTCGGGCCTGCCAGTTTTCGCGATCTGATTGCCTATTGCGGCAGTGCAGCTGCCGCACTTGAGCGCCTGCCCCAGCTGGTGCGCTCCACAGCCAAACGTCCGCTGCGTATTCATACAATTGATGAGGCAGAACAGGAACTGGAAGCGATAGAACGCGCCGGTGCCAAACTTATCGGAATGGGTGAACCGGATTATCCACCCTATCTCAGACAGATGCCCACTCCGCCGCCGCTTGTGACTGTGCTTGGAGATACTGAACTCTTTAGCAAGCCTCCGGTCGCCATTGTCGGCGCGCGCAATGCTTCCGCCACAGCCTGCGCTTTCACAAGCCAGCTGGTTCGCAATCTCGGGCAATCCGGTTGCGCCATCGTTTCCGGCTTTGCCCGTGGCATTGATACGGCAGCACACAAAGCCAGCCTCGAGACAGGTACGATTGCCGTTCTGGCAGGCGGGCTTGACCGCCCCTATCCGCCGGAAAATATTCCGTTGCTCGACCGGATCATTGATAATGGCGGGGTCATTATTACTGAAATGCCGATGGGCTGGGTGCCACGCGCACAGGATTTTCCGCGCCGCAACCGCATTATCGCCGGCCTGTCACTCGGGCTTGCAGTGATTGAAGCGGCACAGCGATCCGGCTCGCTCATCAGTGCGCGACTGGCCGGAGAAATGGGCAGATTGGTTTTTGCTGTCCCCGGCTCACCACTTGATCCGCGGGCGAATGGTGCCAATTCCCTGCTTAAAAACGGCGCCATCATGCTCACCGAAGCGCAGGATATACTTGATGCGCTGGAGCCGATGCTGCGCACAAGTGATGCGGCACCAATGCAGGCCGGAACATTGTTCAATCAAAACACAGCACAGATTTTGATGAAACAACCGGCAAGCACCGGTTTTGATGCCGGTCAAAGTCCGGTTTCTGCGCAAAATGATTATGAGCGTATCCGCAACGCTCTCAGCAATACTCCTGTCTCGGCGGATGTGATTATCCGCCACACAGGGCTGAGTGCTTCCGCCGTGCATCTGGCATTATTGGAGCTTGATCTCGCGGGGCAGTTGCAACGCAGTGACAATGGTCTGGTTGCCCTGCTGCCCTCACAGTAATCAGTTTTTCGTCATCCGGCCTGACTGGGTCCGCAAAACATCTGATGCCTCAACCCATGCCATTTCAATGAAATAAGCCAGCATAGGATAGTGATTTGACTGAGCAATGTGGCGCAATTCCAGTAATTTATCATGAACATAAATGATTTCATGATAGGACTTCTCTTTATCTTCCTTCATGAGCCCGCCTTCAGCGCGAATATATAAATTAATAAACCAAATAAAATGTCATTCTATTGAAACCGGAACTGACAAATTTCATATGTACAATGCCTGAAATCAACCTATGATTACAAAACAAACAATGTCAACCTGTCGTTGTTTTGCGTAAAAAACAGTGGCTTGCTCTTGACCAATCCGATTTCGCTGTTCATTTGAATGACAAATATCCTGCCAGCCTGATGATTTTCAACGCTTGATTTTCAACACTGGCGCAATCCGGGCATATCCGGCTGTGTACGTTAATCTGGACCCGTAATATGAATGTCGTTGTCGTTGAATCGCCCGCCAAGGCCAAAACAATCAATAAATATCTAGGCTCAGGCTATAAGGTTCTGGCCTCTTTCGGTCATGTCCGCGATTTGCCTGCAAAAGACGGATCTGTTCGTCCCGATGAAGATTTTGCCATGAGCTGGGAGGTCGATGCGGCCTCTTCCAAGCGCCTTTCCGAGATCGCCAAAGCGGTCAAGGAAAGTGATGAACTGATTCTGGCAACTGACCCTGATCGCGAAGGGGAAGCGATTTCATGGCATGTTCTGGACGTGCTGCGTCAGAAAAAAGTGCTCGGCTCCAAGCCGGTCAAACGTGTGGTCTTCAACGCCATTACCAAAAATGCGGTTCTGGAAGCGATGGCCAATCCGCGTGAAATCGACGTGCCGCTGGTCGACGCCTATCTGGCGCGCCGTGCACTCGACTATCTGGTGGGCTTTACGCTGTCGCCGGTTCTGTGGCGCAAATTGCCGGGTTCGCGTTCTGCTGGCCGCGTGCAGTCGGTGGCACTGCGCCTCGTTTGCGACCGCGAAACCGAGATCGAACGCTTCATCCGTGAAGAATACTGGAATATTGCCGCCCTGCTCCAGACACCGCGTGAGCATAATTTCACTGCCCGCCTGACTGTTATTGACGGCAAAAAGCTCGGTAAGCTCGACATTAAAAATGAAGAGCAGGCAACCGGTATCCGCACCATGCTGGAAGGCGCAAGCTTCAATGTCATGAGCGTTGACGCTAAGCCGACCAAGCGCAATCCGGGCCCGCCATTCACCACTTCCACCTTGCAGCAGGCAGCCAGCGGTCAGCTCGGCTTCTCCGCATCGCGCACTATGCAGGTTGCACAGCGCCTTTATGAAGGTATCGAGCTTGGCGGTGAAACCACCGGTCTGATCACCTATATGCGTACTGACGGTGTGCAGATGGCGCCGGAAGCAATTTCTGCTGCGCGTAAAGCGATCGGCAACACATTCGGTGACAATTACGTACCGGAAAAGCCGCGCTACTACTCGACGAAAGCGAAAAACGCCCAGGAAGCGCACGAAGCAGTGCGTCCGACCGATTTCAGCCGTCATCCGAAAGAAGTGCGCAAATATCTCGATGAGGATCAGGCCCGCCTCTATGAGCTGATCTGGAAACGCGCCATTGCCAGTCAGATGCAGCCTGCCG
Organism: Ochrobactrum sp. SFR4; assembly: GCF_019730395.1. Lineage (NCBI taxonomy): Bacteria > Pseudomonadati > Pseudomonadota > Alphaproteobacteria > Hyphomicrobiales > Brucellaceae > Ochrobactrum > Ochrobactrum sp. SFR4. The sequence continues at coordinate 236,884 of NZ_JAAPBB010000003.1, read as the reverse complement.
ATATTGAGCGCACAGTCGTTGATATTGAAGCCAAAAACGGAGCCCGCTCGGCTGTATTGCGTGCCAATGGTTCTGTTGTTCGCTTCAACGGTTTTCTCGCGGCCTATACGGATCACCGTGAAGAAGAAGATGAAGACGAGGACAGCGCACGTCTACCACAGATCAATGCCGGTGAGGTTTTGAAGCGCGAGAAAATCGACGCCACCCAGCATTCAACTGAACCACCGCCGCGCTATTCCGAAGCATCGCTCATCAAGCGCATGGAAGAGCTTGGCATCGGCCGACCATCGACTTATGCGGCAACGCTGAAAACTCTGGGTGACCGCGATTACGTCACGATGGATAAGCGCAAGCTGATCCCGCAGGCCAAAGGCCGTCTGGTCACCGCCTTCCTTGAAAGCTTCTTTGAGCGCTATGTGGAATATGATTTCACCGCTGCGCTGGAAGAAAAGCTCGATCTGATTTCCGACGGCAAGCTGGCATGGAAAGACGTGCTGCGCGACTTCTGGCAGGATTTCTCCGGCAATGTCGACAGCACCAAGGAACTGCGTGTCACCAATGTGCTGGATGCGCTTAATGAGCAGCTCTCCGCTCTTGCCTTTCCGGATCGCGGTGATGGCATGGACCCGCGCATCTGCCCGACCTGCGGCACCGGCAACCTGTCGCTGAAGCTCGGCAAATATGGTGCTTTCGTCGGCTGCTCCAACTATCCGGAGTGCAAATTCACCCGTCAGCTTGGTGGTGAAGGCGAAGGTGATGCGGCAGCTGCATCGGACGAGCCAAAAGTACTTGGTCAGGATCCGGCAACCGGTGAAGATATCACTGCGCGTACTGGCCGTTTCGGCCCGTATATTCAGCGCGGTGAAGGCAAAGAAGCCAAGCGTTCCAGCCTGCCGAAAGGCTGGTCATTGGCCGAACTTGATCTGGAAAAAGCCTTGCAGCTTATCAATCTGCCACGCGATGTGGGTCCGCATCCGGAAAGCGGCAAGATGATCACCGCAAGCCTCGGTCGATACGGCCCTTATATTGCCCATGACGGCGCTTTCGCCAATGTGGACAGTATTGAGGATGTGTTTGAGATCGGCATCAACCGCGCTGTGACTGTGCTGGCAGAAAAAGCCGCTAAAGGCGGTCGCACCCGCGCGACACCGGCTGCTTTGGCAACGCTTGGCGATCATCCGGATGGCGGCTCCATTACTGTGCGTGACGGTCGCTACGGCCCTTATGTTAATTGGGGTAAGGTCAATGCCACGCTGCCAAAGGGCAAAGATCCGGCAACGGTGACAATGGAAGAAGCGCTGGAGCTGATTACAGCGAAAGCCGGCTCTGCCAAGAAGACCACGAAGAAAGCCGCACCGAAAAAAGCGGCAGCTCCGAAGAAGACAACCAAAGCCAAGGCTGCGGATGATGAAGCCAAACCGGTGAAAAAGGCAGCAGCTAAAAAACCGGCTGCGAAAAAAACCACGGCCAAGACTAAGAAAGCAGATGCCGCGGAATAACCGGCCATCAGTTTTAAGAATAAAGGGCACCATTATGGTGCCCTTTTTATTTACAGCACTCTGCTTTTACAGAGGTTCCAGTTAAGACTGAATCGTTGGAACCGCTGTACCTGCTTGTTTTGTGCATTATCCGACGCATCGCAGCAGGAAAAGAAATCAATCGGTCCGGCGAACTGATTTCCCTGCGGAGGCGCTCCGCACTTTTACTGGAAATGCTATAATGTTCATCTTTTCCGGCAGAAACAAGCGCAAGCAAATGTTTCCATTCTGTGCTGAAATGCTTTAAAGAGTTTTCAGGACTTTATGAAAAGTAAATATTAAGGATGACCGGATTGGCTCGCAGAATGACCCCTTCTTCTGACCGCAACAGCGGTTCGGACAAATTGAAAAACCGGAAGGGTGAGAAAAAGAACAAGGCGCTTTCCGGCAAATCCAAAGTGAAACCGCTCTCGGAAGCTTATCTTCCGAGCAAAGAAGATATCCTCACCTTCATCACTGAAAATCCGGATCGCGCTGCCAAGCGTGATATTGCCAAGGCGTTCAATCTCAAGGGTGATGCCCGCATTTATCTCAAAGATATTTTGCGCGAACTGGCCGATGACGGACAGGTGGAGAAGCGTGCCAAGAAACTGTCACGCCCGAACAGCCTGCCGCCAATTGCAGCGCTGACCATTACCGGTCGCGACAGCGATGGCGGCCTGATTGCACGTCCGATTGAGTGGAATAGTGAAACAGCTGCTCCGCTGGTTCTGCTGCGCCGGACGCATAAGGATAAAGGCCCGACGGTTGGTGTCGGCGATCAGGTTCTGGCGAAAATCTTTGCCAGTTCCGATAAAAGCGCTGCGCCCTATACCGGTCGCGTTATCAAAAAACTGGAAAAACGCGATAATGCCGTGCTGGGTGTTTTGCGCCAGTTGCAGAGCGGCGAATACCGTCTTGAGCCGGTCAACCGCAAACAAAGTGAAGTCAGTATTGATGCGCAATATCTGAACGGCGCTGAACCGGGCGATCTGGTTGAAGCGATCCCGCATCAAAAGAGCCGTTTTGGTCTGCCGCAGGGCAAGATTGAACAGGTCATCGGCTCGATCGGCAGTGAAAAAGCGCTGTCGATGATTGCGATTCACGAATATGAAATTCCGCATATTTTCCCTGAAAGAGCGATTGAGCAGGCGGAAAACGCTAAACCTGCCACTATGGCTCATCGTGAGGACTGGCGCTCACTGCCGCTGGTCACCATCGATCCGGCTGATGCTAAAGATTATGACGATGCGGTTTTTGCCGAACCGGATACTGATCCGGCCAATGAAGGCGGTTTTATCATTGTCGTGGCGATTGCCGATGTCAGCCATTATGTGCTGCACGGCTCCTCACTTGACCATGAAGCACTGAAGCGCGGCAATTCGGTCTATTTCCCTGACCGCGTGGTGCCGATGCTGCCGGAGCGCATTTCCAATGATCTGTGCTCGCTGCGTGAAGGTGTTGACCGTCCGGCCATGGCGGTGCGCATCATCATCGGCGCAGATGGCCGCAAACGCTCGCACAGCTTCCACCGCATCATGATGCGCTCGATTGCCCGCCTCGCTTACCAACAGGCTCAGGCAGCCATTGACGGTGCACTGGACGAGAAGACCGAACGCGTTATTGATATCAGCCTGAAACCGCTGTGGAAGGCCTATGCGGCGCTGAAAAAAGCCCGCGACAAGCGCGAGCCGCTGGAGCTTGATCTGCCGGAGAAAAAACTGATCCTCGACGATCAGGGACAGGTGCTGAAAGTGATCGTGCCTGACCGGCTCGATGCGCATAAACTCATCGAAGAATTTATGATTCAGGCCAATGTCGCCGCCGCTGAAACGCTGGAAGCCAAAAACCAGCCGCTGATCTATCGTATTCACGATCTGCCGTCGCTGACCAAGCAGGAATCCCTTCGCGACTTCCTCAAAACACTGGAAATCAGCCTTGCCCGTGGAGCGGAACTGCGCCCGGGCCAGTTCAACGGCATTCTGTCCCGCGTTCGGGGTACAGATCACGAAGAACTGGTCAATCAGGTGGTGCTGCGTTCACAAAGTCAGGCCGAATATAATACCGACAATATCGGCCATTTCGGTTTGAATCTGCGCCATTACGCGCATTTCACCTCGCCGATCCGCCGTTATGCTGACCTGATCGTCCATCGTGCACTGATCCGCGCGCTCAATCTGGGTCCCGATGGTCTGAGCAATGACGAGATTGGCGAATTGCCGGCCATTGCGCTCAGTATTTCCCAGACAGAGCGCCGCGCCATGCTGGCCGAACGTGAAACGACAGATCGCCTGATTGCCCATCATCTTGCAGAACAGGTTGGCAATGAGTTTCAGGCACGTGTGCAGGGTGTGACCAAAGCCGGTCTGTTTGTGACCCTTGCGACATATGGCGCCGACGGCTTTATTCCCATTTCCACTTTGGGTCGGGAATATTATCACTATGATGAAGCCGGTCATTCTGTCGCCGGTGAACGGTCAGGCAAAGGCTATCGTCTTGGCGACAGTGTGGAAGTACGGCTGGTTGAAGCGCAGCCGGTTGCCGGAGCACTGCGTTTTGAAATGCTGACAGAACCGCGTTTGCTGCCTGCATCCTTGCAATCGCACCATAAAGCTACCAAATTCAGCCGCAAGGCGGGAAAATCCCGCACCGGCGGTCCGGCCAGAGGCAAACCAGCCCATATTTCGCGTAAAAGCAAAAGATAACCCCGACACAGGTACTGGGAGACGATGATGAGCAGCGATCAGACCCTGACACAGACGGAAACGCAGGTTTTCGGCGGCGAGAAGACAAAGCCCGCCCGCACACCGCGCCCGTTGGGACAAGCCATGCAGCGCGGTTTTCTCTCCCGCTGCCCGCATTGCGGTGACGGCAAATTGTTCCGCTCCTTCCTGCGTCCGGTCGCCAATTGCTCTGTCTGTAATGAAGATTACACGCCGCAGCGCGCCGATGATCTGCCTGCCTATCTGACTGTGCTGATTGTCGGCCACATCGTGGTCGCGCTGTTCATGATGGTGGAAAATATGGGCGGCCTGTCACTCTGGGGGCATCTGGCCATCTGGGGGCCGGTGACCATTCTGATGTCACTGGTGCTGCTGCAACCGATCAAAGGTGCCACCATCGGCCTGCAATGGGCGCTCTATATGCATGGCTTTGATAAAGAAAGTCAGCAGGAATATATCTGACGCAAATGTCAGGACATAAAACAGACCACGCTTTACAGAATATGCACCGGCCGGATGATGCGGCAGCCCTGAACAATCAGGGCACCGCAGCATCCCGCACGATCCGGCCGCGTGATGCCGCCTCACTCATCCTCATCGACCGCAACGGCAAAGAACCGCGTCTTCTCATGGGACGTCGCGCCCGTGCGATGCATTTCATGCCGGATATGTTTGTCTTTCCCGGCGGCGGTACAGAAGCGCAGGACGGCAGAATTAATGCTGCCAACAGCCTCAGACCACAGGATGAAGCCAAATTGCTGGCAGGACTTGGCAAGCGTTCCAGCACACAACGTGCCCGCGCCTTGGCCATGACCGCGATACGCGAAACCTATGAGGAAACCGGCCTGCTGCTCGGCACGCCGCATGAGGAGGCGCAAACACATCCGTGGACAGGCTTTGCCCGCTGCAATCACCTGCCTGATTTATCGCAGCTGCGCTATGTGGCGCGCGCGATCACGCCGCCCGGTCATGTGCGCCGCTATGATGCGCGGTTCTTTGCCAGTTTTCTGGATGAAATCAGCCCGGAACTCCCTGCCCGAAACCGCAATCCGGCTGACATAAGTGCTATAGAATCATCTGCTTATAATGAGCCGGAATTGTCTGATTTGAAATTTGTGAGCTTTTCCGAGGCCTTTAATCTCAATATTGCAGCGATTACGCGCATTATTTTACGGGATATCGAAAAACTCCTGCTCGAAGACAGGGATTTGTCCTCTATATATCCGGTTCCGTTCTATCGTAAACGGCATGGCCGTCATGTCCGTGAGGTGATTTAAGTTTCATGCAGCAAGACCATCTTTCAACTGAACCCGCCTCAGAGGTGATACAGCCAACACAATGGCGCTCGCTGGGCGCAGCCATTGCCACGATCAGCGCTGTCGGTGCAGCGATCGGCCTTGGTATTCCGCTGCTGAGTGTGCTTCTGGAAAGCCGCGGCTATTCAGCCAGCACCATCGGTGCCAATACGGCTGTTGCCGGTCTTGCATCACTGTTTGGTGCAGCGCTATCCGCGCGCATTGGCTCCTATCTGGGCGTTGCACGTTCGATGATGCTGATGCTGTTCATCAGCGGTCTGTCCTTTCTCGGCTTTTATCTGTTTCCGAATATTATTGCATGGTTTGCACTGCGCGTTTCCTTACATTTCGCGCTCACCGTGCTGTTTGTGCTGTCTGAATATTGGGTCAACACCTCTGCCCCGCCTGCCAAACGCGGACTGGTACTTGGTATTTACGCGACCTGTCTTTCTCTCGGCTTCGCAGTCGGCCCGTGGCTGTTCTCAATCATCGGCAGCGGCGGCTTCATGCCGTTTGGTATCGGCATCGTTATTATTGCGCTGGCAGCCTTCCCTGTCATGATTGCCAGTAAAGACAGCCCTGAATTCGAGGAAGGCGAGCATGTGCCCTTCCTGCCTTATATTTTTGCTGTTCCGGCAGCGACAATGGCGGTTTTCGTCTATGGTGCAGTAGAAACCGGCGGCTTTGCACTGTTTCCGGTCTTCGGCACACGTGTTGGTCTCAATGAAGGTGATGCGGCGCTGCTGCTAACCATGGTCGGTCTCGGCAATGTGCTGATGCAGATTCCGCTCGGCCTGGTCTCCGATCGTATCGGTGACCGCCGTATTCTGCTGCTAATTTGTGCTATCATCGGCTTTGCCGGTATGGTACTGCTGCCTTATGTTGTCACTAACTGGTATCTGATGGCAGTTCTGCTGCTGATCTGGGGCGGTGTGGTTGCCGGTCTTTATACTGTCGGCCTCGCCCATCTTGGTTCGCAATTGCAGGGACGTGAGCTTGCTTCAGCCAATGCCGCGTTCATTTTCTGCTATGGTATCGGTATGCTGGCAGGGCCTCAGGCAGCTGGTGTCGGCATGGATTTGCTGGGAGCAACAGGTTTCCCGGTCACTTTATCACTCTTTTTTGCAGCATTTATCATAATTCTGCTTATCAGACTGGTAGTTCGTAAACAGCGGGCTTGACTTTTCGGCGCGTATCCGTAGTGTCGCGCCAAATTCCCGCACCCGGATGAAATCGCCGGAATCGCAGGCGGTTTTATTTTTTTAAAGAGCAGGATAACGTTATGGCTAAGGCTACAACAATCAAAATCAAGCTGTTGTCGACCGCAGACACAGGCTTCTTCTACGTAACCAAGAAGAACAGCCGTACAATGACTGAAAAAATGACAAAGCGTAAATACGACCCGGTTGCTAAGGCACACGTCGAATTCAAAGAAACCAAAATCAAATAATTCTGGTTTCGGTTATTAAAAAACCCGGACTGTTATCAGTCCGGTTTTTTTTATTGCCTGAATACGGAGCGTTTCCGATTGGCAATCTGAGTAAAAGCCTTGATTAAGCCACCCAATCCGTCTGCTGCAACACAATACGGTAACCGTCCGGATCTTCGAAGGTTATCCCCTTCTTGTCCCAGTAAGGATTGAAGGAGCTCACAGGTAAAAAGCCGGCAGCTTTCATACGGCCAACAGCATTTTCCCACTCAATCTGATCCGGCAAATAAAAAACCAGCAGATTCTCTTTGGTTGGTGCCTTACCGGCATGATGTTTGTTGGTGCGTGTGAATGCAAAATGATAGGGCACATTTTCACGCCCCATAATGATCGCGTCAAAACCATCATGATCCTGAAAACGATCAAGAACTGTCAGTCCTAAACCATCCTGATAAAAGGGAAGCAGCGCATCCAGATTATCTGTCGGTCTTACGATGCGGAACTTGGGAACATTCATCATTCACCTCAATAAGGCGAAGTCCTGTAACTACAGGTCACCGAGATAGGATTTGATTGTCTCAATAAAGCGCGGCACGGAGATCGGCTTGGAAATATAGGCCTCGCAACCACCCTGACGGATACGCTCTTCGTCGCCCTTCATGGCAAAGGCCGTGACTGCGATAACCGGAATGGCTTTCAGATCGTCATCCTCTTTCAGCCATTTGGTGACTTCAAGACCAGAGACTTCCGGCAGCTGAATATCCATCAAAATCAGATCAGGACGATGAATACGTGCCAGATCCATAGCTTCAAGACCATTGCGTGTACGGATGGTTTCATAACCGCTGGCTTCAATCAGATCGCGGAAAAGCTTCATATTCAGCTCATTATCTTCGACGATCATTACTTTTTTGGTCATGAGAAAATACCTTATTACTCAGAATATTATCTGAATATATCCGCGTGCCTGGCCGCAGCATTTCGTAGTTTTCGGCTCACGTCAATTACCACTCACGGGTACAGCACACAGAGACCATAATTATTCCGACCCGAAGAGCATAGCATTGAACAATGACCAAATTGACCCTAAACAGTTTTCATACAGCTAAAGATGCAATTAAAGTTGCCAAAACGTAAAAGCCAGCGGATATAAAATGTCAAAAACTGTCTTGAATCAAAGCGATGCTGAAAATCTGGCCATTGAAGCTCTGGTCTTTCTGGCACAGCAGCCGGATCTGATGAATCGCTTTCTGTCCCTCACCGGCATTGAAGTCTCATCCATCCGCGAAGCCGCAGGTGAACCGGCTTTTCTGACCGGTGTATTACAGTTCTATCTGGCACATGAGCCAACGCTCATGCAGTTTTGCGAAGCAACCGGTCACAAGCCGGAAAGCATGAATCAAGCGCTGCGCTTTCTGCCAAACGGTGACAGTGCTTACGACCAATCCATGTAAGTGCAATCTTTTGCATCGCTGCAGATTGTGTATAAAATTCGCTGGCACTTGAAATCATCTGCCTGTATTGTGCAAATGTTCCGCTTATGTTCGGATCATGATACAGGTTTTTACGATGGTCAACGGTGTTTCCGGTTATTTTGCTGAGGCCGATCCGCAGTCAGGTTTCTGCCGCGATTGCCTGACTGTGCAGAAAAAGCGCCGCACTGAACCACGCCCGCGTTGCAGCGCTTGCGGCAGTCCGCGTCTGGTGCGCCATGAAGAGCTTTATGATTTAAGCTTTGCACATATTGATTGTGATGCTTTTTACGCTTCCATTGAAAAACGCGACAATCCTGAACTGCGTGACAAGCCGGTGATTGTCGGCGGCGGCAAGCGTGGTGTCGTTTCCACCTGCTGCTACATTGCGCGCATCCACGGCGTGCGCTCCGCCATGCCGACCTTCAAAGCTATTGAGCTCTGCCCGCAGGCCGTATTCGTTAAGCCGAATATGGAGAAATACCGCAAGGTCGGGCATCAGATTCGCCAGATGATGTTTGATCTCACGCCGCTTGTCGAACCGCTTTCGATTGATGAAGCGTTTCTGGATCTGCGCGGCACGGCCAAATTGCACCGTGCACCGCCTGCTCTTGTGCTGGCAGAATTCGCCCGCCGTATTGAACAGGAAATCGGCATCACGGTTTCTGTCGGTCTGTCCTATTGCAAGTTTCTGGCAAAACTTGCCTCAGACATGGAGAAGCCGCGCGGTTTTTCGGTGATAGGAGAAAAAGAAGCGCAGAATTTTCTGAAGTCCAAACCTGTCAACATGATCTGGGGTGTCGGCAAGGCGCTCAATGCCAAGCTCAATGCTGACGGTATTCAGACCATAGGGCAACTGCAGCAAATGGAGGAATCTGCGCTGATGAAGTCCTATGGCGTGATGGGGCAGCGGCTTTACCGCCTCTCCCGTGGCATGGATACGCGCACTGTGCAGCCGGAAAGCGAGATGAAGAGCATCTCCAATGAAACCACTTTTGATATTGATATCGCCAAAGCTGAGGAGCTGGTGCCGGTTCTGCGTGCACTGTCGGAAAAAGTTGCCGGACGGTTGAAGCATGGCGAGATTGCCGGTCATACAGTGGTGCTGAAGCTCAAGACCAAGGATTTCCAGAGCCGTACCCGCAATCATCGTCTGAGCGATCCCACGCAGCTTGCAGACAGGATTTTCCGCACCGGTCTTTATATGTTGCAAAAGGAAATTGACGGCACTCAATATCGTCTGCTCGGCATCGGTGTTACCGACCTCACCGATCCGGTGAAAGCCGATCCGCCTGATCTGGTGGATATCAAAGCAGGTAAGCGTGCAGCGGCTGAAACTGCCATTGATAAGCTACGCTCCAAATTCGGCTCCAAAACAGTGGAAACCGGCTACACATTTGGTAAAGGTAACCTCGCCCGCCCGCAGACACCGTCAGATAAATAAATGCCTTCAAGTATTTATATGGAAGATAAAATATGATTATCAGACCTGCCCGATTGAATGATGCTGAGGCCATGAGCCGTGTATTGACAGATATTATTGCAGTTACACAACGGCAGCGTCCGCATGATCAGGATTTTGTGTGCGACACTTATATCAATAATCCGCACGGCATTTTGTGCAGCGTTGCAGAAGATGAGAATGGTGAGGTTTTGGGCTTTCAATCGCTGATCCGCGCTGCTGAGGACAATAAATATGGTGTCGCAGCAGGCTGGGGCATTATCGGCACCCATGTCAGCCCGAACGCAGCCCGCCGCGGTGTTGGCAAGGCTCTGTTCGCCGCAACAAAACTCGCAGCTGAAAACGCAAATCTGCAAAATATTGACGCAACTATCGGCGCGGATAATGCCAACGGGCTTGCTTATTATGACGCAATCGGTTTCCAAAGCTATCGCACCGGAGATAATACAATCTGCAAGCGTTTCAGCGTTTTCTCTTCATAATTGCATTCCATTTACCCACCGTTTTGTTAGCGAATAAAATGCTAATAAAAGTCATGTCATCATTTCTTCACGGAAGTGACATTTGCCTGCAACAGAGAACGGCGAAACCTCCCCTCAATGTCTGAATCAAAAAGTGGCAGGCCATAGCAAAATGGTGATTTCGAGCACCGGAACGCAGCGTATATATAATTACGTGAGTACCGGAAGCGCAGAAATAGCCATTTACAGCAAAGCAAGGCGACTTTTGGATCAGAGATCCGGAATTTATCGCAACATTCGGGGATATTCATGTCGCGCCGCTCAATGAGACTTTCTCTCATCACCGCTCTTACTGCCACCTTAGCAAGCTCTGTTGCCTTTTCCGCTTCGGCAGAGCCGGTTTTCAACCGTATTGCCAGCTTTGCGGTAACAGACAATCTGCCGAAAGATGCAGACGTCAAAGCAGCAACCTCTTCGGAAATCATTACGGTTTCGGAAGATGGCAATACGCTAATCTATTCCGACAGTCCTTATGGTGGTATCGGTTTTGTTGACATTACCGACCCTAAAAACCCGAAAGCCGGTGGTGTACTCAAAGTTGAAGGCGAACCGACTTCAGTGACTGTCGCCGGCAAACGCATCCTCGCCGGCGTCAACACATCAGAAAGCTATGTCAAACCATCCGGTCGTCTGGATGTGATTGATATTGCGTCGCGCAAAGTTGAAATGAGTTGCGATCTCGGCGGCCAGCCGGATTCTGTTGCTGTTTCTCCTGACAAGAAATTCCTCGCAGTCGCCATTGAGAATGAACGCGATGAAGAGCTGAATGACGGTGAACTGCCGCAGCTTCCGGCCGGTAATCTGGTTATTCTCGACCTCAAAGACGGTAAGCCTGACTGCAAAACCATGAAACTCGTGGATATGACCGGCATTGCGGAAATCGCGCCGGAAGATCCGGAGCCGGAATTTGTTTCCTTCAACAGCAAGAATGAAATTGCTGTTACCCTGCAGGAAAACAACCATATCGCGATTATTGATGCGGCTTCCGGCAAAATCACATCGCACTTCTCTGCCGGCACAGTTGATCTCGACAAGATCGACACCAAGAAAGACGGCCAGATCAAGTTCAACGGCGAAATGAAGAATGTTGCCCGCGAGCCGGATACCATTAAATGGGTTGGTGATGACCGTCTTCTGACCGCCAATGAAGGTGATTATAAAGGCGGCTCCCGCGGTTTCACCATTTTCGACACAAGCGGCAAAGTGCTCTACGATTCAGGCAATACGCTGGAGCATAAGATTGCAGCGCACGGTCATTATCCTGAAAAGCGCAATAAAAAAGGCGTAGAGCTGGAAGGCGCTGAAGTTGGTCGCTTCGATGATACAGATTACCTGTTTATCGCCAGCGAACGCGGCTCGATGGTCAGCGTTTATAAAGACACCGGTAAAGACCCTGAATTCGTGCAACTGCTGCCATCCGGCATCGGCCCTGAAGGTGTTCTGGCGATCCCGTCACGCAACCTGCTGGTCACGGCGAATGAAACCGATCTGGGTGAAGACGGCGGTGCCCGTTCTCATGTGATGATCTATGAACTGCAGGACAAACCTGCCACCTACCCGCAGCTGGTTTCGGAACTGACTGAAGAAGGCACGCCAATCGGCTGGGGCGCTCTGTCCGGTCTGGTTGCAGATGAAAGCAAAGACGGTATTCTCTATGCCATCTCTGACTCCGCCTATTATGCAGCACCAACCATCTATACGATTGATGCCAACCAGAAGCCTGCGAAAATCACTTCAGCTCTGTTGGTAAAACGCGGTAAAGATGCAGCGCAAAAGCTTGATCTTGAAGGCATTACGACGGATGGTAGAGGCGGCTTCTGGCTGGCCAATGAAGGCGACCAGAAGAAGCTCGTTCCGCATGCAATTCTCAATGTAAATGACAAAGGCGAGATCAAAAAAGAAATCGCTTTGCCTGAAGACCTGCTCAAGCACCAGACCCGTTTCGGTCTTGAAGGTATTACCCGTACCGGTGAAGGCGATAATGAAACGCTCTGGATGGTGGTACAGCGCGAATGGGCTGACGACGAAAAGGGCAACGTCAAAATCCTCAGCTACAATCTGAAGAGTGAAGAATGGGCTGCGGTTGCCTATCCGCTGGATAAGAAAGAAAAGGGCTGGGTTGGTCTCTCTGAAGTGACTGCCCATGACGGCCAGCTCTATATCGTTGAGCGTGATAATCTCATCGGCAAGGAAGCTGTCAACAAGCGCCTTTACAAAGTGGCTCTGGCAGACCTGAAACCGGCTAAAATCGGCGAGAAACTGCCGGTCGTCAGCAAGACATTAGTTTATGATTTCATTCCTGATCTCAAGAAACTCAATGGCTTTGTACCGGACAAGGTTGAAGGCTTCGCCATCGACAAAAACGGCATTGGCTATGTCGTGACCGATAATGACGGTGTTGACGGTTCCAGCGGTGAAACCCAGTTCTTCACTGTCGGTAAAGTCAGTGAATTGAAAACTCAATAAGCCTCCCAAGGCTCTCTAAAAGAAAAGGCCGCTTTATAGCGGCCTTTTTGTATTATTGGGCGGGAATGGATTTTGCCAGAAATGCAATAATCATGTCCGCCACTTCACGGTGTATCGCCTCACGGCTGCGCCCTGCACCGTCTTTGCAGACAATACCGTCTCCTGGGGTTTCCGCTTCGATCAACTCAGCTGCTCCCGCCTTACATATCTGCATAAAGCTGAAATGCGCGGCATCAGCGATCTCGAAATATTGCGTGGCTTTATCGGACATATTCGCTGCGATATAGCCGGATTCCAATTTGGCAGGCAGGTCACCAATATCAACGCCAGCACCAAAGATCAGTGCAGGCACTGAAATACTGTTCAGGCTCTCCGGTGTAAAACCACGCGCCAACCCCAGATCGAGCGAAACAATCGCATCCACACGCGGATCGGCTTTCATTGTTTTCAGTTTTTCAGCTGCAACATCACCCTGCGGCTTGATCAGCTCTTCTGCCAAACCACAAGTACGCGGATTGGGATTGTCTTTGCAGTCTTTCTCAAAACGCTCCCGATCAAACTGTGCTCCGGCCAGAGCGACAACTGACCAGCCACCGAGAGAATGGCCAATCGCGGCAATGCGGTCAGGCTCAATCCTGCCTGCCAGAGCGCTGTCAGAGGTCACAATATCAATCACACGGCTAAGGTCATGCGGGCGTTCCCAGAGCTTTGCAGCCTGCTCTTGATCGCGATTAAATGTGGTAGTGCCCGGATGATCCGGCGCGGCAACGATATAACCCTGCCCGACCAGCTCACCCGCCAGCCAGTTCAGATTACGCCAACTGCCACCATAGCCATGAGACAAAATCACAAGCGGATGGGATTTACCGTCAGGCGCTGCATTTGGTATTGCCTGAATGCCTTTAAACACCGGATTTTCACCAATCGTCTCTACTGGTTTTGTGTCCGATGCCGGATACCAAAGCGCAATTTTCAAATCACGTTTGCCGCTCTTATCCGCCAATTCAGTTTGCCGGAAACCAACCTGCTCTGCCATGGCCGCAAAGCTGCCTGTCAGTGTCAAAATGCTTAACCCTGCCGCCAATGTAGTTACTGTCTGTCTCATTGTTACAATCTCCGCTGATATTCTTTTTCGTTACCGGCAGTAAAATCCAATCATAGAAAAAGAGCGCCCTGAAACATGATCAAGGTCGCTCATTTATCATTTCATCTTTGAATGCTGATTATTTCAGCGGAATATAGATCTCGGTCACGCTTTCCGGATTCATCGGCCCGAGAAAACGCGCACCGCTATATTCAAACTCTATCCCTTCATCAGGCTGCATGCCTGCGCTTGGCAGCCATTCCGAATATGCAGCACGGAATGTTTCCGGCAAAGTTGTTACCTCACCGTGATGTTCGACCTTAGCGTAATAACGCCCCGGAATCTCCATCGCGATCAGTCCGTCAGGAATAGCCGCATCTGCGCCAACCGGCAGGCCTGCAATATAGCGCCACTGCCCGTCTGCTAGCGGTTGACAAATGCCGAAAGTGCCCACTGGCTCTTCCAGACGCTCAATCTCATGCTCGCGCGCTTCAAAACGATCCCACATTTGCGCAATACTGCCCTCGTCCTCAGGATACCAACACATGCCGATAATACGCTGTGCGGCGAAGAAAACCTGTTCAGGCTTTTGTAATTCAGGCATTGTGCGCTCCGGTTGTGCGAGATAGCGATGAAGATGGCCAAGCGTTTTCTGACGGCGGTTTATATCAGCTTCCAGCTGAACGGCATGGTTTTCCAGCACTGCATGCATCTTTTCTACACTGTCCAAGCCGCCGTCAACTGCCAGTGTTTTGATCTCATCCAATGCCATACCCAGCTGTTTCAGCCAGACGATGCGACCGAGTGTTACAATCTGCTCCGGCCGGTAATAACGGTAGCCGTTATCCTGTCCGTTCAATGTCGGGCTGAACAGACCAATACTATCATAATGGCGCAGGGTCTTGGTGCTTACGCCCTGTGAGCGCGCCATTTGTCCGATTGTCAGCATACTATCTCCTTGTGAGTCTCATCGCACAAGCTATGCAGGGTTGCCCTTAGGGTAAGGTCAAGCAAGTTTCACTGACAAACTGACTTCAGCAAAAAATAAGCGCTCCCTGCATCCTTTCAGGAAGCGCTTTATCATGATTACAAACAGTTTTACTTGTGTGTCAGCTGTGTTCTGATCTCACCACCCGGATGTTTTTCCGTATGAATGTTGAAATACCAATGTCCTGACAGCAGTTGTTTTTCCTGCTCTTTGGTCAGCTTTTCAGTGCCCTCAATCGGGCTCTTCAATGCATCAGGCTTAATGGGAATAATCACATCGGCATTTTGTCTGGTCGTTGCCGGCCCGTGAAAATGCGCCATTGTTGCAGTGCCACTCAGACCGCTATAGCTGACATGCCATTTCAGTACTTTGCTGATTGTATTATAGCTGGCTTTAAGCTGCCCTTTGGCTGCTGTCACAACATGCGGAATTTCTTTATTACCCGACAAACTGCTTTCAAAATTCAGTGTTTTTGCATAAGCGGCACCGGAAAACATTGAAACTGCAATAATAAGCGCCGCAGAAATTTTTAAAATCCTCACGATAAAACTCCATAAAAAAACAATAAATACAGTTATTTATACAGAGTAATTATAGTTTAGATTTAATTTTAGAGCAAATATCGATCAGTTCCTCAGACCAAAACCCTGCAACAAACGGCGGATTGCATAATCAGGTTTTCCGGAAGTAAATACCGCAAGATCCTCATGGTGATGCAGGCTTTTATCCTTCGCCTCCGGCAACAGAGAGAGCATGCGTCGCGCAATTGCTTCTGCCGGATCAAGCCAGTCTACCGGCCACGGTGCCAATCGGCGGAATACATTCGCCAGAAACGGATAATGTGTGCAGGCCAGCACCACGATATCAGTGCGCTGACCATCCTGCTCGATAAAGCACGGTGTGATCTGCTCCAGCACCAGTTCATCGTCAATCTTTTCGCCGCGAATATGCGCTTCCGCCAATGTGGCCAGCCGGTCGGCACCAACAAGACGCACATGGCATTGCGAGGCGAAAGACTGGATCAAATCCCGCGTATAGGCGCGTTTAACCGTGCCCGGTGTCGCCAGAACCGAGACAAGACCGGAATGTGTGCGCTCAGCTGCAGGCTTAATCGCCGGAACTGTACCGACAAAAGGCGTATCGGGAAAAGCCTGCCGTAGATCATCCAGCACAAGTGTGGACGCCGTATTACAGGCAATCACGCAAAGCTGAGGATGAAAACGGCGGATCAGATCAGCGAACAGGCCGACAATGCGCTCGCGCAGAGCCGGTTCTTCCCATGAACCATAGGGAAAGCCCGCATCATCAGCCACATAGATAAAATGGCGGTCGGGCATCAGCACCCGCGCCTCGCGCAACACAGTCAGGCCGCCGATACCGCTGTCAAAAACGATAACCGGCGCATCCTGCCTGCTGGAAATATTGGTTGCTGTATATTGCGCGAGATGGTGCATCGCAAACCTGCCTCAGGACTTTTCGTCCGGTTTATCCTGCTCAGTATTCTGTGTCTCGTCTTTATAAACTCTGGCACGTCCTTCAGGCGCGGCATCATTGGGTATTCTGGCGCGGCCTTCAGGCGCGCCGGAGCCGCGCGGGCTCTTCGGTGAGAAATAATCCAGTGAGGTCAGCACGCCGCGCAGCAAGCGGATTTCAGCTTCCGCAAATGCCGGACGGGTCAGTACTGCCCGCAAATTATTCACCATGATCTCCTTACGCGCTTCAGGGCGGAAATAACCGCGCGTATCTAGAGCTTCCTCCAAATGATTAAAGAAACCGTGTAGATATTCTTTATTGGCCGGTTGCAGTTCAGGCCCGCGGAAAACCGTGTCCGTTTCATTTTCCAGACCGGATTTCATCCATTCATAGGACATCAGCAGCACAGCCTGCGCTATATTGAGCGAGGCAAATGCCGGATTGACCGGAAAAGTCACCAGTTCATCAGCCAGACCGACTTCATCATTTTTCAGGCCGACGCGTTCACGGCCGAACATGATGCCGGTTTTCTCACCGTTACGGAATTTCTGACGCAAGATTTTACCTGCCTCCACAGGGCCGCGCACCTGTTTGAAACCGTCACGCTCGCGGGCGGTCGTGGCATAAACAAAATTCAGATCAGCCAGTGCTGACGGCAGATCATCATAGAGCACAGCACTATCGATAATATGGTCAGCCTTGCTGGCGGCAGAGCGTGCTTTGTCATTCGGAAAGGCTTCACGCGGATTGACCAGACGCAATTCGCCAAGGCCGAAATTCGCCATAGCGCGTGCCACCATACCGATATTTTCCGGCAATTGCGGCTCCACAAGAATGATTGCTGGACCTTCTGAAATCATCGGGCGCTGTTTGTCTGTACCGGCCATAATCTTCTCAAAACTCAAATTTCGCGCGCAAAACGAGACATTCCGTATGCGCTTTTCGCGCTTTTCTTAAACGGAAGAGTGGTGAAATTCAAATCATGCATAACAATTAAACAGGTATCAGCTTAAAAAACTGAATCGCCAGCAACCTGTACCGGCTCTCTCATGCAGCGAAGCGAAGCATATCTCACACCATCGTGAACAAATAAATTGCCCTCTGACAGTATAAAAACCCGTTATCTCCGGCGTTTTTTATTATTCCTGTTCTCAAGGCGTCGTTAGCACTTTGCCTCTCGCTTAAGCAGTGCTATGAGAGGCGCAACTTCATGAAGGAGAGGTTTTAATGGCAAAGATCAAAGTTGCAAATCCCGTTGTTGAGCTTGACGGCGATGAGATGACCCGCATCATCTGGCAGTTTATCAAAGACAAACTCATCCATCCGTATCTCGACATCGATCTGAAATATTATGATCTGTCGGTAGAACACCGCGATGCAACCAATGATCAGGTTACCATCGACGCAGCAAATGCTATCAAAGAGCACGGCGTTGGTGTGAAATGCGCCACCATCACCCCTGATGAAGCCCGCGTTGAAGAATTCAAGCTTAAGAAAATGTGGAAGTCGCCAAACGGCACCATCCGCAACATTCTCGGCGGCGTAATTTTCCGCGAACCAATCATCTGCAAAAACGTACCGCGTCTGGTGCCGGGCTGGACTCAGCCGATCATCGTTGGCCGTCATGCTTTCGGTGACCAGTACCGCGCGACTGATTTCAAATTCCCGGGCAAAGGCAAGCTGTCGATCAAATTCGTTGGCGAAGACGGCGAAACCATTGAACACGAAGTCTATGATGCACCATCCGCCGGTGTAGCAATGGCTATGTACAATATCGACGAATCCATCCGCGAATTCGCCCGTGCATCGCTGAACTACGGCCTGCAGCGCGGCTATCCGGTTTATCTGTCGACCAAAAACACCATTCTCAAAGCCTATGACGGCCGCTTCAAAGATATCTTTGAAGAAGTTTATCAGGCTGAATTTGCTGAGAAGTTCAAAGAAGCCAAGATCTGGTACGAACACCGCCTGATCGACGACATGGTTGCTTCGGCTCTGAAATGGTCCGGCGGTTATGTCTGGGCTTGTAAGAACTATGACGGTGACGTGCAGTCCGACATCGTGGCACAGGGCTTCGGCTCGCTCGGCCTGATGACCTCGGTTCTGATGACACCGGATGGCAAGACCGTTGAAGCAGAAGCTGCTCACGGTACTGTAACCCGTCACTATCGCCAGCATCAGAAGGGTGAGGAAACCTCAACCAACTCGATCGCTTCGATTTTCGCATGGACCCGTGGTCTCGCGCACCGCGCCAAGCTCGACGACAATGCTGAGCTGAAGCGCTTTGCCGATACACTGGAAAAAGTCTGCGTAGATACAGTTGAATCCGGCTACATGACCAAAGATCTGGCTCTGCTGATCGGTCCCGATCAGCCTTGGCTGTCGACAACAGGCTTCCTCGACAAGATCGACGAAAACCTGCAGAAAGCAATGGCTGCTTAATCAGTCATGATTTGTAAAAGCCCCGCCTGAATAATCAGGCGGGGCTTTTTCTATTTGAACACGCTCTCTCATGCGGATTAATCATCACCGCTACGATGTGAATCCGCTATAAGTTATACTGTAAAACAATATCGGAATACCTGTAATGACAACCCAAAACCCGTTCGGAAAAAGTGAAAATGCCTTAGCCGTTGTGCTGGCCTTAGCAATGGTTCCGGCACTGGGATTAGGGTTTGCGCGTTTTGCCTATGCGCTTGTGCTGCCGGATATGCGTGCCGATCTGCACTGGTCCTATGCGGATGCAGGCTGGATGAATACCAGCAACGGGATCGGTTATCTGTTCGGCGCTTTGCTCGCATCGCGTCTGCTGCGCTATATCAGTGCCTATAAAATGATGATCATCAATATCTGGCTGGTTGTCGCTTCACTGGCACTCTGCGCGGTCTTCCGCGATGTGCTTATTCTCAACCTGCTGCGATTTATTGCCGGACTCAGTGCAGGTTTGGCTTTTGTGGCCGGTGGCCTGCTGACAACCGGTCTTGCACAACGCCATCCGGAGCGCAGTTCGGTTATTCTCGGTATTTTCTATGCAGGGCCTGGCATCGGTATTTTCCTGTCCGGTCTCGTCATTCCTTATCTGATTGCCTGTTTGGGTGCAGGCTCATGGCCTTATGCATGGGCCTTGCTGGCACTGATCGCCGCCCCTCTGGCACTGTTGCTGATCGGCGCGCGCGGACAAAATGTAACGCTCTACAAGCCGGATCAGAAAAGCAAACCTTACCGTGTTGACTACAAAGCCATGAGCGGCATTTTAGCCGGATATCTCTTTGTCGGTGCCGGTTATATTGCCTATATGACCTTTATGATCGCATGGGTGCAGAATTCCGGCGGCGGCGCCATGCTGCAATCGGCCTTCTGGTTTGTGATCGGGCTTGGCGCAATTTCCTCACCATGGGTTTGCGCAGGCATTCAGAAAAAAGTGCTGCATGGTTATGGTTTCGCCCTGCTCTCGCTGATTACACTGATTGCATCACTGCTGCCGATTTTCTCATCCAGCACGTCTCTGCTGATGATTTCTGCTGCCGGTTTCGGTTGTGCCTTTTTCGCAGTTGTTGCCTCAACCACAGTCTATGTGCGCCGCAATCTGCCGCCGGAAGGCTGGGCAGCAGCAATCGGCATGATGACCGTTATGTTCTCTGTCGGGCAGATTGTCGGCCCTGTGCTGATCGGCTTTATCAATGACCTGACACATAGCCTCTCAAGTGGCCTGTGGGCTTCAGCCGGATTGTTATTGCTGGCAGTGATTTGCGGTATTGCACAACGTGATCTTATACCTGTCCGGTAATCCGGCGATAATGGCTCGGCGGCACCGCATTATATTTCGACCAGACACGGCGCAGATGGCGGGCTGAGGTAAAACCGGTTTTCTCCGCGATATTTTCCATATCCAGCGGTGAATTGGTCAGAATATCTTTGGCCAGTGTTACGCGGATCAGATTGACATATTCCGTCACCGTCAGTCCCGTATGCTCCTGAAACAGACGCGACAGATTGCGAACACTCATAAAACCGGTATCGGCCAGTTCTGCCAGAGACCAGCATTGCGCCGGATCAGCAATAATCGCATCCTGAATACGATGAATTGCCGGATGAATATGATTACGCCCACTCAGCCACGGTGAAAATTGCGGCTCACCGCCGGTACGCCGGATATAGACAACCATATAGCGGGCAATGCTCAGCACCACGACCGGTGATGTCAGCTTTGCCACCAGATGTAACATAAGGTCAGTTCCCGTGGAGATACCTGCACTCGAAAAGCGCGTACCGTCTTCCACATAGAGCCGGTTATCCAGTACACGCGCCGCCGGAGCAATTTCACGCAACTCATCGACAGACAATGCATGGGTCGTGCAGGCATAACCATCGAACAAACCGGCACGCGCAGCAATCAGGGCACCGGAGCAGATCGTCACCAGGTACATTGTTGGCCGGAAAACCGCTTTCAACCATGATGCCAATTGCCGGTATTCCGGCTCGGGATCGGTTGCTTCTGCCGGTGCTGTTATGGTGCCGCAGACAAGAATATAGGCATCATCCGGCAGCTGTGCAGGTAATGGTTCAAGCCCTGCAACAGCCAACCCGATTGAACTCACCTGCTCCGCTTGCGTTGAGACAAAATGATAATCGAACAAAATGTCCTGCTGCTCGGCATTAGCACGGCGCAACACTTCCACCGGCCCCGCCACATCCAGCAGCAAGATATGCGGCGGCACAACAACATAGACAGGTATGACCTTAGGAGCCGTTGCGCCACTTTGCTTATTCACAACCAAATTTCCTTATACTGAGGCAACCTGAAGTGCTTCTTCAACCGTAGCAATGCGCGCAAAACGTCCAGCCAGAACCAGTTCCGTACGCATTTTGATATCCTCAACGGAGAAGACCTGTCCTGAAGGATGCTGCATCGGAAAAGTCAGAGTGGCTTCCGTTACATAATCAACCTGATAGCCCAGATCAGACGCATGACGCGTTGTCGTTTCACAACATTGTTCGGTTCTGATGCCACAGATAATCAGCTTGCGGATACCGCGCTCCGTCAGCCAGATATTCAGACCGCTTTCCACAAGAGCAGAGTGACGCTTCTTGTAAAACTGCACGGTTGGCTCGATCTCCAGACCTTCCAATGTGCGCACAAAACCACTTTCCAGCTGAAACACATCATCATTATCCGTGTGTAAAATCTGCACGACAGGAATATTACGTTTAGCAGCGCCGTCGATCAGCGCCTGTACATTCCGGATAAAAGGACGAGCAATACCATCCTGCCACACGGCGCGCTGGCGAAAAGATTCCTGAACATCAATAACGATCATAGCAGTATCATTGGCGGACATTTTAGGTAACTCCTGTAAAGTTGTATAACAGAAATTACCGCGCTAAAACATAATGAAAAAGCCAATATCAGGACAATGACAGGACATATCTGGCCATAATAAATGTAAAAAATCTCACGCAGGAATGTGATAAATAATCAGCGTGAACTTGGGATATTCTTCTACTCCAACAGCTTTACCGCCAAGACTTTCTACAAGCTTGCGGCTGGCAACATTCTGTTCGGCAACCTGATAGCTGAAATAATCCGGCTGAAAATGTTGCCCCACCCAATGCATAATCCCCTTCAGGGCCTCTGAGGCATAACCTTGTCTTTGGTGCTCCTCACATACCCATAAAGCAAGACGCGGAACCGGCGTGGTGAAATTATGCGCACTAAACAGCCCCGCCAAAGAGCCATTCTTCCTCACTCTTCCGACAAAAACATAGGAATTACCTTCTTCTTGTATTGCCGGCCAATTCTTCCAGATGTTTTTAAAATCTTCAGCGCTTTTCGGCGGATTCCACAGCATATAACGTGCTAAATTCGCCGTCATACATGGCCAGATTTCATCCGCATCTTCTGCCCTGAACGGACGCAGGATCATACGCGTTGTTTCAATTTCTGGTATCATCGGGCTTCCTTTTAAAGAAAACCCGATGATATGACTTCAGCATTACGCGGCAATTCCAAGAAATTACACGTTACCAGCTATACTCCGCGTATGTTTCAGGCCGGAATATGATAGGTCACAGACATATATTTCGGCTTCGGCTCGGAAGTGACAAGCTGCCCGCCGAGTGCTTTGGCAATCTTACGGCTTGCCCGATTTTCTTCGGCCACCGGATAAACAAAATAATCTGCCTGTAACGCTTCCTTTGCCCAACCGAACACAGCAGTGACAGCCTCCTTACCGAAGCCCTGCCCGTGCACGTCCTCACACATCCAAACGCCAAATTCGGGTGTGCTCGTTGTTGCCCGATGCACACCGACAATACCGATATAACGCCCGCTTTGGATATCTCTGGCAACGAAATGATAATCCGTCCCCTGCAGGAAACGCTCTTCCCAAAAAGGTTTGTTCTCCAGAAACTCCTCATAGGATGCAGGTGGTTCCCACGCCATAAAACGGGTGAGCGTCGGTGTGATATGGCTGTACATTTCAGCAGCGTCCTGCGGTGTATATATCCGTAGTTTCAGGCGTTGCGTTGTCAGTTCAGGTCTTATCATTTTTCCTCCAATAAAAAAGGGCGCCAGAGGCGCCCTTTAAAATCTGTTTCCGGATGTTCCAGATCAGTTACCGGCTTTCGCCTTTTCCTGTTCTGCCTTCATCTTGGCTTCAAATTCTTTCTGGCGCTTCTGAACTGCGTCCTGAAGTTCTTTCTGGCGCTGTTCAAGTTCGTTCTGCTGCAGACCCTTGCCATTCAGTGCATCGGAGAAACCGGTGAGCTGAACAGTGATCGGATTTGGCTTATTCTGGAAGTTTACGGATGTAAGGGTCAGCTTACCGCCTTTTTTCAGCGCATTGACCATTTCATCTGTCAGCGGAGCTTCTGCAATGCAGCGATCCGGGAAGCAGATGCCGTATTCAACTTTGGTGGTTTTGTTCGCATCAATCTGCATACCGATACCGGCAGGGATCAGACGACCGGTCGGAACGGAAACCTGAAAAATCTTACGATTAATCTTGCCTTTGATTTCGATCAGGTTGATCGCGGTCAGCAGCTGACCGGAATCTGCAGTCACAATATTCTGTGTATTGCAAATATCATTATCTTCCTGCTTCGAGCAGACCTTGAACCATCCCTGCGGCGGCAACTGTTGAGCTGTGGCCGGAAGGGTCGCGGTTGCAAGCAGGGCAACGGCGCCGGCAATTGCCGATGCGGCAGCGAATGTCTTCGTGCTGGTCATGATCAACAGGTTCCTTTCAACACTCTGATCTGAATTCTGGCTATGCTGTTTCAGAGAAATAAACAGCCTGTATTTTTTACGGGAATTATCATCGAGACTGGCAAGACAACGTTTTCCCCCTGCGGATCAGCAAGTGAACCGAATTTTCGCAACCATGACTGCGGATAAAATACGGCAACAGCGTGACCCTGCGTTATTTGCGGTGTTACACTGACTGCAACGTATTATCCAGTGCCGTTTTATTAACCATAGTTTTTTAACGTCGATTTGCGCTATAAAAACAACGCATTTCCCGCCTGACTTATCATAAAACGAAAACCGGCCGGTCAATATTTCATATTATAATTCTGTAGCTTGCTGCATATTCCCGCTAAAAAAGCGGTTTATACAGTGCATCTGATACGAATCAAATATGGTACCGAACCGGCATAATCCTCAAACATTCTCAAAATTAATCAAAAACACGCAAAATTCTGACAAATCAGAGCATTCTTAAAATTTTACCGGATAGTGATTGACCAATGACACAGCCGTTCCTGCCCTTCCCGCACATCATCAACAGGCGTCATCTGCTTGCAATGCTGGGAACCTCTGTTCTGGCAACTGCATTTGGCACTACCGGCCTGCCCTTTACCCAAAGCACAGCACAAGCCCAAACCGCATCTGCCGGACAAGACAGCGTGCCATCCTACGCATTGTCCATGCATAGTGACATTGCGCTGCCAGCCGACTTCAAACACTTCCCTTATACCAATCCGGCAGCACCTAAAGGCGGAAATATCACCTATGGTGTCGTCGGTACATTCGACAGTCTGAACCCGTTTGTTTTGCAGAGCATGCGCACCACAGCGCGCGGTATGTTCATTGACGGGGATTTCGGCAATCTGGTGTTTGAGCCGCTGATGCAGCGCTCAACTGATGAGCCTTTTACGCTCTATGGCTTACTGGCCGAAAGCGTTGAGATTGATGATGCACGCAGTTTCATTGAATTTACGCTGAACCCGAAAGCCCGATGGTCAGACGGCAAACCGGTGACACCGGAAGACGTGCTTTTCACCTATGAAATACTGACGGAAAAAGGCCGTCCGCCGTTTAATGCCCGTATGAAGCAGATCGACAAAATCGAGAAAACAGGCGAGCACGGCATTCGTATTACCTTCAACGATAAGGCGAACCGTGAATTTCCGTTGCTCCTGGCAAGTACTATGCCGGTGCTGCCGAAACATGCAGTTGATCCAGAGACTTTCGGCAAGGCCTCGCTGAAGCCTCCGGTCGCAAGCGGCCCTTATCTTATTAAAGATGTAAAACCGGGTGAACGTATTACCTATCAGCGCAATGCGGATTACTGGGCAAAAGATCTGCCAAGCCGCACCGGTTTCAACAATTTTGAAACCATCACCATCGAATATTTCCGTAATGAAACCTCCTATTTCGAGGCTTTCAAGAAGGGGATTATCGATGTTTATGTTGACGGCTCACCTAATCACTGGAGCAAAGCCTATGACTTTCCTGCGGTAAAGCAAGGAAAAGTCATTAAGGACACTTTCGTCAAAGGTACGCCGGCCAATATGCTCGGCTTTGTCTTCAATACGCGACGCGAAAAATTTGCTGATGTTAAAGTGCGCCGCGCGCTCTCCGAACTCTTTGACTTTGAATGGGCAAACCGCTCACTGTTTTCCGGTCAATATGATCGTATGGCGAGTTTCTGGCAGGGTTCGGAATTATCGTCTGTCGGCCGTCCGGCGAGCGACGGTGAAAAGCAGTTACTCGCCCCCTATCAGGATAGAATACTGCCGGAAACGATGGACGGCACATGGCGCCCGACCACAACCGACGGCAGCGGTCATGATCGTGAGCCTGCTAAAAAAGCCTATGATTTGCTGGAACAGGCAGGTTTTACGTTTAACAACGGTGTGGCTACCACGCCGGAAGGCACCCGTCTGAGCTTTGAAATCATGACCCGCTCAGTTGATGAGGAAAAGCTGGCACTGGCCTATAAGCGCAATCTGGCACGTTTGGGTATTGTTGCGGAAATCCGTAGTGCCGATGATGCGCAATATCAGCAGCGCTTGCAGAATTTCGATTATGATATGATTATCGGTGCGCTGACGGCCTCGCTTTCTCCCGGCAATGAACAATGGATGCGCTGGGGCTCCGGCTCACGTGATGCATCCGGCAGTTTCAACTATCCGGGTGCACAGGATCCGGCTATTGATGCGATGATTGAAGCTATGCTCGCCGCCAAAGACCGCTCTGCTTTTACCGATGCAGTGCGCGCCTTTGACCGGTTGCTGATCTCCGGCAGCTATTATCTGCCGCTTTATTATTTGCCGAAACAGCAGGTTGCACGGTGGGAGCGGATCAAAATTCCACAAAAAAACTCGCTTTACGGCTATCAATTCCCTACATGGTGGACTGAAACCACCTCTGCCAACCAATGATGACTGGTAATTTCATGACAAACAAACAAATCACAATCGATGTTATTTCCGATGTCGTCTGCCCGTGGTGCTTTCTCGGCCGTCAGCGCCTGAAAGCCGCCCTTGAAATGCTGCCGGAACTGAATGTTGAAGTACGCTGGCGTCCGTTTCAGCTTGATCCGACGATTCCGGCTGAAGGCAAAGAGCGCAAACGCTATCTGGTTGAAAAACTCGGCTCCCAGAGCCGCGTGAATGAAGTGCATGACCAGCTGATCGCCATCGGCAAAGAAGAAGGCATCGAGTTCGACTTTGATGCGATTGAAGTGGCACCAAATACGCTGGATGCCCATCGCCTGATCCGCTGGGCGGGTGAAGTCAGCGCGGAAGTACAGGATCGCGTTGTCGGCGAATTATTCTCGCTCTATTTTGAACAAGGCGAAAATATCGGCAGCCATGAAATCCTCATCGAAGCCGCAGAAGATGCCGGTATGGAATATACCATTATCGAAACCCTGCTCGAAGGTGACACGGACAGCGATAATGTTCGTGCGGAAATTGCTGTAGCAGGCCAGATGGGCGTGACCGGTGTGCCGTGCTTCATTCTCGATCAGAAATATGCGGTTATGGGTGCACAGAGCGCCGAGGCCATGGCTGATGCTATCCGTCAGATTGCGGAAGGTTATGAGCCGGGTCTGAGCGAAGATCGCTGATCTTTAAACCACTGCAACAATACTATTCTAAGGCTCTTTGGCACACGCCGGAGAGCCTTTTTCGTCTTTATAAGTAAAACCGAGGAGCATTTCCCATGACAGAAAAAATAGACAATGATGTGCTGAAACGCTCAGTGTCTGACCATTGGGAAGCCAATGCCGAGACATGGACGAAACATGTCCGCGCCGGTTACGACATTTATCGTGACGCGCTGCATACACCGGCTTTTTTGGAAATGCTGCCGGACATCAAAGGCTTAAACGGATTGGATGTCGGTTGCGGTGAAGGTGCGAATACCCGCTCACTGGCTCGTGCCGGTGCCAATATGACCGGTATTGATATTGCTCTGACTTTTGTGCGCCATGCGACAGAATATGAACAAAAGGAACCGCTCGGTATCCGTTATCAAATCGCAGATGCCTTGCACCTGCCGTTCGATGATGCACAATTTGATTTTGCCAGCGCCTTTATGTCAATGATGGATATGCCGCAACAAGGTGATGTGCTGAAAGAAGTGTTCCGCATTCTGAAACCGCAAGGCTTCTTCCAGTTCACCATTCTGCATCCGTGCTTTGTGCCGCCGTTTCGTAAGAATATTCGTGATGAGAGTGGTAAAGCCGTTGCGGTACAAGTGGCAGATTATTTTGCCAATATCGACGGCAACGTGGAGACTTGGTGGTTCTCAAGCCTGCCTAAGGAAGAGCGTGAACAATCCAAACCATTCAATATTCCGCGTTTTCACCGGACATTGAGCGAATGGATCGGGATGATTACCGCTGCAGGTTTCATTCTCGAGGCCAGTGTTGAACCAATGGCCTCGGAAGAACTGGCCGCAAGAGAAGACGTTGTTGCCGATACGCGCGTCACGCCGATTGCATGGATTGTGCGCCTGCGCAAACCATAAGATTAGCCGCGCAGGAAGCGTTCCAATATGCGGTTAAACAACTGCGGCTTTTCCAGAAAAGCCGCATGGCCGACCTGTGGCAGCAGGAAAATCGTCTCTTCCCAGAGGTTCTTATAATTCAGCGATGCAATATGCGCATTATTGATGAAATGATCCTCGGCGCCATTGAGAATAGCCAGCGGTACAGGGCAATTTTCAGCCATATGCTGCTGGTCAGCGATATTATCAGCCAGAATATTCTCAAACATTGTCTGGCGTGTCAGTCCATCGGTTCTGCGCACGGCATTCACTACAAAATCCGGTGTCGGCTTATCAGGATGCACCACATGGCGCGCATAGGATTGTGCCTCCGCATCGTCCAGATCACGCTGGCCACCATATTTCAGCGCTTCACTTGGTACAAAAGCCCGACCGACCGCATCGGGGTCTTTAGAAAACGGCGGCGTACCGGTAATCATCAGACGGCTGACCGGTGCTTGCTGCGCAATCATTTCCAGTCCGATATGCCCGCCGAGCGACCAGCCAAACACCGCTACCGATGATACATCCAGCGCCTTCAGCACATCGGCTGCGGCCTGCGCATAGCCATGCAATGTATAGGTCTTTTGCGGATCCGCAGCATTGGCAGAGGCGCCATGTCCCGGCAAATCAAAAGCGATCAGCCGGAAATCATGTGCCAGAGAAGATTCAAACTGCTTGTGAAACACTTCCTTGCAAGCGGAATTGCCATGAATAAACAAAACCGGGGCGCCTTTACCGGCGCTTGTCATGACCTCAAGGCAACCATGTCTGGTTTCAACAAGCTGTTTTTGCATTCTATTCCCCTGTTTTGCTTATTCTCCGGCGATTTTTGCCAACTGCGTCATGATTACGGCTGAACCGGTCAGGCGTTTTTCCGCCGTCGGATAATCGCGGATAAACACAATGCTCTGATCCGGCCGGATCTTCGCCAGCGAGCCCTGTGCCGCAATCATCTGCACCAGACCTGCCGGATTCGGGAAGGTCTTCTCACGGAACTGGATAACAATGCCCTTCGGTCCTGCATCCAATTTCTCAACATTGGCCTTGCGGCACAGCGCCTTGATAAACACGATCTTGAGCAGGTGCTGCACTTCTTCCGGCAGCGGGCCAAAACGGTCGATCAGTTCGGCACCAAAACCGTCAATTTCCTGCGTTGTTTCCAGATCGGCCAGACGGCGATAAAGCCCCAGACGCAATTGCAAATCAGGCACATAAGTTTCCGGTATCATCACCGCCGTGCCAACCGCAATTTGTGGCGACCAATGGCTATCCACCACAGGGCCTTCGGATTTCAGCTCGGCAACCGCCTCTTCCAGCATCTGCTGATAAAGCTCGAAACCGACTTCTTTAATATGACCGGACTGCTCATCACCCAACAGGTTACCCGCACCGCGAATATCCATATCGTGGCTGGCAAGCTGGAAACCAGCGCCCAAAGTATCCAGCGATTGCAGCACTTTAAGGCGGCGTTCGGCTGTCTGCGTCAGCGTTTTGCCCGCAGGCAGCGTGAACAGCGCAAATGCACGTTGCTTGGAACGGCCAACGCGACCACGAAGCTGATAGAGCTGCGCAAGACCGAACATATCCGCACGATGCACAATCATGGTATTAGCGGTCGGAATATCCAGACCGGATTCCACAATGGTGGTGGAAAGCAGCACATCATATTGCCCGTCATAGAAGGCATTCATAATGTCTTCCAGCTCACCAGCAGGCATCTGCCCGAAAGCCACAGCGACTTTCAGTTCCGGCACATGCTGGTCGAGGAATTCTTTGATCTCGGCAAGGTCGGAAATACGCGGACAGACATAGAAGCTCTGACCGCCACGATAGCGCTCGCGCATCAGTGTTTCACGGATGACCAGCGCGTCAAAAGGTGAAATGAAGGTACGCACCGCCATACGGTCAACCGGTGGTGTCGTGATCAGCGACAATTCACGCACACCTGTAAGCGCCAGCTGCAAGGTGCGCGGGATCGGCGTTGCAGTGAGTGTCAGCACGTGAATATCGGATTTCAGGTCTTTCAGGCGTTCTTTATGCTTCACGCCGAAATGCTGTTCTTCATCGATAATCAGCAGGCCGAGATTTTTGAACTTGATCGAATTGCCGAGCAGCGCATGGGTGCCGACAACAATATCAACTGTGCCTTCTTCAACACCCTTCTTGGTCAGCGCCAGTTCTTTGGCACCGACAAGACGTGAGGCATGGGCAACATTGATCGGCAGACCATTAAAGCGCGTGGAGAAGGTTTTGAAATGCTGGCGTGACAGCAATGTGGTCGGCACCACAACCGCGACCTGATAACCGTTGAGTGCTGCTACAAAAGCCGCACGCAGCGCGACTTCGGTTTTACCAAAGCCGACATCACCGCAAACCAGACGATCCATCGGCTTGCCGTCACCAAGATCATCAAAGATCGCATCAATGGCGCGTTGCTGGTCTTCTGTTTCATCATAAGGGAAACGGGCAGCAAATTCGCCATAGACCCCTTCCGGCGGGGTTAGCACCGGCGCGCCACGCATAGCACGTTCCGCAGCAATACGGATCAGCTGTCCGGCCATTTCCAGCAGCTGTTTCTTGAGCTTGGCTTTACGTGCCTGCCATGCGCCGCCGCCGAGCTTATCCAGAACAGCGGATGAGCCTTCCGAGCCATAGCGCGACAACAGTTCGATATTTTCAACCGGCAGGAACAGACGGTCGTCACCGGCATAATGCAGCTCAAGGCAATCATGCGGCGCACCGGCAGCGGTGATTGTGCGCAAGCCGACAAACTTACCGATACCATGATCGACATGCACCACGATATCGCCTGCGGTCAGGCTACCGGCCTCGGAGATAAAATCCGCATCGCGTTTGCGTTTCTTGGTGCGTCGGATCAGGCGGTCACCGAGAATATCCTGCTCGGCCACCACAACCAGATCACCAGCATCAAAGCCGCTTTCTACCGCCAGCACAGTCGCAGTGATCTTATCGCGCGACAGGGCTTTGACTGTCCGCAGGTCTTTAACCGTCTCGATTTTTTCCAGACCATGTTCGTCCAGCACCTGCAACAGACGGTCAAGCGAACCTTCTGTCCAAGCGGCGATCATGATCTTTTTACCGCTTGCGCGAAGTTCAGCGATATATTTGGTTACGGCCTCGAACAGATTAACGTCTTTAGCGGCGCGTTCCTCAGCAAAGCTGCGGCCTTTATGGGCACCCGCATGAATAATATGCCGGCCACTGGCTTCCGGTGCTTCAAAAGGCGTGAGGTCATAGCGCTTGCCATTGGCCTCTGCCGCCTCTTCCACCTTGCGCAGCGACATATAGAGCTGGCTCGGTGCTACCGGCTTATAAGGAATAGCATCTGCTGCTTCTTTGCCTTCTGCTTGCTTCTGGCGGGCATCATAATGGTCAAGCACCAGCTTGTGGCGCTCGGCAATGGCTTCCGGCACCAGATGATCGAATACAACAGGCATCGGCCCTGTATGATCAAACAGCGTTTCCATCTCGTCATAAAACAGCGGTAGCCAGTGCTCCATACCCGCAAAGCGGCGTCCTTCCGAGATTGCCGCATAAAGCGCATCATCGCGTGACGGCGCACCAAAGGCAGCGATATAGTTCTTACGGAAGCGGCTGATCATATCCGGTGAGAGCGTAATCTCGCTCATCGGCTGGAGAGTGAACTCCTTGCGTGTCTCGGTCGTACGCTGCGAGGCCGGATCAAACGCGCGGATGCTCTCCAGCGTATCGCCGAAGAAATCCAGTCGCAGCGGTTCTTCTGCTCCCGGCACGAACAGATCAAGAATACCCCCACGTACAGCAAATTCACCGACATCACGCACAGTCGGCACGCGCTCAAAGCCGTTGCGCTCAAGGCGCTGGGTCAGTTCATCCATATTCACGCGGTTGCCCGGACGTGCGGAGAAACTCTGTTCAGCCAGCACAGCGCGCGGCGGCAGCTTCTGCAACACCGCATTGGCTGTGGCAATAATCAGCGCCGGATGTTTCTGCTCCCGCAGGGCACTCAGCTGGCTCAGCGCATTCAGACGTCTGGCAGAGACTGTTGCACCGGGAGAAACACGGTCATAGGGCAGACAGTCCCACGCCGGAATATGCAATACCGGCAGTTCCGGCATGATAAAGCCGATCACCTGCTCAATATCGGCCACGCGCTGCCCGTCGCGGGCAATGAACAAGACAGGCCCCTTATCACCCGCCTCCTCCAAAATCTTGGCCAGCACAAAGGCTTCATAACCATCGGCGACACCATCAATCAGTACATGATTGACGAGAACCGGTTTCAGACCAAGTTTGGAAAATACGGGCATAGGATGTCTCTGCTATATTACTCGAGCTTCTGATTGAGAAAAATCAATAGTCGATTTTATCGCGGAACAAAATAAGATCACGGAACAAAATCGTGTCAAAAGCCTCAGGTGTTTTGTCTTCACCGGTAATCCACTTGAACAGATCGCGGTCGAGCACTTCGAGCAGACGTTCAAATTCATTCAAAGTATCTTCATCCATGGTCGCAATATGCTGATCGGCATATTGACCGAAGATCAGATCCATTTCTTTCATACCACGGTGCCACGAGCGGAACAGCAGCTTGCGGCGACGCGGATCCAGCTGTGCGCCTGCTTCGGTGCCCGATAATTTACTGCCTGTGCTCATAACATTCTCCGGATTAACATCTGTGCATTCAATAACATTACCAGCCATATAACGCGGGATGAACGCGATGTCAGCCTTGCAAGTCAATAAGAAGCGGGTAAGTTAGTTTTTATGCGTCCAAGTCTGCTTGATCCCCTGTTTGCATCGGTTCGTACCCTCACCGGTATCGGGCCTAAAGTCTCTGCTTTGCTGCTGAAACTGCTCGGCGCGGAAAGCGCGGCGATGCTTGAGCCGCGTGTGGGACAATTGCTGTTTCTGGCACCGAACAGTGTAATCGACCGGCGCAACCGTCCGGGTGTGGCTTTTGCGCAGGAAGGTGCCGTGGTCACGCTGGAGGTGACGGTTGATGAATATCAGTTCTCACCATCGGGGGGCAAATCAGGCGCTTTTATGCGTGGCTCTGTGCCCCATCGCATTTATGCCCATGATGATACGGGCGAAGTAACGCTGGTGTTCTTCCGTGCTCAGCGCCCGTGGCTGGAAAAAAGCCTGCCGCTTGGCGAAAAGGTTATCGTCTCCGGCAAGGTGGAATGGTTCAACGGTCGCGCCTCGATGGTGCACCCCGATCATATTGCGCCGATTGACGGCAGTGATGATCTGCCATTGATTGAGCCGGTCTATCCGCTAACTGCCGGTCTTTCACCTAAAACACTGGCACGCGCGATGCGCGATGCGCTGACTCACATTCCTGATCTGCCGGAATGGCAGGACAAGACGCTGATGCAGCGGGAGAATTTTCCGTCTTTCACGCAAGCGCTGCATCATCTGCATTTGCCGGAAGAGCCGGAAGATATTGCGCAAGACAGCCCTTCGCGCCGCCGCCTCGCCTATGATGAATTTCTCGCCGGACAAATGGCACTAGCACTGGTGCGCGCCAAGACCAAGCGTCTCTCCGGTCGCCCGCTCAATGGCACAGGCAAAATCACCGCACAGATATTGGCTAACCTGCCCTATAGCCTGACGAAAGGTCAGGAACAGGCGGTTAAAGATATTATCGGCGACCTCAAGCAACCGGAACGTATGCTGCGTCTGCTACAAGGTGATGTTGGTGCCGGTAAAACCGTGGTTGGCTTACTGTCTATGGCACATGCGGCAGAATCGGGCGGACAATCTGCTTTGATGGCACCGACAGAAGTGCTGGCGCGACAGCATTTTGCAACCATTGCGCCGCTGGCTGAAAAAGCTGGATTGAAAGCTGCTTTGCTGACAGGGCGTGAAAAAGGCAAAGAGCGCCAGCGCATTCTCGACGAGCTGGCTGATGGTACTATCCATATCATTATCGGCACTCATGCGCTGTTTCAGGATAAAGTTGAATATCATGATCTGGTGTTTGTCATCATTGATGAGCAGCACAGGTTCGGTGTGCATCAGCGCCTGCAGCTGACGGCCAAGGGCACTGCGCCGGATATGCTGGTGATGACTGCAACGCCGATCCCGCGCACGCTGGTTCTGACCGCCTTTGGCGATATGGATGTTTCCAAGCTCACAGAAAAACCGGCAGGCCGCCAGCCGATCACCACAGCAATTGTGCCGAGTGAGCGGTTGAGTGAAATTGTTGACCGGATGCGCAAGGCAATCTCCGAGGGGCAGAAAATCTACTGGATCTGCCCTCTGGTGGAAGAATCAGAACATGTTGAGCTGACCTCTGCAGAAGAGCGCTTTCAGTCCTTCCTACCGGTGTTTGGTGACAAGCTCGGCCTCATTCATGGCCGCATGACCGGACAGGAAAAAGACGATGCCATGCTGGCCTTCAAGCGTGGTGATACCCGCCTGTTGATTGCCACCACCGTTATTGAAGTCGGCGTTGATGTGCCGGATGCCACAGTGATTGTGATCGAACATGCCGAGCGCTTCGGCCTGTCGCAATTGCATCAGCTGCGTGGTCGTGTCGGGCGTGGTGATAAGCCATCCACTTGCCTGCTGCTCTATAAAGGCCCGCTGGGTGAGATTGCCAAGGCACGTTTGCAAGTGATGCGCGAAACGGAAGATGGTTTCCGCATTGCCGAGGAAGACCTGAAACTGCGCGGTGAAGGCGAGCTTCTCGGCACCCGTCAGTCCGGCACACCAGGCTTTAAGCTCGCGTCGATGGAAGCGCATACTGATCTTTTGGAGATCGCTCGCAAAGA
Organism: Ochrobactrum sp. SFR4; assembly: GCF_019730395.1. Lineage (NCBI taxonomy): Bacteria > Pseudomonadati > Pseudomonadota > Alphaproteobacteria > Hyphomicrobiales > Brucellaceae > Ochrobactrum > Ochrobactrum sp. SFR4. The sequence goes on along the minus strand of NZ_JAAPBB010000003.1, from coordinate 202,388 downwards.
TGCCCGTCTGATGCTGGAGCGCGATATTGACCTGCAATCTGAGCGCGGTCAGGCGCTGCGCCTGCTGCTCTATATTTTCGGGCGTGACGAAGCCATCAGACTGCTGCGCGCGGGATAATACTGCATCAGCCAGCAATCTTGCAGCTGCCCTTCATGCATTTCATGGGCGGGCAGCATGCGGAGTTTTTCAAAGCCGCATTTTTCATAGCAGGCAATTGCGCGTGAGTTGCGGCTTTGCGGGTCGAGAACAAGGCGCTGTGCGGCCTTGTCTGTTATGAGATAATCGCGCACCAGTAAAACAAGCTGCGTGCCAAGTCCCAGCCCCCAGAAATCCGGTTCGCCGATAAACTGATCCAGCCCGTAGATCACATCCTCAACCGGTAGTTCCAGCGCCTGTTTATCTTCGCTATCCAGCGGGTAGAACTGCACATAACCAAGCGGTTTATCATCCAGTAACACCAGACACGGTGTGGTTTCACCTTGATCCTCGATAAAAACTTCAATGACCGTTTGCAGATCGAAGTGTTTGTCGCGCCCTTCGTAAAATTCCAGCACCCGCTCATCCTGCAACCAGTGCAGCATCACCGGCGCATCGTTTTTCTGCAAATCACGGATTGCCAATCTGCCTTGCTGCACCAGCATAACCACTCTCCCGCTGCTCATGATCTATAAATAAAAAGCCCGCTTATCTGAGACAAGCGGGCTTTGAAAAAACAGACTGCCTTGACCTATTCAACAGTCACGGATTTCGCCAGATTACGCGGCTGATCCACGTCTGTCCCCATGAAGACAGCAGTGTAATAAGCCAGCATCTGGATCGGCAGAGCATAAACCAGAGGCGAAATGAGTTCCGGCACATCCGGCATGATCAGTACGGAATGGGCATCCACATTGGCGTGTTTCGCGCCTTCCTTGTCGGTAATCAAAATGATACGGCCGCCGCGCGCTGCCACTTCCTGCATATTCGACACGGTCTTTTCATAAAGGCGGTCGAAAGGCGCAATCACAATCACCGGCATGGTTTCATCGATCAGGGCAATCGGTCCGTGCTTCAGCTCACCGGCTGCATAGCCTTCTGCGTGAATATAGGAGATTTCCTTGAGCTTCAGCGCACCTTCAAGGGCCAGCGGATAGGAAGTACCACGACCGAGATAAAGCACATCTTTGACATTCATCAGATCGCGGCAGATGGCCTCGACCTTTGGTGCCAGTTTCAGTGCTTCATGCAGCACACCGGAGAGATTGCCCAGCTGATCAACCAGCTCTTTTTCTTCAGCCGGAGTGATTGTGCCGCGCGCCTTGGCAGCAGACAGCGCCAGCGAAGCCAGAACCGAAAGCTGACAGGTGAAAGCTTTGGTCGATGCCACGCCGATTTCGGGGCCAGCCAATGTCGGCAGAACAATATCGGACTCGCGGGCAATGGTAGATTCGCGCACATTGACCACAGCGGCAATCGGCAGCCCCTGTGAACGGCAATAACGTAGCGAGGCCAGCGTATCGGCGGTTTCGCCGGACTGCGAGACAAACAATGCCAGCGTATCGGTTGAAAGCGGCATTTCGCGGTAACGGAATTCCGAGGCAATATCGATCTCTACCGGCAGACGCGCATAGCGTTCCATCCAGTATTTGCCGATGGTTGCAGCATAATAAGCGGTGCCACAGGCAGACATTGCCATGCGATTGATCTTTGACCAGTCGATATTATTAACATCGGTGCGGATCGACGAGGATGAGAAATCCAGATAATGCGCCAGTGTGCGGGAAATCACTTCCGGCTGTTCATAGACTTCTTTTTCCATGAAATGGCGGTAATTGCCTTTATTGACAACATAGGCAGCGCCGGAGGACTGCTGCACAACACGGGTGACCGGATGATTACCCTCATCATAAACGGTTACGCTGTCGCGGGTCAGAACTGCCCAGTCACCATCTTCCAGATAGCTGATTTTATCGGTGAACGGTGCCAGTGCAATAGCATCGGAGCCGAGGAACATTTCGCCTTCACCATAGCCGATAGCCAGCGGTGAACCGCGACGGGCTGCAACCAGCATTTCATTTTCACCGGTAAACAGGAAAGCCAGTGCAAAAGCACCGCGCAGGCGGCCAAGCACTTTACGCACGGCTTCAACCGGTGCATCACCGGAACGGATATTGCGGGCGACCAGCTGCGCTACGGTTTCAGTATCCGTATCACTCTGGAACTTTACGCCTTCAGCTTCCAGCTCTGTACGCAGTTCAGCAAAATTTTCGATAATGCCGTTATGGACAATCGCAACCTGTTCGGTGGCATGCGGGTGAGCATTGCGCTCTGTCGGCGCACCGTGGGTTGCCCAGCGTGTGTGACCGATACCGATTGTGCCGCTCAGCGGTTCTGCCGCCAATCGGTTTTCCAGATTAACCAGCTTGCCTTCAGCACGGCTGCGGGCAATCTGATTATCCACCAGAGTCGCAATACCGGCTGAATCATAACCACGATATTCAAGACGCTTCAGCGCATCCACAAGCCGCATTGCGACCGGCTGTTTACCGACAATACCAATAATTCCGCACATAAGTGTCTGTTCCTGTTGCGTCTTTGTTTTAAAGGCCTGACCTTGCGGACTGAAGACCACACAATTTCCATCACCACTTTAAATCTAAAAATAATGATTTTATGATAATTATTTGTTTTTACTTGCTTTAATAGATTTGTATTTTTCGCGTAATATTTCTGCGCGGCCTTCTTTATTAACCTGCCGCGCACGACCGAGAGCCAGTGCATTCTCAGGCACTTCATCTGTAATCACGCTGCCTGAGGCTACATAAACACCGTTACCAATGGTAAGCGGTGCAACCAAAGCAGAGTTGGAACCAACAAAGGCATTGCTGCCGATTATGGTTTTAAACTTATTATAGCCGTCATAATTGCAGGTGATCACACCGGCACCGATATTGGTATCAGCGCCCACGGTTGCATCGCCGATATAGGACAGATGATTGACCTTGGCACCTGCACCGATATCGGCATTTTTGACTTCGCAGAAATTGCCAACCTTGGATTTTTCGGCCAGTTTTGCACCCGGACGCAGACGCGCAAACGGCCCTACGCTGGTATTGGCGCCAATATGCGCACCTTCAATATGGGAAAATGCATGAATGACTGCACCACTCTCAACGGTGACTTTAGGGCCAAAGAAAACATTCGGCTCAATCAGCACATCGGCTTCAATCAGCGTATCATGCGCAAAGAAAACCGTTTCCGGTGCAATGAGCGTCACACCGGAGAGCATCACATCGCGGCGCTTGCGTGTCTGCCACAGGGCTTCGGCTTCCGCTAGTTCAGCGCGATTATTAATGCCGATGACATTTTCAACCGGTACATCAATGGCAATGACATTCAGCCCCTGTGCATGCGCCAGTTTCACCACATCGGTGAGATAATATTCGCCTTTGGAATTATCGTTCTTCACGGCAGAAATCAGCTTCAACGCATGTTTGCCGTTCAGCGCCATCAGACCGCCGTTGCAGAATGTGATTTTGCGCTGCTCGTCCGTCGCGTCTTTTTCTTCAACGATTGCAATTAGCTTGCCATCTTCTTCAACCAGACGACCGTAGCCGGCCGGATTCTCCGGACGGAACCCCATCACCACAATATCTGCGCCCTCGGCCAGCTTGCCACGGGCAGCGCGCAGTGATGTTTCTTCGATCAGCGGCGTATCGCCGAAAACCACCAGCACATCATCATGCGCTTCGGCCAGCGCTTCGCGGGCAGCAAGCACTGCGTGCGCAGTGCCCAGACGCTCGGTCTGCTCATAGAAACGCGCTGTATCGCTGATTTTACCGACAGCCTTCTGCACATCCGCCGCGCCGCGCCCGACTACAACGGCCAAATCAGCTTGATCGCTTTTTGCATCATTGGCTCCCTGCACGGCCTTAACCACATGCCCCACCAGCGGCAAACCGGCAATCTCATGCAGGACTTTGGACATGGAAGATTTCATGCGGGTACCCTCACCGGCAGCGAGGATAATGGTCAGGCAGGATCTGGAAGCCATATTAATTCCGTGTTTCATAACTGGCAAAGAGGTCTGAATTATCAGAACCACTTTAAAGGCAAAACGTATAGATTCATTTACACAAAACAAGCAAGGCGCCGATGATTTTGTATGAATCGCGGTATTATTCTGTTTTTAAACAGTTTCCTGTTTCGGATTTATGGTTGTGCCGGTCACTTTTCAGAAACATCCGGTACGTATTGTGATTAGCCGAGCTTGCCCAGCACAGGGAATGTCTCAAGCAGCCAGAAAGCAAAAGCTTCCATACCGCCGGTCAGGAACAGGATACCGGCAAGCACCAGCAAAATACCCATCACTTTTTCGACCTTCCCCATATGCACGCGGAAACGTGACAGGAAGCGCATGAAACGGCCGGAAAACAGCGCTGCCAGCATAAACGGAATACCCAGCCCCAGTGAATAAACAGCCAGCAGTGACGCGCCGTCCAGCACCGATGCCTTTGAGCCTGCCAGCGTCAGGATTGGCCCCAATACCGGCCCGATACATGGTGTCCAGCCGAATGCGAAGGCCAGCCCCATAATATAGGCACCCAAAGGTGTTGCCGGGGCGGAATTCGCCTGAAAACGGGCTTCCCGTGACAGCAACGGGATGCGGATCAGCCCGAGGAAATTCAAGCCCATCACAATAATAACAAGACCGGCGGCAATTGCCATTTCCTGCTGCCACTGACGCAGGAAGTGGCCGATTGACGATGCACCGGCGCCAAGTGCCACAAACACAGTGGTAAAGCCGAGAACGAATGCAAATGATGTCACCAGCAACCGGATGCGGTTACGTGTGGCCTGCGAGGCCTCTCCACCATTGCGAAAATCATCCACACTCACACCTGCCATATAACAAAGATATGGCGGCACCAGAGGCAAAACACAGGGAGAGAGAAAAGATAACGCACCGGCACCAACAGCAGTCAGATAAGAAATGTCGATTGCCATATTAATTCCCTGTCAAATTACGAAATCTGCGACTTTCAGCAACCTCCAGCCTTGCTCCGCTGATTCATAGCGATCTCACGGGTATGGTGCTGCTTATGTTCGTGCGGTCTTATAGCCATTATTGTTCAGGATAGAAACCGCAGGCGTGAATATCGGTCAATTTTCGATATCAGGCATATGCTTCAGGCAGAAGTACGGGGCGCTTTCAGGAATCAATCATACAAACAATGACTTGCCGGAATCATTTTTTAGGAGAATCTTATTTGAAAGCATGAATCGCCCCTCTGATTTTTCATATGAGACACTAAAAACATCAAATATGCATGATATGAGTGTGATTTCAGCACCTCAATATGGGGAAAAACCGGAAAAACTTCAAAAAATCCACTTTCACTTCAAAAACAATGATTTTTGGTGTTGACGATCGCGATAACGGCACCTATGTATCGCCGCACTTGCAGAGCATTACCGAGATGCTCCTGACAGAGACTTCTTGTCTCAGAAATTGCAAGAGCGCGTAGCTCAGCCGGTAGAGCAACTGACTTTTAATCAGTAGGTCCACGGTTCGAACCCGTGCGCGCTCACCACTTTCTCATCACATAAAATTCTCTTAAATTTGAACAGCTTGTTTGCCTGCGCATTGAATCTGTCTTTGTATCTGTCTTGTGTATAAACTTAAGATTTTGAATTTAAACAGTGATTTTAGTGTTGACGATAACATCAAACCATCTTATGTATCGCCCCACTTGCAGAGCATTACCGAGATGCTCCTGACAGAGATTTCCGTCTCAGAAATTGCAAGAGCGCGTAGCTCAGCCGGTAGAGCAACTGACTTTTAATCAGTAGGTCCACGGTTCGAACCCGTGCGCGCTCACCACTTTCTCCTGAAATAACGCACAGTTACCTTTCAAAGTCGCTTTTGCATTATAGAATGTTTGCTGACTTATAAAAAAAAGCCCCGAATATCTTCAGGGCTTTTATATTTTAAAATACTCTCAACCTTATCACCATTTAACGCGAAGTCCGATGGTTCCTTTATAGGCGTAGCTGTCTCCGAAATTATTGAGGCTGGTGTTTACCGATCCCTCGCCATAGATGGAATATTTATCATTATCCCAGTTATAGCTGCCACCCAGCCCAACCCCGCCCCAGAAGCGGTCATTACGGCTGGCAAAACGTACCGACGATACATCAACTGCTGAACCGTCGAGGAATTCATAATACAGATTGGCAACACCGTAGACATAAGAACGGTTTACCATGCCTTTGTCATTGTACCAGGAGTTCTGGTAATCTGCAGAAACACCGATACGCCCCTGCAGACTGTCGCCCTTGTAGAGGGAAACAGCACCATTATACTGATCGGTAAAACTATCAAAATCGACATTGGAATAGACAAGCTGTGCTTGCGGCGTAACCGACCAGCGGTCATTCAGTGTAATGCGCTTACCGGTTTCAGCCGATAAAGCATAGCCAAAGCCGTTATTGCCATCTACGAGAGAGACTGCAGTTGCGCCTCTGGTACTCAGATCACTGTCATACCATGTTGCCTGCGCCTGTGTATCAACATAGAAGCCGTTATTTCCATACCAGGTCAGTGTGCCACCAAAACCATAACCGTCGGCAGAGATTTTACCAAGACCGTGTTCCGAACGGGTATCAGCAGATGCGTGGCCATAATGAACAGTAATACCGCCAATCAGCAGACCGTTATCAGTCTCTGTTAAAACACCATCAAGACCGGCCTGCATTTTAAAAATATCAGCATCATATTGTGTACCTGATGTGGTGATTGCCGGTTTGGATTTCAGATGCTGGCCTTCAATCCGCCCCCAGATGCCGTTGCGTTCGGTAAAACTTCCGGCTTCAGCCGCCGGAACAGCCGGAGTACCGATCACGTCCGCGCCCTGCTCGATCATAATATTACCGGCATGACTCCAGTAACGATTGCCAACGCGTTGCTGCAGGGTTGGCAGGCCGTTCAGCGCCAACAGAATTTGCGGATAAGCCTCATAAACAGGCACACCTTGTGTAAAGTGCGGATCGACAGGATCGACCGGGTCTACAGGATCCACCGGATCAACTGGATCTACCGGGTCAACAGGATCTTTCTTGTCGAGCTGAGAACGCAAATACCAGTCATCCGCAATCTCACTGTCTGAATAGTCATCAGATGCGGAAGAGGATTTGGTATTTGGGCCTTTATATAAGGAATAGGCATAGGCGCCGGCACCAACAACAGTTTTGCCGTTAAACTGATAGGCATTCTCTGCACTGGCATCAAGCATGAAGGCATCTGCGGTTGTTGTCCCGCCGTTAATGGAATTTACGAGCTTGATACCATGCCCCGGCTCGGTATCAGTCCCATCGTCTTTCGTGCCTTTATTATTAAGACGCAGCAGGGTCTGTCCGGAAATTGTGCCACCGTCATTCACAATCATATCAGAAGCTGAGCCGCTGGCTCCAAGGAATGTATCCAGATGGGCAACAGCCCCCTGTGAGCCCACATATTGCCCGCGCAGAATCAACTGATCACCGGTTTTGCTATCTGACAGGTTGAGAATGCCGCCAATGTTGTTGATGTCTCCCTGCAATGTAAACGCAGCGGGAGCACCGCCTGATCCGTAGGCCACAATTTCGGAGGCTTTTTTAAGGTCAAGCTTGGTGAAAACAGCTGTGGTTGAAGGTGCAGAACCGGTTTTCTCCTGCAAAACCCATTTTGCCTTCTTATCGAGATTCAGATTCAAAGTGGATACAGCGGCCTTATTGGTCAGGCCAAGCATCGTTCCTTCTGAAAAATTGAATGTGGTCATACTTGGGGCACGAGTAGTTCCGCCGACATTAAGCAGATATCCGCCACTGGCAGCCGTCAGCAAACTATCCGTGCCACGCACAGTCAGCAAATAATTTTGTTGATTGCTCGCAACTTCAACAAGGTTTGCTGTTGTTGAAGTTGTAGACGCAACAAGATTATTGAACATCGTGTCGGTCTGTGCATTGGATTGATTGAAATTACCGCTGACACTAATGGCTTCACGGCCGGCCTTAATGGTCGTACTTGAAGTATTGGTATTGGCGTCCAAAACAGCCCCTTGCCAGATAACAGCGATGGCGGAACTGTTGGCGGCAGCCGTTGTATCAATTTCCATGTGACCAAGTGAGGTCAGGCGGCCTTCACCAGTACCAACATTAGCAGTTTTACCCAGACGGATTGCATTGGCACGACCGGATGTACTCTTAATTTTAATATTGCTGTTGTTTAGCCTGACTTCCGGTACCCTGCCGTTTTGCGCTGAACCTGATACATAAATACCGATAGCATCATTTGACGCCGCATCAATATCGATTGCCAGATTACCTTTTACTTCCACATATCCTGCAGATCCCTGTCCGGAATTTGCACCTCCACCTGCCCCCTGAATCGCGCGAATACCGTTTAACAGCGGGTTTCCACCACCCAAAAATCCACCGACTGCGCCGGATTGCATCTTGATATTCAAATTATCAAAGATTGCTGATGACCTCTTACCATTGAAAGCAGTGCCCTCTGCTGCATTCACAGAAGAACCCGTAACAACACCATAATGCTCCGCAGAACTAAATGCATTACCGATGACGGGTAAATTTTCCATAGTAAGATTTAACGTACCAATGGTTAAAAGACCGCCATGGCTTACCCCTACTCCGCCTTTTGGAACATTATCACCTGCAGGCGTAGCAGAGTTTGCATCAGTGTTTTTAAGCGTTAGATTAATTGTTTTACCGGCGGCGTCAAATGTTGAGGTAAAATCAGGAGACGTACCATAAACTGAGATACCTACAGCTCCCTTAACCGTTGTTGTGAAATCATTCTCAATTGTCAAAACACGATTAAGTCTCTGACTGTAAATGAGAAAACCGACATTTCCTGAAGATGTATTACCAATTATATTTTGGACAGATGATACAGAACATCCGTTTTGATTATTGCCGTTGTTAACGGTAAAGGTTCCGTTTGCATTGACTACACATGGTGCGGCATTCGCAGCTGAACTGAAAATAAATACACCGCTAAGTACTGTACTTGCTAATAAGAGCTCTTTCATAAGTACCCCCACATTTATCGTATGGTAATATACTTATATGATGAACTTAAAAGTAAATAAGGTAACGTGTGGTACGGCTTACAATTGCACCCAGAGTTGCATTTTTCACACGATTATGATGATTACATGAAACTCAAAATGATGAGACCACAAATATTTGCCAGTCTTATATTGGACTATTTTAATATGCATTCATGCGTATATTGATCCCATCAACAGATGATATTTTCACCAAGTTGATCTCCTCATGATACCTACTCGATATCTGCCCCGTATTGCTCTGCAATGCGGGGCTTTTTTTATATCGTGTGAGGCAGATCAACTTTTCGGCAGTTGAATGGTGTTGATACACTGTTCACCCTGCCCATATTACAAAAATACAAATCTGCGATAATATAATACAAAGCGCAGACAGGCTCGGCAGAGATAAATTTCATTCTCTGCCCCACATATTTCAGAAAGGCCAATATGACCTCCGGTATCCATCATGTGACCCTCATCACCCGCAATGTGCAGGCCAATATTGATTTTTATGCAGGTTTTCTGGGGTTGCGTCTGGTCAAGCAAACCGGCGGCTTTGAAGACGGCGAGCAGCTCCACCTGTTTTACGGCGATGCGCTTGGCTCACCGGGTTCACTGATTACATTTCTCGTCTGGGAAGAGGGTGCGCGCGGCCGTGTCGGCCATGGTCAGGTTGCGGAAATTGCCTTGGCAGTCCCGCCGGAAACAATCGGGGACTGGCTGACACGCGCCCTGTCCCGGCAAATTCGCGTGGAAGGTCCAAAGCGTGAATTCGGTGAACCGGTATTACGCCTGAAAGATCCGGATGGCGTTACCGTCAAGCTGGTCGGTCATGACATGCCGGCTGCACATCCGTGGAATTCTGCACCCACCCGCCTGCACAGCGTTACCCTCTTCACCGAAACGCAGGAAGAAACCGCCGCTTTCATCAAGCGCTTCGGCTATAGTGAAGGTCAGCGTGAAGAAACCGTACTGCGTATGGTTTCCGACACGGATTTCGTGGACGTGCGCAATGTCACCGGCTTTGTGCCCGGAATTCCCGGAACTGGTATTGCCGACCATGTGGCATTCCGTGCCAAAGATGTCGATGCAGTCAAAGCGGCTGAAGCAGAACTGTCACGCCTCAATTCGTCAATCACCAATTTCCATGACCGCAAATATTTCACCTCACTTTATGTGCGTGAACCGGGCGGAACGCTGATCGAGCTGGCAACCGACGGACCCGGTTTTACCATTGATGAAACACCGGAGCATCTGGGTGAAACATTGTTTGTGCCACCGCATAATCAGGAGCGCGCACAGGATCTGAAAGTAATAATGCCGCAATTTGCTTTACCCGGAGAGGAAAGAATTGCCATGCGTGACCTGCCCTTTGTGCATCGCTTCTACACACCGGAAAATCCCGATGGCAGTGTTATTCTGCTATTGCACGGTACCGGCGGCAATGAAGCCGATCTGATGCCGATGGCGCATCGCATCAACCCGCGCGCTACCCTGCTCGGCGTGCGCGGACGCAGCCATGAGGAAGGAACTGCCCGCTGGTTCCGCCGCTTTGGCGCCACGCAGTTCGATCAGGCGGATATCCGCTCGGAGGCTGAGGCATTTAACGCCTTTTTTGAAGGGGCAATTGCTTCCTATGGCCTGAAACCGGAAGATATCACGGTGCTCGGCTATTCTAATGGTGCAAATTTTGCTGCTGCAGTGATGGCGCTTTTTCCGAAACTGATCCGCCGCGCCATTCTGTGCCGCCCGATGCAGGTGCTGGAAGCTGTACCGCAGGCTGACCTGTCCGGCACAGAGGTGCTGACACTGGCCGGTAAATCTGATCCTTACGGCAAATATGCTGAAGGGTTGAATACATGGTTCAGCAATAGAGGCGCTAACTTAACGGCAGAGACACTCAATGCAGGTCATCAGCTCTCGCAGGATGATATTACCCGTGCAAAGGAATGGCTGCGTTTATAAACGCAGCCATAAAAGCATTTCCAGCAAAGTGCGAAGCGGTTTGCGTCGGACAATGCGAGGATAAAAATGATAGAGCGGTTCTGACGATTAAGTTTCAATCAAATCGCTCTATTTATGTTATAAAATTACAATAATTTCTTTTGCGGCATAGACATGTCAGGTGAACGCATCTATCAATCGTAATGTTATTACATTTCGACTTGAGGTTTATGATGCTAAAACAGCTAAAATGCGCAACGACGCTCGGCATATTAGGTTCCCTACTGATTGCCGGTCATGCCGGTGCAGATGAGGAACATAAGCAGGTCTGGCGTTTGTTTATTGCCGATCATACCAAACCGGTTGTTCGCGCAATTGATCTGGAGAGCGGCAAAGAACTCGGAAAATTTGATATCAAAGGCTATGCCGGTCTGACGGCAAGTGCATCCGGTGAAACTGTATTTGCCGTGCAATCCGATGCCGATCAGGTGAATGTCATTAAAACCGGCATCAGCCTTTCCGATCATGGCGACCATCGCGATCTGGAAGTTTCAGACACAGCCTTGCTGGATGAGAAATTTGAAGGCAAACGGCCGGTTCATGCGGTGATGCATGGTGACAGTGTTGTGCTGTTCTTCGACAAGGAAGGCAAAGGCCATGAACTGTCCGAGCAGGATATTCTGAAAGGCAAGCCGCAGGCAAAAATCATTGATGCAACTGCGCCGCATCATGGTGTGATTGTGCCTTTCGGCAATCAATATCTGGCTTCCGTGCCAAATCTGGAAGCAGAAACCAAACCCGATGCCCTGCCGCCACGCCTTGGCCTGCGTGTTCTTGAATCTGACGGTGCGCAAACCGGCGATGTTGCGACTTGCACGGCCTTGCACGGCGAAGCCTTCTCCGCCAGTCTCGCTGCGTTTGGTTGTGAGGAAGGTGTGCTGATCGCCAGCCCGTCCAAGGATAAAAAAGCGGAACTGAAAATGCTGACCTATGGTGCTGATCTGCCAAAGGGCAAAGTCAGCACCTTGCTTGGCAGCAAGGCGATGCAGTTCTTTCTCGGCAATTATGGTGAGGACAAGATTGCGCTGATCGATCCGGAAAGCGACACGCCTTACCGCCTGATTGATCTGCCAACCCGTCGTGTGGATTTTGTGCTCGACCCTGCCCGCCTGAAGAATGCCTATGTGCTGACGGAAGACGGCCAGCTGCATCTCATCAATATTCTGGATGGCACAATCACCCGTTCTGCGAAGGTGACCGAGCCTTACAGCAAAGATGGCCACTGGCGTGATCCGCGCCCGCGTCTGGCCGTTGCGGGTGACCATATTGCGATTACCGATCCGCGCCATAGTCTGGTACGCCTGATTGATATTGAAAGCTTTAAAGAAGACCGTACCATTCCTGTGGCCGATCAGCCATTCAGCATTGTTGCTGTCGGCGGCTCAGGCGCAGAGCACTAAAAAATATAAAGCCTCCCAAGGTGAAAAGACCAGTTTGATACTGGTCTTTTTTATATTTGCCATTCATTTTGTCTCCGCTTATGGCAGAGATATCTGTTTTAAGAATGGTACTCTCTCATGAGAAAATTTGCATTGTTCGCCGCCCTCGGCCTGACGCCACTGTTACTGGCAGCGGCTCTGTTCACAGGCATTGAGGTAAAATATCGCGAGCATGACACGGATTATACGTTTTTCGTCAAGCAACAGCCCTCTCTGCAACTCTTCTTTGTTAATCCGATTGTTTGCGGGGAATGTGATGTTGAGGCTTTTGAAAAGCTGTCGCTGGCTCGTATTGATGACATTCGCATCTATTGCCGCCAGCGTTTCGGCCTCGATAATCTGCGTATGTGCTATGCGATTTTTGCCGAACACCAAAGGCAGGTAAATACAACAATGCAAAATCCTGATGAGATTGCCGCCGTTGCCGCGCGTTTTATCAATCATCAAAACATAGAGCAGAACAGCAATTGGGCATTTCCTGTTGTTAATGCCAAGGTGGCTGTACCTGAATGTCTGCTGCCACTGGATACAGCATGGCGAGATGATGCGGATCAGGCAAAACGCATCACTGTCAATTGCGCTGATACCGGACGACCCGCCCCGCAAGACCGCTGGAATGTAACCTTGCCGATCTATCCGAACTAGAGCGGTTTACGTCCATGTTGAATCGCAGTGCTCGCGTCTCAATTCTTTAGTTTGTCGCATTATCCCGGACAGTCCAAGTTGAACCAACTTGACTGTGAAATGCTCTGCAAAAAGCCCCGCAAGTCAGACTTGCGGGGCTTTTGATTTTGTATTGCAGATGATTAGTGAGCCATGCCCACAACAGCATCATCATCGCCGGTTTTGGCAATGGCTGATACTTCCGGTTCAACCCATTCGATCGGCTCCGGCTTGCGGATCAGTGCATGTTCAAGCACCTCACCGACATAAGAGACCGGAATGATTTCCAATGCGTTTTTCACATTGTCCGGAATTTCAGCCAGATCCTTGGCGTTTTCTTCCGGAATCAGCACCTTCTTGATACCGCCACGCAGAGCTGCGAGCAGTTTTTCTTTCAGGCCGCCGATTGGCAGAACACGACCGCGCAATGTAACCTCACCGGTCATAGCAACGTCCTTGCGTACCGGAATACCGGTCAGCACAGAAACAATTGCCGTTACCATTGCTGTACCGGCAGACGGGCCATCCTTCGGTGTCGCACCTTCCGGTACGTGCACGTGGATGTCGCGCTTGTCGAACAGCGGAGGCTCGATGCCGAAATCCACCGCACGGGAGCGGACATAGGATGCCGCAGCCGAAATGGATTCCTTCATCACATCACGCAGGTTACCAGTCACGGTCATACGACCTTTACCCGGCATCATCACGCCTTCAATGGTCAGCAATTCGCCGCCCACTTCTGTCCATGCCAGACCGGTAACAACACCAACCTGATCTTCGCCGTCGATCTGTCCGTAACGGAACTTCATGACGCCGAGATAATCAGAAATATTATCCTTAGTCACATGAACCGACTTGGTCTTCTTACGTGCGATTTCCGTGACAGCTTTACGCGCCAGTTTCATCATTTCACGTTCAAGACTACGTACACCGGCTTCGCGGGTGTAGTGCTGGATCACAGCAAGAATGGCTGCTTCATCAACCGAGAATTCATTCGGCTGCAAAGCATGTTCCTTGATTGCCTTTGGCAGCAAATGCCGCTTGGCAATTTCAAGTTTTTCATCCTCAGTGTAACCGGCAATACGGATGATCTCCATACGGTCAAGCAGAGGACCCGGAATATTCAGTGAGTTTGCAGTCGTCACGAACATTACGTTGGACAGGTCATATTCGACCTCCAGATAATGATCCATGAAGGTTGCATTCTGTTCCGGATCCAGCACTTCCAGCATAGCCGATGACGGATCACCACGGAAATCCTGCCCCATCTTGTCAATCTCATCGAGAAGGAACAGCGGGTTGGACTTCTTGGCTTTCTTCATCGACTGCACAACCTTGCCCGGCATGGAGCCGATATAGGTTCTGCGGTGACCGCGGATTTCAGCCTCATCACGCACGCCGCCAAGCGACATACGCACATATTCACGACCGGTTGCCTTGGCAATTGAGCGCGCCAGCGAGGTCTTACCAACCCCCGGAGGGCCTACGAGACAGATGATCGGGCCTTTGATCTTGGCAGCGCGTGACTGTACCGCGAGATACTCGACAATGCGCTCCTTGACCTTATCCAGACCGAAATGTTCTGTATCCAGAACCTCCTCGGCAAAAGCCAGATCGGTTTTGACCTTGGACTTCTTGTTCCACGGCAGGGACAGCAGCCAGTCGAGATAGTTGCGCACCACTGTGGCTTCCGCCGACATCGGGCTCATCGACCGCAGCTTTTTCATTTCAGCCTGCGCTTTTTCCGCAGCTTCCTTGCTCAGCTTGGTCTTGGCAATGCGTTCTTCCAGCTCGGCCAGTTCATCCTTGCCGTCTTCACCGTCGCCCAGTTCCTTCTGGATCGCCTTCATCTGTTCGTTCAGATAATATTCGCGCTGGGTCTTTTCCATCTGGCGTTTAACACGCGAGCGGATGCGCTTTTCAACCTGAAGAACCGAGATTTCGGATTCCATATATTCCAGAGCTTTTTCAAGACGCTCACGAACCGACAGGATCGAAAGCATTTCCTGCTTTTCAGCAATCTTGATCGCCAGATGCGAGGCTACCGTATCGGCCAGTTTCGAATGATCGTCGATCTGACTGGTCGCACCAACAACTTCAGGCGAAATCTTCTTGTTCAGCTTTACGTAATTTTCAAAGTCGCTCATCACCGAGCGGGACAACGCTTCGATTTCCACCGGCTCTTCTTCCGGCAGTTCGAGAATGTCAGCATAGGCTTCGTGATAATCTTCACGGTCGCTGAATTTGGAAATCTTGGCGCGTGCAATACCTTCAACCAGCACTTTTACAGTGCCGTCCGGCAATTTCAGCAGCTGCAGCACATTGGCAACTGTACCGATTTCATAAATCGCGTCATTGGCCGGCTCATCGTCGGCAGCATTTTTCTGCGTAGCAAGCAGGATCTGCTTATCAACGCCCATCACTTCTTCAAGCGCACGGATTGATCTTTCGCGGCCGACAAAAAGCGGCACAATCATATGCGGGAAGACAACAATATCGCGCAATGGCAATACGGCATAGAGCCCGTCCTGACCACCCACCGATGTCTTCAACTCTGTATCCGTCATTTTAGGTCCTTTCCCGGGTTAACCACCCGATCGCCACACAATGATCCCCGTTTCATCAGCAAATCACTGTGTGCATCGACTGTATAATTGGCCACCCGTTGCCGCTATTTCAAGCACTGTTTATGCTTCATACAGCAGAATAAATCAGCGCATTTATGACCACCGGATCAAAATGCAATTTTCATGCTCATCTTTTAAAGCGGTTTCGCGGTTAAAGAAACGCCTAAAGTGCCGGTTTCGCCGTGTTTCCCCTATCGTCCACAATCCAGCACAATAAAATATGATATTTTAACTCATAAATATAAAAACATGGACTCTATAAATATGTCATCAAACGAAAAACGCTCAGGATTGCTCCTGAGCGTTTTTGATTTTCGTCACAGCTGACAGGCTGTTTGTTTCCTTAAGCGGAAACCGTGCCTTTTTCTTCCTTACGATCACCGTAGATGTAAAGCGGCTGCGCTTTGCCATCCACGACTTCGCCGGAAATAACCACTTCCTGAACACCTTCCAGTGTCGGCAGGTCAAACATGGTATCAAGCAGGATTTTTTCCATGATCGAACGCAGACCACGGGCACCGGTCTTACGCTCTACCGCACGGCCTGCGATTGCCAGCAGCGCATCTTCATGGAATGTCAGCTCAACATTTTCCATCTCGAACAGGCGCTGATACTGCTTCACCAGAGCATTTTTCGGCTCAGACAGGATTTTGACCAGAGAGGCCACATCCAGATCTTCCAGTGTCGCAATAACCGGCAGACGACCAACGAATTCCGGAATAAGACCGAATTTCACCAGATCTTCCGGTTCCAGCTCGTGGAAAATCGCACCGATACGGCGTTCATCCGGCGCTTTTACAGTTGCGCTGAAGCCGATGGAGGTCTTTTCGCCACGGGACGAAATGATCTTGTCGAGACCGGCAAATGCACCGCCGCAAATGAACAGGATATTGGTTGTGTCCACCTGCAGGAATTCCTGCTGCGGATGCTTGCGTCCGCCCTGCGGCGGTACGGAAGCCACAGTGCCTTCCATGATCTTCAGCAGGGCCTGCTGTACGCCCTCACCGGATACGTCACGGGTAATCGACGGATTATCGGCCTTACGGCTGATTTTATCCACTTCGTCGATATAGACGATACCGCGCTGCGCACGCTCGACATTGTAGTCGGCAGCCTGCAACAGCTTGAGAATGATATTTTCAACATCTTCACCGACATAACCGGCTTCGGTCAGTGTCGTGGCATCAGCCATGGTGAACGGCACATCAATGATGCGCGCCAGTGTCTGTGCCAGATAGGTCTTACCGCAACCGGTAGGGCCAACCAGAAGAATATTGGATTTTGCCAGCTCAACATCACCGCTCTTTGGCTGGTTAGCCAGACGCTTATAGTGATTATGAACCGCAACCGACAGAACACGCTTGGCATGGCTCTGACCGATGACGTAATCATCGAGAACCGCCATAATTTCCTGCGGAGTCGGAACACCTTCACGCGACTTCACCATCGAGGATTTGTTTTCCTCGCGGATGATGTCCATGCAAAGCTCGACGCACTCATCACAGATAAAAACGGTCGGCCCCGCAATCAGCTTGCGCACCTCATGCTGGCTTTTTCCGCAAAAGGAGCAATAGAGCGTATTTTTGGAATCGCCACCGCCGTTGCTGACTTTGCTCATCGCAGTTTCCTTTCAGTAATGGCCGCCCGCTGTCCGCAACAGGCACCAAGTTCTAACCGTCATGTCTTCCCGACCGAAACCGACACGAACGGCAGTCGTCTTTCTAGGCACAAGACCCAAACAATCACTTAACACAGCATTCAGAGCGTGCCGCATTACATTATACGCGTTGCGCTCGCTCTGGCTTTTTTTATTTCATTGCATGTTCGCGGACGTAAATGAGATCATTTAGCTGCGACATGCTTTAGCATAAACAGGCAAAAGACAGTTTTACAACCTGTCTACCGCACTGTTTTATACGACAGTACAGTAAAAGCGGTAATGGCAGAAAAAATGTGGCTAAAATTATACAATGCCGAAGATTTCTGCCGGAAAACCACTTGTTACGAAATTCCGGTCTTCAGAAAACTGATCCGCTTTAAAGGTAAAACGGATCAGAATCCAATTTATCAGTCTTTCTTTTCGCCGAGATCGCGTGATTCGATCACTTTGTCGATCAGGCCGAATTCGAGCGCTTCCTGAGCGGTCATGAAATGATCGCGATCAAGCGTACGCTCGATGGTTTCATAATCACGGCCGGTATGTTTGACGTAGATTTCATTGAGGCGGCGCTTCATCTTGATGATATCCTGCGCATGACGCTCGATATCAGAAGCCTGCCCCTGAAAACCGCCGGATGGCTGGTGAACCATGATACGCGCATTCGGCAGTGCCAGACGCTGACCGGTTGCACCGGCTGTCAGCAGCAGCGAGCCCATGGATGCCGCCTGCCCCATGCAGAGTGTGGAAACCGGAGGCTTGATGAACTGCATCGTGTCATAAATTGCCATGCCGGAAGTGACCACGCCACCTGGCGAATTGATGTACATTTCAATCGGCTTGTTCGGGTTTTCCGCTTCAAGGAACAAAAGCTGCGCGCAGATCAGCATAGCCATGCCGTCTTCAACCGGACCGTTCACGAAAATCACGCGTTCTTTCAGAAGACGCGAGAAAATATCATAGGCCCGCTCACCGCGTGCAGTCTGCTCAACCACCATCGGGACCAGATTCATAACGGTTTCAATTGGATCTCTCATCATTAACTGCCTTTGGCTATCGGAGAACGGAGCGAAACACTGCCGTCAGGATTCGTAATACTCAATACATAGGGCGAGGCGTACCCGTTTCGCAAGGTGTTGCGCTATAAACGCCCTATTCCGCCCCTGTCTAATCTTTCATGCTTACCGAAATCTAAATGACGGCAGATAGTCTGCACATCCTTAGCTGCGTTTTGTTACGGAGGCATATTTATCGCGGAATTTCTGCGCGGAACCGGCAGTCATATCCACATCAATAATCACCGAGCCGTCTTCCCCATCCTGACGACGCACATTGCTGCCATGGCGGTAAATCCAGTCAATCAGACCGAACTGATCCGGTTGCAGGCTGACCTGCACTTTTTCCATCGCACCGGAAATACGACCTTCAATCAAAGCCAGCAATTCAGGCGTACCCTGCCCCGTCAGCGCAGACAGCGGCAAAGGCCGCGCATCTTCATGACTGCCGCTGCTCAGATTCTCCGCACTATCCTGCATCGGTTCGCTCAAACGGTCGATCTTATTCCATATCTCAATGACACGCTCATCGCCTTTTTTAATGCCGAGACCACTGAGAATTGTTTCCACATCCTCAGCCTGTGCCGCATTGTCAGGGTCTGACATATCGCGCACATGCAGGATCAGATCCGCCTCAATCACCTCTTCCAGTGTCGCTTTAAACGCGGCAACCAGATGGTGCGGCAGGTTGGAAATGAAGCCAACTGTATCGGACAGGATGATCATATCGCCATGCGGCAGGCGCAGACGACGCAAAGTCGGATCAAGCGTCGCGAAAAGCATATCTTCCGCCAGCACATCAGCACCAGTCAGACGATTGAACAAAGTAGACTTGCCCGCATTGGTATAGCCAACCAGTGCGATGACCGGATGCGGCACCTTACGGCGTTTCTGACGGTGCAGCTGACGGGTACGCACAACTGTATCCAGTTCGCGTTTGATCCGCAGGATTTTCTCCTGCAGCATACGACGGTCGGCCTCGATCTGGGTTTCACCGGGACCGCCCATAAAGCCGCCGCCACCACGCTGACGCTCCAAGTGCGTCCAGCTACGAACCAGACGGCCTTTCTGATAATTCAGATGTGCCAGCTCAACCTGCAGGCTACCCTCACGGGTCTGCGCACGGCGACCGAAAATTTCCAAAATCAGACCGGTACGGTCGATGACCTTGACTTTCCATTCGCGCTCCAGATTGCGTTGCTGCACCGGTGTCAGCGGATGATCGACAATCACCAGCTCGATTTCTTCACGCTCAATGCGTTCAGCAATATCCTCAACCTTACCCGTGCCAAGCAGAGTGGCCGGACGCGGCTGGGAGGTCTGCACCAGAAAACTGTCGATAATTTTCAGATCAATCGCCCGTGCAAGTCCCGCAGCTTCTTCAAGCCGCGCTTCATCACTCCGGCGATATTTCGGGCGTTCGCTCTCATCCTGATCGACGACCAGCGCATAACGTTCCGGCAAAATCGGCACGACAACAAAAGCCCGTGTATCTTCTACTTTTGTTGTGAAAGGCTTTCTGCTGCTTTTCTGTTTAGCGCCATCATCATAATGATCATCGGATGATAATTCATATGTTTCTGGCATCTCTGTTTCTGGCGTCAGATCAGCTGCCGGATCATTGCGTTTTTTCAAATGTGTATCCTGATTTATGTATCGCCTTTGCCGGTCATTTTCATACCGGCACGGCTACTGTTCCCATCAGATAATCATCCGGGCTGCCTGCATCAATGAGCGCGCCTCAGATAATTATTCCCGTATTTACAAACAAATATATCCGCAGGCCTAGAGGCACTGCGGATATAAAAACATCTCGAAATTTCAGCAAACAGTCGTAATGACTTGTAATACTTACTCTTCTTCGCCTTCAAACATCTGCACAGGCTGACTTGGCATAATGGTTGAGATGGCATGTTTATATACCAGCTGTGAATGTCCGTCACGGCGCAGCAAGACGCAGAAATTATCAAAGGATGTGACAATACCTGTAAGCTTAACGCCATTAATCAAAAAGATCGTCAGAGAGATTTTTTGCTTACGTACAGAATTCAGAAAGAGATCCTGAAGATTTTGCGATCGTTCAGCCATTTTTTTATTCCTTTATTTCGATCCGCAACCAGCACTGATTTCGGGGAGACATCCACCCTGTTTACAAACATGCCGCCTGAAGCGCATAGTTCACAAACAGATCATTTCCGAAGAAACAGCAGAAAATCTTTCCTGCGTTCCGGTTTTATCATCTGCCCCAGATATTGCACCTGTATATTGATACAGAATCAATAGTTGCGGGAATAATCCCACATTCCGCAAAGGGTTAACAGGCCGCTATTTTTTGCGCAACGTCAAAATGTTGTATGCTGCCGGATGATTAGCTGCCGCACAGCCAAAACTATGCCATTCAGGCCAAATATATTTTATAACCGCCTGTACCGGACATTTCATGGCGCTTAAACAGTTTCCGTCAGCTCACCTGTTTGCTTCAGCATCCATTCATAGAAGCTGCCCTTACGTATAACCAGCTCTTCCGGACTTTTGCGATGCACATGAAAGCCGATAAATTCAGGATGATTCAGCGGCTCAAGACCATATTTCGGATCAAAAATGTTCAGGCAGTCACGCGCCGTCCAGTAATAGAAGCTCTCTTTAGGTGCCGCATCGTTAAAACAGTCATATTTCTTGGCCAGCCTTGAGATGCCGTCATTGCCAAAGATGGTGATGCCGATCATTGCAGGCGTCACTTCCTTACCAATGAGGCGGTACCAGAGCGGGCGTAAAACCCGTCTGCGCAAACCGAGCCATTTCGGCAGCGGATAATCACCGGCCATATAGGCATCAAACTCGGCAATCACCGGATGATCGGGCGGAAAATACAAAGCTGAAACACCGACGCGCTCCCTGTTTTCACGCGCCAGATAGGGTTTGGATGCATCCGGATGGAACTGCTTATGCAGATAGACATCTGTATCCAGCCACACACCCTGACGATGTTTCATCAGATTGATGCGAAAAATATCGCTGAACTGAACAATTGTCAGATTATCTTTCAGGTTTGGAAAACCGGGATCAAGACGGCGAAATGATTCAATCGGCATGATCGTTGCAGCGTCATGCTGCTCCACACCTTCCGGCAGATTTTCGACCGGCTGATAGCTGAACAGCTTAACCTTCTGTCCTGTTCTGACCATGGAAGTCAGGCACATATGATCCACCGGCCGTAATTGGCTGCCGTACCAGAATGTACAAATATCCATAAAGCATACTCAATTTATAGCATTGCCGAACCAAACAGCGGGAGCCTGCTTTGCGTCGGCAATACGTTAAAACAAACAGTCAAAGCAGTTCCAACGATGCAACAGAAACCGGAACTGCTCTGACATAAGGTCTTTAAAAGAAATCGAGACTCACGCGGAACATCTGTTCTACATGCTTCACCGCATCACTTGTTGCAAACATCACTACGCGGTCATTGCGGCGAATATGCAGATCACCATGTGGCTTAATAACTTTTCCGTCACGGTAAACCGCACCCACCCGCAGACCGGCCGGCAGGTCGATATTACGCAATGGCGCGCCGACTAATGGTGAAGTTTCAAGGGCTTCTGCCTCAATTAGCTCCGCCCGCCCGTCATAGACACTATGGACTGAGCGGATACGACCGCGCCGCACCTGCTGCAAAATCTTGGAAATCGTCACATTTTTCGGACTGACATAAGAATCAATACCAACCGTATGAATAAATTCCTGATAGGCAGAATTATTAATCAGCACCATATTCGACTTACAGCCAAGGCGCTTCGCCATAATCCCTGACAGAATATTCGCCTGATCCTGATTGGTCAGCGCCACCATCAGATCAGCATCCTGAACTTCTGCCTCGCGCAGCAATTCCTGATCCAGCGCACTGCCGTTGAGCACAATTGTCTTATCCAGCTCATCCGCCACAAAAGCCGAACGCTCACGATTATGTTCAATGATTTTCAGCCGCGTATGCGGCTGGCGCTCTTCCATCTTTTTCGCAACATAGAGCCCGATATTACCGCCACCGGCGATAATGATCCGTCGCGCCTCAGGTTTATCATGACCGAACAGGCCGAGCGTACGGCGCACCTGCTCTACCGTTGTCACCACATAGGCCAGATCGCCTGCCAGCAGGTGATCCTCGGAATGCGGCACAAACAGCTTGTCATTACGCACCACACCAACCACCGTTGACGGCAGGTCAGGAAACAGATCGGTCAGCTGTTTCAGCGGTGTGTTGATGATCGGGCAGTCTTCCATACACTCAATGGCAAAAGCGACCACTTTGTCATCGGCAAAGCGCAACACATCGGAAGCACCCGGCAAAGCGATACGGCGCAGCACCATGTCGCCGACTTCCAGTTCCGGCGAAATCACCACATCAATCGGCATATTATCGCGCGAAAACATCTCCTGATACTGCTTTTGCAGATAGGTCTGCGCACGGATACGGGCAATTTTGGTCGGCACATTAAACAGCGAATGGGCAACCTGACAGGCCACCATATTGATTTCGTCGTAAAGCGTAACGGCGATAATCATATCTGCTTCATCGGCACCGGCCGCTTCCAGCACATCCGGATGCGAGCCGTGACCGACAAAACCGCGCACATCAAGCAGATCACGCACGGCGTGGATCAGCTTTTCCGATGTATCAATCACCGATACATCGTTATGTTCCGCAGCGAGCCGCTCAGCAATACCGAAGCCGACCTGACCGGCACCGCAGATAATGATGCGCATAATTACACTCCGAGCGACTTGAGTTTACGGTGCAGAGCGGAACGCTCCATACCCACAAACTCAGCCGTACGTGAAATATTACCGCTGAAACGGTTGATCTGTGCGACCAGATATTCCTTTTCAAACATTTCACGCGCTTCACGCAGCGGCAGTGCCATAATATGCTGGTCTGAATCTGTCGGTGTGCGCGGCAACGTATCACCGATTTCCGCCGGCAGCAGATCAGCCGTTACCGGCGCATCCACATCATCACCGCGCGCCAAAATCATCAGGCGTTCCACATTGTTACGCAGCTGGCGCACATTGCCGGGCCAGCTATGGGATTGCAGAACCGCCATCGCATCATCGCTGATACGGCGCGGCTTGATACCGGCCTGTTCAGCCACCTGATTGATGAAGAAGGAGACCAGTGACGGAATATCATCGCGGCGCTGTGCCAGTGGCGGCACCTGCACCGGAACAACCGCCAGACGATGGAACAGGTCTTCACGGAACAGCCCTTCGGCAATCATACCTTCAAGATTCTGAGCCGTAGAAGAAATGATACGCACATCAACCTTCACGCGCTTGGTTCCGCCAACACGTTCAAATTGCTGATCAACCAGAACGCGTAAAATCTTGTTCTGGGTTTCGCGCGGCATATCGGCAATTTCGTCGAGATAGAGAATACCGCCATGCGCCTCTTCCAGTGCGCCGACCTTGCGTTCCCCACCGTCCATTTCAGTACCGAAAAGCTCGATTTCCATGCGTTCGGGCGTAATAGCAGCGGCATTCACAGTCACGAAAGGTCCGCTAGCACGGCTCGACTGCCCATGAATGGCACGCGCCACCATTTCCTTGCCCGACCCCGAAGGACCGGTAATCATGATACGGCTGTTGGTCGGTGCTACACGTTCAATGGTCTGGCGCAACTGGTTCATCGCCAGCGAATTGCCAAGCAGTTCGAATGTCTCACCGGAGCGTTTGCGTAAATTAGAAACTTCGCGCTTGAGGTTTGATGTTTCCAGTGCCCGCTCTGCCACGAGGATCAGACGATCTGCCTTGAACGGCTTTTCGATAAAATCATAAGCACCGCGACGGATAGCCGAGACAGCAGTTTCAATATTACCGTGGCCGGAGATCATCACAACCGGTAAATCCGGATGCAGTTTTTTGATTTCATCCAGCAATGCCAGCCCGTCCAGACGGCTGCCCTGCAACCAGATGTCCAGAAAAATCAGCCGTGGTACACGATCATTGATCGCGGCCAATGCGCTGTCCGCATCAAAAGCGGTACGGGTTTCGTGACCTTCGTCGCTTAAAATACCAGCAACCAGATCACGGATGTCCGTTTCATCATCAACGACGAGAATATCAGAAGCCATTTAATCCACCTGCCTTGTTCCCATTATCCCGCAGATTTACCACAAAGTGATCTATCCGCAGGTATTTATCATTCAGCTGCCTGCATCTGTCTGTCATGCCTGCAACTCCTCACTTATATCTGTCCCTGCCATACCCGCGCCTGTAATACCCGGTGGCGTTGCAGGGAAAACCATACGGATCATCGCACCTCTGCCCTGATAGAAATCAGCCGGTGCATCATGCAGTTCCATATGCCCGCCATGATCTTCAACAATTTTACGGACAATCGCGAGACCAAGGCCGGTGCCTTTTTCGCGTGTTGTCATATAAGGCTCCAGCAACCGTTGCCGGTTATCACCGGGCAAACCTTTGCCATTATCAATCACATCGACAATCAGCTGATCCTTGTCCTGATAGGCTTTCAGCAAAATATGTCCGTGATAATTATCTTCATCAGTAACCGCTTCAATAGCCTCACTAGCATTCTTGATAATATTACCAAAAGCCTGACCAAGCAGACGACTGTCAAAATGGCCATAGAGCGGCACTTCACTCAATTGCTGCTCAAAACTGATTTCACTGCGGCTGACTTCCACCAAGAATGCAGCTTCTTTCAGCGAATCCCGCAAATCGATGGTTTCCATTTTCGGCTTCGGCATCCGTGCAAAAGACGAGAATTCATCCACCATACGGCCAATATCACCGACCTGACGGATGATCGTTTCCACGCACTGGTCAAAAACCTCACGATCCTCAGTAATAACCTTGCCATAACGGCGGCGGATACGTTCGGCAGAAAGCTGGATCGGCGTTAACGGGTTCTTGATCTCATGGGCGATACGGCGCGCCACATCAGCCCATGCCGTTGAGCGCTGCGCTTGCACCAGATCAGTAATATCATCAATCGTAACGACATAGGAGCGTTCATCGCCTGTACCGTCCTCAATCGTGATCTGCACATTGAAGGTACGCGTCAGACCGCCACGCATCATCGACACCTGATCGCGGTAAACCGCGCGGCCGGAATCATGCGCCACTTCAAAAACCTGTCCGATTTCCGGAATATGCGTGCTCAGGCTGGTGCCGATAACCTCATCCGTCTCAAGGCAGAACATCTGCTCTGCCGAGCGGTTGACGATATTAATCAGCCCCAGCGCGTCCACACCGATCACCGCAGCGGTCACACCGGACAACACAGCCTCGGAAAAGCGACGACGCTCATCAATCTGGTCTTTGGCTGCCAAAAGATCCGTACGCTGACTTTTCAGTTCAGCAACCATGTTGTTGAAAGTGCCGGATAATGCGCCGAGATCACCGTCACTGGAACGCACCGGCACGGAAATATCCAGATTACCGACAGCCACTTCATCAGCAGCACCGATCAGCTGGCGGATCGGCCGCACCAGACGGTCTGCCACAGCAATACCTGTCCAGATAGCCGGTAGCAAAACAATCAGCATCAGGCCGAAATAAAGCAGGGCAAAGATCACCTGCGTCGGGATACGGTTCGCCTCCATATCCTGATAGCGCTTGGTGTTCGCCTCCATCAGACGCATGGAATCGAGAATTTGCGCATCAACCGCACGTACGGTGTAGAGATACACATCGGGTATCTCACGCATTTTGATAATCGCGCCAACGAAGTTACTGGTCGGACCCGGCGGGATAATCACCGGATTGCCGTCCCGTGCCGTTTCAACCGCCTCTGACGGCGGTTGCGGCAGATTTGCGCCGCCCTGCTCGCTGCGCAAGGCAACAGAGCCGTCTTCGCGCAATAATTGTGCGCCAAGCAGACCACGACCCAGCGCCTGCAAGGTCATCAGCTGCACAAAACCGTTACGATCGAGACTATAGAGCGTGCGTTGCGCATCCATATCCTGCAGCATGGAATAGGTCGTGCTTTGCAGGTTACGTGCGGTTTCATTGATATAACCATTGGCAAGGCTGATCGATGAATTGACGATATTGCGCGTATTGGTTTCAAACCAGCGATCCAGCCCGAGGTTGAGCGTTACACTGGCAACAATCGCCACAACAATCGCCGGAACTGCCGCAATCAGCGAGAACAGCGCCACAATGCGCACATGTAAACGCGCGGCAGCACGGCCATGGCGACGCGCCTGTGTGATGCGGAAAATCTCGCGAATAATCAGCGCCAGCAAACTGACGACCAGCACCACATTGATGATGATCAGCGTCAAGGTCACATGCAGATCAGGAACAATCGGCGTAACACCGATCATAATCAGAAAGGAGACAAGTGACGCAATGATCGACAGGACAACAATGATCACACCCGGAAGAGCCAGCAAACGTCTTTGTTCACTCACCCGTGCAGGTTTAAATTCGCGCAACCACTCAAGCAGACTCGTCTTATCCATTCTGTTAATCTATTATAAACCGTTGCCGTCATGCAACAGAATGTTGCACATATGCAACGATATCGCTGCTGATCCTCACTATATTAGCTATTCCTGAAAATATTGAGGTCATGATCGCGGATTTTTTTGCGCAGCGTATTGCGGTTCAGACCCAGTAATTCTGCGGCCTTGATCTGATTGCCGGATGTGGCTGTTAAACTTGCAGCCAGCAGCGGATATTCAATCTCGTGCAAAATCCGGTCATAGAGCCCCTGCGGCGGTAATTCACCGTTGAAGGAGGCAAAATACTGCCGCAGATAAATCTCTGTTGCTTCACGTAAATTGGTGATCTGATCGGCTTTCAGCCCTGTCTCATCTGCATGCAATGACGGCGGCAAATGCTGTAATTCGTGACGGATAATCTCCGCATTGATTTCATCCTGCGGATAGAGTGCCGCGAGCCTGCGCACCAGATTTTCCAGCTCGCGCACATTGCCGGGCCATGAGTAATGGCGCAGCGCAGCAAGTCCCTCGGCACTGATCTGTTTCGGCGACAGGCCTTCCTTTTCCACCAGACGGAAAAAATGCTGCACCAGATCCGGCACATCCTCGCTGCGCTCGCGCAATGGCGGCATACGCAGCGGCACCACATTGAGCCGGTAGTATAAATCTTCGCGGAACTGCCCCTTATGAATCGCTTTGAGCAAATCCTTATTCGTCGCCGCCACAATACGCACATCGGTTTTAATCGGCGTGCGCCCACCAACAGTCATATATTCGCCCTGCTGAAGCACGCGCAACAAACGCGTCTGCGCCTCCATCGGCATATCGCCGATTTCATCGAGAAACAACGTACCACCATTGGCCTGCTCAAAACGACCTGAAAAACGCTGCTGCGCGCCGGTAAATGCCCCTTTTTCATGACCGAATAATTCAGATTCAATCAGATCACGTGGAATAGCTGCCATATTGATCGCCACAAACGGCCCATTACGGCGGCGGCCATATTCATGCAAAGCGCGGGCAACCAGCTCCTTACCCGTACCGGACTCACCGGTAATCATCAGCGTCAGATCAGTCTGCATCATACGCGCCAGCACACGATAGACATCCTGCATCGCGACCGAGCGACCGACAAGCGGCATATTCTCCGCCTGCTCGTCCACATCCTGTTTTGTCTGCACCGGTTTTGGTTCGGACAGTGCGCGACGCAGCAGACTTACCATTTCGCTCAGGTCGAATGGTTTCGGCAGATAATCATAGGCACCGGCCTCCGAGGCGCGGATAGCTGTCATGAAAGTGTTTTGCGCACTCATCACCACAACCGGCAGGTCGGGGCGCGCTTTGCGGATACGTGGCAGGATTTCAAACACAGAACCGTCCGGCATATTCACGTCGCTGATCACCAGATCACCTTCGCCGCTCGTAATCAGCGCCCAGAGCGCTGCACGGTTACTGGCAAGGCGCACAGCATAACCTGCTCTGCTCAGCGCCTGATTGAGCACTGTACGCATGGCTGCATCATCTTCAGCAACGATGATTACCAGTTCATTCAATGCCTCACTCCCACATATATAAATATTATATTACATCACATTAGATCGATATTTTAATATTTAAATTTAGATAACCGCACTGTCCTGTTTCCATATCGGCAGCAAAATACGAAAGATGGTTTTTCCTGAAAAACTTTCGCACTCAATCATACCGCCATGATCTGCAATGATCTTCGCAACCAGCGGCAAGCCCAAACCGGAGCCATTGGTTTTGGTGGTAATAAACGGATCAAACAGGATCGGCAGAATATCCGGTGCGACACCTCCGCCATTATCAATCACGCAATATTCCAGCGGCAGAGACAGGCGTTCACCCGTCGCCGGTACGATCATATGCATACCGGCTTTATAGGCAGAGGTCAGAAGGATCTCGCCCTTTCGCCCCGTGCGTTCTTCCGGCTCAATCGCCTCAGCCGCATTTTTAATCAGGTTGAGAAAGACCTGTATCAACTGATCCCGATTGCCCCAGACACGTGGCAAGGACGGATCATATTCCTCACGAATAGTGACGTGAGAGGCGAAGCCATGACTGGCCAGTGTTTTGACATGCCCCAGAACGGTATGCAGATTGACGGCAGAGCGCTCAATCGGACGCTCATCAGAAAACACATTCATCCGGTCGACCAGAGCGACAATACGGTCGGCCTCATCACGGATCAGCTGGGTCAGCTCGCAATCTGCTTCGTTGGCAGCATCGCGGGCAGACATTTCCAGCAATTGCGCCGCACCGCGAATGCCCGAAAGCGGATTTTTGATTTCATGCGCCAGCATTGCCGCCAGACCGGTGACTGAGCGTGCCGCACCACGATGACTCATCTGGCGATTGAGCTTCTCCGCCATGGCTGTTTCTTTAAACAGGATAACCACGTGATCCGGTATTTCACTGACCGGCGTTACCTGCACATCCACCATACGCTCTGTGCCCATACGCGGCGACGACAGATCAATATGATATTCATTAACCGCTGTACCGCTTTGAATAACTTGCGTAATCAGTCCGATCAGCGGGCTTGCAGGCGGCAGAAAATAATTAAGACCATGGCGCTTCAAAATCCCAGCACTGGAGCGGAAAAAAACTTCTGCCTGCGCATTCGCATAAATAATCTGTCCTGCAGCATCTGCCATTATTACCGCTTGCGGCAATGTATTCAGCACGTGATCGGACAGAGAAAATGCTATAGCGTCCATCAGGCGGCATCCTTCAGGGATTTTGCTCCTGCGACCGGTGACAGGCCGGTAAAAATATCAGTGAGAATAGCTGATACTTCCTGCACATTGCCTGAGGTCATCAGCGCCTTCGTGACTGTATCTGGCACATTGGAAGTATGGCGCTCCATATACCAGCCCAGATGTTTGCGGGCATGGCGGGCACCGGTTTTCTCACCATAATGTTCCAGCATGGCGTGATAATGTGCGAGAATATAATCGCTCAGATTTTGCGGTGCGGCACCATGTGGCAAACCATTCAGTTCGCTTGCGACCTGCCCCGCCAGCCAAGGCTGGCCATAGGCGGCACGGCCAATCATCACCGCATCCGCACCGGAGCGCTGCATAATTTCCTGCACATCCGCAGCACTGCCAACATCGCCATTGGCAACAAGCGGTACAGAGATCACATCACGTACGGCGCGGATAGCATCCCAATCGGCATGACCGGTATAGAACTGACAGCGCGTGCGGCCATGCACGGTAATCATCTGCACACCGGCATCAACAGCACGTCGTGCCAGTTCCGGTGCATTAATGGAATTGTGATCCCAGCCAAGCCGCATTTTCAGCGTTACCGGCACTTTCACCGCTTGCACGGTCGCTTCAATCAGCGTCAACGCATGATCCAGATCGCGCATCAATGCTGAGCCGGAATAACCGCCGGTTACCTTTTTGGCAGGGCAGCCCATATTAATATCGACAATATCCGCACCTTCTGCTTCGGCAATCTTGGCGGCCTCGCCCATCCAATGTGCTTCGCGCCCAGCGAGCTGCACCACATGGGTCTGCAGATCACCGCGCTCCATCCGCTTACGACTTTCAGAATGATGATTGCACAGCTCCGCACTGGCCACCATTTCCGAGACCACCAGCCCCGCACCGGCCTCCCACGCCCGACGGCGAAACGGCAAGTCGGACACACCGGACATCGGCGCCAGAAATACGCGATTACGGATTTCCACGTTTCCGATCTTCAATGGCAGGGTTGCAGTCGTCATCATTAGCCTAAAAATTGTGCAATATTAAAAACGCTCAAACTTTAAGCAGATTTATAGGTTTTATCATCTTCATGCAAGAAAAAGCGGATATTTTCCAAAGAGCTTTAAAGATCATACGATTATCAAAAAAACATCACTGGTATTTAACACCATGAGGCGGTATTCGCTATAAACAGAGGTGTGACAGCTCGGAAAGGCTTTTCTCATTCGCACAGCAGCAGTTATAGTCGCCGCAGGACGCGGAGAACGCGCCGGTCAGAGCACCGAAGGCCCTAAACAATATCGCCGCATCGGCGGTCAGGCCGTGCTGGCGCATACTTTACGTACCTTTCTGGCTTGCGAGCAGATTTCGCCCGTTGTTGTGGTCATCCATACCGACGATCACGATCTTTATCATGCTGCACTGAAACGCGCTGAGATTGATGCCTCGCGCCTGAAGCTTGTGACCGGCGGCCCGACACGACAGGAATCCACCCGCCTCGGCCTGCTCGCTTTGTGCGATGATACGCCGGATTATGTGATGATCCATGATGGTGTGCGCCCTTTTATCACCCAAGATTTGCTCAAGCGCATTATGATAACCCTGCACCCGCAAACCGGTGTGCTACCTGCGCTTGCCGTTTCCGACACGCTGAAACAGGCCGGCGGCGATGCATTGGTCACCAAAACCGTACAGCGCGCAGGACTATTTGCTGCGCAGACACCGCAGAGTTTTCCGTTCGTGCCAATTCTCGATGCGCATAATTCAGCATTTGCATTAGGGCGCACTGATTTCACCGATGATGCCGCCATTGCAGAATGGCAGAGCATTCCTGTTCGTGTTGTCGAAGGCTCAGCCGACAATACTAAAATTACATGGGCAAAGGATATTGAAATGGCTGATCAGCGCTTGCGTCAGGATATGGTTGCTTTTCCGGACATTCGCACGGGCAATGGTTATGACGTGCACAGTTTCGAGGCAGGTGACCATGTGTGGCTTTGCGGCGTGAAAATTCCGCATACACATAAGCTCAATGGTCACTCTGATGCCGATGTGGCGCTGCATGCACTGACGGATGCCCTACTTGCCACTCGCGGCGCAGGTGACATCGGCACGCATTTCCCACCGTCTGATCCGCAGTGGAAAGGCGCAGCTTCACGGCAGTTTGTTGAGTTTGCAGTTAAAACCGTGCGCGAAGCCGGTGGACGTATTGCTAATGCCGATATTACACTGATTGCCGAAGAGCCGAAAATCGGCCCGCATCGTGAAGCCATGACCGCAGAACTCAGCGATATGCTCGGCGTCAGCGCTGACCGCGTTTCGGTCAAAGCCACGACCAATGAGAAAATGGGCTTTGTCGGCCGCAAGGAAGGCATTGCTTCAATCGTAACCGTCAGCGTCATCTATCCGGGTGAAGTGCCCGCATAAAGGAAGAAGATCATGAGTTTGATTGCAGAAGAGCAGGCCCTCGCCGTTCTTGATGCCTGCCGCAAGGCTCAGCTCATGATTACCACGGCCGAATCCTGCACCGGCGGCATGATTGCCGCCGCACTGACCGACATTGCCGGTTCCTCCGATGTGGTGGATTGTGGTTTTGTCACCTATAGCAATGAAGCCAAAGCTTCACTGATCGGTGTTTCTCACAGCCTATTGCTTGAATTTGGTGCCGTATCCAAACCAGTCGCCATCGCCATGGCCGAAGGTGCGCTGAAACATGCCCCTCAGGCTGGTATCTCAGTTGCAGTGACCGGCGTTGCAGGTCCTTCCGGTGGTAGCGCTGAAAAGCCGGTCGGGTTGGTACATATTGCCTGCGCCGGACAAAATTTTGAAACACTGCATCTGGAATGCCGCTTCGGCGACCAATCGCGCGACGCTATCCGGTTAGCCACAGTGCATGCTGCTTTTGCTCTTATTCTCGGGGCATTGGCCGGCGAAACAGAAGAAAACATATAATAATTTATCTGAATGCTCGTAAATTGCTGACGCCAATACGGATGCAAGCATTATAGCCTGACGACGGATGCCGGTGACCTTTTTCTCTCAAAGAATCCTCTGCCTGCGTATTGAGGACGGAGGACGTCCATATAGAGTTAGAAATGCAGCATTAAAGCTCCTGATACTACCAAATCCTGCCTGAAACGCGATCTCAGACAGATGAAAGTCCGTCTCATCGAGCAAACGTTTGGCGCGTCCTATGCGAAGAGTTTGTGCCATCTGAACCGGTGAAGCACCAATATGGCGGGCGAATAATCGTGAAAGATGCCGCGTACCAATACCGAGTGACGCTGCAAGCTCATGCACAGAACCGCTGTCAAGCGCACCACTCTCAATCATTTTCAAAGCCCGCTCCACGGTTGTTCGTGTTCCTTTCCATGCGGGACAGAATGGCGCTGTTTCAGGCCGGCACCTCAAACAAGGCCGATACCCTGCCCGTTCAGCTGCTGCGGCTGAGGGATAATAACTAACATTTTTTGTCAGCGGATGTTTCACCGGACAAACAGGGCGACAATAAATGCCGGTGGTGCGAACAGCAGTAAAAAACAGCCCGTCATAAGCCGGATCACGCCGTAAGCGCGCTTCATTACAAGTATCGAAATCAAACATAATCCAACTCTACCACTCTATCAGCAACAGAAGTGAGACTTTGCAGATGATGAAGTCTGAAAACCGCCAGCACTATACGACAAAAACAAATAAATATGCTGGCAAAATTATCATGAGAGGATTGCACGATGCGAATGACATATCAGGATTGGGGGCTATTGTTTCTGTTGTCTATCCTCTGGGGCGGAGCGTTCTTTTTTGCTGCCGTAGCAGTAAGAGAGCTACCGCCTTTGACAGTCGTGATATCCCGTACAGCTATTGCGGCTTTGGTACTTGCCGTCATACTTCGTTTGCGCAGTGAAGGCTGGCCGTTCACGGGACGTATGTTTCACACTTTCTTTATCATGGGGCTTCTGAACAATCTTCTGCCATTCAGCCTGCTTTTCTGGGCCCAGACTATGATCCCCAGCGGTCTTGCTTCAATCCTGAATGCTACCACGCCGATCTTTTCCATCATTGTCGCGCATTTTCTTTTAACAGATGAACGTATGGCTCTGAATAAGGTAATAGGTATCGTCTTTGGGTTTGTGGGCGTTATAATCCTGCTTGGCGGAAATCTTCTCAACAACCAAGGATTTGCTTTAACAGGTATGCTCGCCTGTCTCGGCGCTGCACTCTCTTATGGATTTGCAGCAACATATGGCCGTCGTTTCAAAACAATGGGCTTTTCCGCGACACAAGTAGCGTTTGGTCAACTTACAGCAACAACATTCATGATGGTTCCCGTTGTTTTCATGTTCGACAAGCCCTGGAGTTTGCAAATGCCAAGTCTTTCCGTTATCGCGGCTATTCTAATGCTGGCTATCGTATCAACAGCTTTGGCCTATATAATCTTCTTTCGACTTCTGGCATCTGCAGGAGCCGTCAATACCGCACTTGTTACCTTGCTTATTCCGGTCAGTGCCATTTTACTCGGAGTATTATTTTTAGATGAATCTTTGGCAATGCGCCATTACGCCGGAATGATGCTCATTGCAGCTGCATTACTGGCAATCGACGGAAGGGTCTTTTCTTTTATAAACGGCCGTAAACAATAATATTGTTGGCTTTGGCCACTTTAATTCGTTGGTTTGCCATATTGCCTGCAGGCGTTAAATAAGGTCGTTCATATCAGGCTTGTACGCCATAAATCTGATCGGCGCGTTTTTCAAAAGCTTCCGCAAATTTGCGGAAAGCCAGATCAAACATTGAGCCCATTACCAGACCAAGCGTGCGGCTCTTAAATTCATAATCAATGAAGAAATCCACATCGCTATGCGTACCGTCACCGACCGGTACAAATGTCCAGCGGTTGTCGAGATAGCGGAACGGGCCGTCAATATATTTGACTTCAATCACCCGCTCGTCCGGCTTGAGCAGCACCTGTGTGGTGAATGTCTCACGGATCAATTTGTAGCCGACAGTCATGTCGGCCACCAGTAATGTCTTGCCATCGCGCTCTTTACGCGAACGGATGGTCAATGCTTCACACATCGGTACAAATTGCGGATAAGTTTCAACATCCGCGACGAGAGCAAACATTTGCTCCGCGCGGTGCTGAACCTGACGTGTGGCAGTAAATTGCGGCATGATCTATAAGTTTTAGTTACGGCTGGCGATCAGCGCTTCACGGGCGGCACGCAGCTTGGCAAAATCATCACCCGCATGGTGCGAAGAGCGTGTCAGCGGGCTGGAAGCAACCAGCAGGAAGCCTTTGGTTTTACCAATCGTTGCAAAAGATTTGAACTCATCCGGTGTCACATAGCGAATAACCGCATGGTGCTTACGGGTTGGCTGCAGATACTGACCAATGGTCATGAAATCCACATCAGCCGAGCGCAGATCATCCATCAGCTGGAGCACTTCATTGCGCTCTTCACCCAGACCAACCATGATACCGGATTTGGTGAAAATGGTCGGATCGAGTTCTTTCACGCGCTGCAACAGACGCAGGGAGTGGAAGTAACGGGCACCCGGACGCACTTTCAGATAGTTGGACGGCACTGTTTCCAGATTGTGGTTGAACACATCCGGACGCGCCTTAACAACGATCTCCAGAGCACCTTCCTTACGCAGGAAGTCCGGTGTCAGAATTTCAATCGTAGTCTGCGGGCTGGCTGCACGGATTGCATGAATCACTTCAGCAAAATGCTGTGCGCCGCCATCGGCCAGATCATCGCGGTCAACGGAGGTGATAACCACATGGGTCAGCCCCATCTGCTTCACGGCCTTGGCCACATTTTCCGGTTCATTCGGGTCAAGAGTGGTCGGAATACCGGTCGATACGTTACAGAACGCGCAGGCACGGGTGCAGATTTCACCCATGATCATGAATGTCGCGTGTTTCTTATCCCAGCACTCGCCGATATTCGGGCAACCGGCTTCCTCGCATACTGTGACAAGCTTGTTAGAGCGCACAATATCGCGGGTCTCGCCATAGCCGCGCGAAGTCGGAGCTTTCACGCGAATCCAGTCAGGCTTTTTCAAAAGTGCTGTGTCGGGCCGGTTGGCCTTCTCAGGATGACGAAGGCGTTTTCTGTCGTCGTTAACGGTGTCCAGAAGCGTAACCATATGTCTTTCCCAAAACGGCCGTTGCGGCCTTCAGATTTCGTAACACCGGAAAGTCCGGCCAGAATATTGCGCTTGCATAGCAGGCAGGATGAACAAGGTAAACTACAAGCTTCAAACCCTGCTCTTATCAAAACTGATAACAGCTCATATAAGCCGTCAGCTTTTATATACAACCGGTCTCAACGTCGCGCCGCTTCACCGATTGCCTTGAACACCAGTGCCCAGATCAGGCCGAAACAAAATCCGGCCAGCCCCAGCGCCAATGTTACACTCCATACGCCATACCAGCCCGAGAGTGCATAGCCATTGATTGAAATCACATTGCCGGACAGAAAGCTGAGTGTCGACACACCAAAACCAAGCCCCAGACCGATCAGTGTTGAATATTTCAGCACTGTCAGCGCGGCTTTGCGATAGGGTGATCCGTCTTTAATCAGCGGCAATTGCAATCCTTCTCAAGAGTGAAACCGGCCTGAATTTTATCATCAGGCCGGAAATCATTATCAGGCGTTCAGAACTTTACCATAAGCATCCAGCACGCTTTCCTTCATCATTTCTGACAAGGTAGGATGCGGGAATACGGAATGCATCAGTTCTTCTTCGGTGGTTTCGAGATTCATTGCAATCACGAAGCCCTGAATAAGTTCGGTCACTTCAGCGCCAACCATGTGTGCGCCGAGCAGCTGACCGGTCTTCTTGTCGAAAATGGTCTTAACCAGACCCTGATCTTCACCAAGAGCAATTGCCTTGCCGTTTGCAGCAAACTGGTAGCGGCCAACACGGATATCAAAGCCCTGCTCTTTGGCCTTGGCTTCCGTCAGACCAACGGAAGCAACCTGCGGGTTACAATAGGTGCAGCCCGGAATTTTGCCCTTATCCAGTGTATGAACATTCGGCACACCGGCAATCTTCTCAACACAGATAACGCCTTCGTGCTCGGCTTTATGCGCCAGCATCGGAGGACCGGCAACGTCGCCGATTGCATAAA
Organism: Ochrobactrum sp. SFR4; assembly: GCF_019730395.1. Taxonomy (NCBI): domain Bacteria; kingdom Pseudomonadati; phylum Pseudomonadota; class Alphaproteobacteria; order Hyphomicrobiales; family Brucellaceae; genus Ochrobactrum; species Ochrobactrum sp. SFR4. The sequence goes on along the minus strand of NZ_JAAPBB010000003.1, from coordinate 165,500 downwards.
TACTTTCGACATTGGTTTTACCGTAGCCGTCAATCACCACGCAACCGCGATCAGTTTTAACGCCGAGTGCTTCAAGACCAAGATTTTCAATATTGCCGACAACACCGACAGCCGAGATCATGCGGTCAGCCGTGATTTCCTGCACCTTGCCGTCATTGGTTTCAACTCTGGCGGTGACTGAATTCGCGCCTTTGACCACTTTGGTCACTTTGGCTTCGGTGATGATCTTCATGCCCTGCTTTTCAAGCAGCTTACGGGCAAAAGTCGAGATTTCCGCATCTTCAACCGGCATAATGTTTTTCATGACTTCAACAACAGTCACGTCAACGCCCATGGTGCGGTAGAAGGAAGCAAATTCGATACCAATAGCACCGGAACCCATAACCAGCAGGCTCTTTGGCAGTTCTTGCGGAACCATTGCTTCGAAATAGGTCCAGATCAGCTTGCCATCCGGCTCAATGCCAGGCAGCGCACGAGGGCGCGCACCGGTTGCCAGAATGATGTGTTTGGCAGTGTAAGTACCTTCACCCAAAACGCCTTTAGGTACCGGATTCTGTGGCAGCATCGGCTGTTTGGTGGTTTTGGAAACCACGATTTCAGCAGGCTTACCGGCGGATGCGCCTTTGGTGACTTTGGCTTCACCCCAGATCACATCGATCTTGTTCTTCTTCATCAGGAAGGCAACGCCGCCATTGAGGCGCGCTGACACACCGCGCGAACGGGCAACAACTGCCTTCACATCCGCGCTGATTTTACCTTCGAGCATCAGGCCGTAATCCTTGGCATTTTCACCGAAGTGCAGAATTTCAGCCGAGCGCAGCAGAGCTTTGGTCGGAATACAGCCCCAGTTAAGGCAGATACCGCCAAGATGCTCACGTTCAACAATCGCGGTTTTAAGTCCGAGCTGAGCGGCACGGATAGCAGTTACATAACCGCCGGGACCGGAACCGACCACGATAACGTCGTAATTGTTGGACACGCTCATTCTCCTTGAATGGTTTCTATGCCGGTTACCGGCGCATCATTCATTTTATCTATTGGCTTTCGCGTATCTTGTCCGAAAACCGCTTCACACTTTTCGGGATACGCTCTTATAACTACAAACCCAAGATCAGGCGCACAACAGGCTCCAGCGCCTGCCCGATTGCCCGTGTATTCTCTGCATCCAGATGCACGCCATCCAGTGGTGTGGTCTTGGCAACGCCGGATGCATCAAAGAAATTGCATTCCGTCTCATCCGCCAAATCCGACAGCAGCAGCCCCAGCTTGCGCGATTCCGTAATACCACCGGCAAAGAGCGCAGCAAAAAACGGATCAGCACTCTCAGTGATATGGGGCGGAGCCACAATCAGAATATCCGGCACCGCATAGCCTTCACGATACGGATGGCTGCGAATTTGCTGGATCAGCCTGCGCATACCGCAATGGCTGGAAAAAGCATCACCAACAACCTGCGGCTTCATATCATTGCTGCCGAGCAAAATGATCACCAGATCAAGCGGCGCATGAGTACCCAGCAATGTCGGCAGAATGCGTGAACCGTTACGGTCTTCCGGTGCGGTATAATCGTCAAAAGCGGTGGTGCGGCCGTTCAGACCTTCAGCGATCACATGCGCCTGAGAACCGAGCGCCTTCTGCAAAACAGACGGCCAGCGATCTTCAAGTGGCAGACGTGCACCATCCGGTGCCTGATAGCCCCATGTCAGTGAATCACCAAAACATAAAACTGATTTCATGTTCGCGCCTTTTGCGGGAAAGCAACGGCGCCCCAGAAATCTGAGGCGCCTGTCTTTTCTTAGACCAGCATGCCGAGCGGGTTTTCAATGTAGTTCTTGAAAACCTTCGCCAGTTCCGCAGCCAGCGCACCATCAACGGCGCGGTGATCGGTGGAAAGCGTGACGGACATTACGGTTGCTACAGCCAGTTCGCCGTTTTTGACAACGGCGCGCTGTTCACCGGCACCAACTGCAAAGATGGTTGCATGTGGCGGATTGATGATGGCTGCAAAGTCTTTAACGCCGAACATACCGAGGTTGGATACCGAAGTGGTGCCGCCCTGATATTCTGTTGGCTTCAGCTTACGATCGCGGGCACGCTTGGCCAGATCTTTCATCTCATTAGAGATGGCAGACAGAGCCTTGGTTTCTGCACCGCGAACGATTGGTGTGATCAGGCCACCCGGAATGGAAACGGCAACGCCGACATCCGCATGCTTGTGCTTGACCATGCCTGCATCAGTCCAGGAAACATTGGCTTCCGGAATATCGCGCAGTGCCAAAGCCGTTGCCTTGATCACAAGATCATTGACCGAAAGCTTGTAAGCAGGCACTTCGCCTTTTTCGGTTTTGATCATTGGTGCCGCAGCATTGAGCTGTGAACGCAGCGCCAGCAGAGCATCCAGTTCGCAATCAATCGTCAGATAGAAATGCGGAACAGTCAGCTTGGATTCCATCAAACGGCGCGCAATAACCTTACGCATACCGTCATGCGGTACCAGCTCGTATGAACCTTCCTCAAACATTTTGAGAGTGGCTTCATCCGAAGCGCCGGATACGGCAACCTGAGGTGCTGCAGCAGAAGCAACCGGCTTGGCAGGAGCTTTAACGCCGGAAGCAATCGCAGCTTCAACATCCTTGCGGATGATGCGGCCGTGCGGACCGGTGCCGGAAACAGCAGCCAGTTCCACGCCTGCATCCTTAGCAACGCGACGTGCCAGCGGCGAAGCGAACAAACGCTCACCCTTGGTAACAGGTGCAGCAACCGGAGCCGGAGCAGCAGCAGGCGCAGGTGTCGCTGCCGGAGCCGGCGCAGCTGGTGCCGATGCGGATACTGGTGCAGCGGCTTCAGCTTTTGGCGCTGCGGCAGGTGCATCGCCTGAAGCTGCTTTCGCAGCTTCAGCAACATCTTCACCGTCTTCTGCCAGAACGGCGATCAGGGCATTGACCTTCACGCCTTCAGTTCCGCCGGCAACAACCAGCTTGGCCACGATACCTTCATCAACAGCTTCCACTTCCATGGTCGCCTTATCGGTTTCGATCTCGGCAATAACGTCACCTGCGGAGACTTTATCGCCTTCTTTAACCAGCCATTTTGCCAGATTACCTTCTTCCATCGTCGGAGAAAGAGCCGGCATCGTGATTTTGATAGCCATGTTTAATCCTTCCCCTTAACGAGCGTAGGTGACAGCTTTAACAGCCTCAACAACTTCCGCAACCGATGGCAATGCCAGCTTTTCAAGGTTGGCAGCATATGGCATTGGCACATCTTTACCGGCAATGGTCATGATCGGCGCATCGAGATAATCGAAAGCCTGCTGCATCACGCGGGTTGCAATTTCTGTACCCACGGAAGACTGCGGGTAGCCTTCTTCCACAGTGACCAGACGGCCGGTCTTTTTGACCGATTCAATCACAGTCGGCATATCCATCGGACGGATGGTACGCAGATCGATGATTTCAACGTCGATACCGATTTCAGCCAGCTCTTCAGCAGCTTTGATCGCATAGGTCATGCCGATACCGAAGGACACGATGGTCGCATCTTTACCGACTTTGTGAATGCGGGCTTTGCCGATTGGCAGCACGAAATCTTCAATATCCGGCACATCAAATGTGTGACCGTACATAACTTCGTTTTCGAGGAAAATGATCGGGTTCGGATCACGGATCGCAGCCTTGAGCAGACCTTTAGCGTCAGCAGCCGAATAAGGCATGATGACCTTCAGACCCGGAATATGGCTGTACCATGCAGCATAGCACTGGGAGTGCTGTGCACCAACGCGGGCAGCGGCACCCGAAGGACCACGGAACACCATAGGCGCGCCCATCTGACCACCGGACATATACAATGTCTTGGCAGCAGAGTTGATGATCTGATCGATCGCCTGCATGGCGAAGTTGAAAGTCATGAACTCAACAATCGGGCGCAGACCTGTGTAAGCAGCACCGACACCGATACCTGCAAAACCGTGTTCGGTAATTGGTGTATCAACAACGCGCTTGTCACCGAATTCAGCCAGAAGGCCTTTGGTTACCTTATAGGCACCTTCATATTCAGCAACTTCTTCACCCATGACGAATACGTCAGGGTCACGGCGCATTTCTTCAGCCATTGCGTCACGCAGAGCGTCACGAACAGTGGTAGGCACCATCTTTGTACCAGCCGGAATATCCGGATCATTGGCAACTTCGATTTTAGGTGCAGCAGGTGCCGCAGGTGTTGAAGCACCTGGCTTCTCGCCACCAACAACAGGCGCTTCCGAAGTGACCATGGTTGGCTGTTCAGCGGCAGGCGCTGCAGCCGGAGCAGCTGTACCAATGCTATCGGCGCTTTCGCCGTCAGCAATCAATACAGCGATCACCGAGTTTACCTTAACACCTTCAGTACCTTCAGCAATCAGCAGCTTGCCGATAGTGCCTTCGTCCACAGCTTCCACTTCCATGGTCGCTTTATCGGTTTCAATCTCTGCAATGACATCGCCGGAAGTGACTTTATCGCCTTCCTTTTTCAGCCACTTGGAGAGTTTGCCCTCTTCCATTGTCGGGGAGAGCGCTGGCATAAGAATTTCAACAGGCATTATTTTATCTCCCAACGGCCGCGAACAACAGCTTTGCTATCTTTAAACTTACCGGCGTCTCGCAATTGTTGAGCAGCCCAACGAACATCATATTGCCAAGTAAAAAATAGGTTACCGCTCTTGCGGAGGTCGGCTTCGTGTTTATCCCAGACATAGCGTGCCACCTCAATAAGGGTTGCACTACCGCCATATGAAGCAACAGCCTGAAACACAATATCTTCCAGATCTTCTCGCGTCATATGCCAACCTTACAGCAGAATATCAGTGTAGAGTTCAGATGCATCCGGCTCCGGATCATGCTGTGCAAAGTCTGCTGAATCAGCAACAATGTCACGCACTTCCTTATCAATCGCCTTCAGGTCATCTTCCGAGAACCAGCCATTATCCATCATGCGGTATTTAACCTGCTCGATCGGATCATGCTCGGAGCGCATCTTCTGCACTTCATCCTTACTGCGGTATTTCGCAGGATCGGACATCGAGTGACCACGGTAACGATAGGTCTGCATTTCGAGAATGATCGGACCCTTGCCGGAACGTGCCCATTCCAGTGCTTCTTCACTGGCGGCGTTCACAGCGCGCACATCCATACCATCAACCTGAATACCAGGAATATTGAAGGACAGACCGCGACGGGAGAAATCGGTTTCAGCCGAAGCGCGGGTTACAGCAGTACCCATCGCATAACGGTTGTTTTCGATTACATAAACAACAGGCAGCTTCCACAGCGACGCCATGTTGAAGCTTTCGTAAACCTGACCCTGGTTAGCAGCACCGTCACCGAAATAGGTGATGGAAACGCTGTCATTACCGCGATAGCGGTTTGCAAAGGCCAGACCGGTGCCGAGCGACACCTGCGCACCAACGATACCGTGGCCGCCGTAAAAATGCTTCTCTTTCGAGAACATATGCATCGAGCCGCCCTTGCCTTTCGACAAGCCGCCCTGACGACCGGTCAGCTCAGCCATCACGCCGCGCGCGCTCATACCGGCTGCGAGCATGTGACCGTGATCGCGATAGGCAGTAATAACCTGATCGCCGTCCTGCATAGCTTTCTGCATACCGACAACAACAGCTTCCTGACCGATGTACAGGTGACAGAAACCGCCGATGAAACCCATACCATAGAGCTGACCGGCTTTTTCTTCGAAGCGACGGATCAGCAGCATCTCACGGTAAGCGTGGAGATCTTCTTCTTTGGTGAACTGGTTAGGCTGGGGTGCCTTGAGAGTGTTAGACAGAGCTGCCTGCGATTTACCCGCAGCAGTTTTTTGTGCCCTAGGTGCCATATTTTGCTCCCTGTTATGGTGGGCGCAGAATAAACCTCATCAGCCAAACTTACAATATGTCTAAACAGCTAATTTTGCACTATTTAAGTTATTGAAAATAATAAGAAAACATCCAATTAACTGCAATTCAGTTAATTGGTCTTTTTGCCGCGATCGACAATAATTGTAACCTCATCCGCATGAGACAGATTCAATGCGCGGCGCGCCTGCTCATCCAGAATATCCTTATCAATTGAACCGTCACGCAACTGCAAAACCTGTCGTTCCAGAGACTCTCTCTGCTCGGTCAAATCAGTCAGTTGCTTATTGAGCGAAACGGTTTGCGCCAGCAATTGTTCCTTTGAATAGATGCCATAGGCACCATTATAAGCATGAAAACCAAAATAGGACAAAAAAGCCGTAGCCAGAACAGGCACAATCAGGCGGCCCTTAATGCTTTTACGCTTTTGCTTTGTCCACATACTCACACCTCTGGAGCAATACACATCCGATACGCGGATATCTGCCCGTAAATAAGGACTGAATTTATCAAGAAACGATAAATTCCACCCGATATTTATTTAAAGCATATTAGCCTTAACAGAGACTTACAGAGGCGATGCAAAACTACATTTAATACAAAAAAGGCCTGCATTTTTCATGCAGGCCTCTTCTCAGTTTATTTCAAAGCAGGATCTTACAGGCCTTTAAAAGCCGAACGACCGGCATAACGCGCCTGTGTGCCCAGCTCTTCCTCAATACGGATCAACTGGTTGTATTTTGCCAACCGGTCTGAACGTGCCAGCGAGCCGGTTTTGATCTGGCCGCAATTGGTGGCAACAGCGAGATCAGCAATGGTGGAATCTTCAGTTTCGCCCGAGCGGTGCGACATTACAGCGGTGTAGCCGTTCTTATGTGCGGTTTCCACGGCATCCATGGTTTCAGACAGCGTGCCGATCTGATTGACTTTAACCAGAATGGAGTTAGCAACGCCCATTTTGATACCATCACGCAAACGTGCGGAGTTGGTTACAAACAGATCATCACCAACGAGCTGGGTTTTCTTGCCTGTCAGATCGGTGAGGGTTTTCCAGCCTGCCCAATCATCTTCCGACATACCATCTTCAATACTGATGATCGGATAATCTGCGGCCAGCTTGGCCAGATATTCAGCCTGCTGCTGGGGCGTACGGGTTACACCCTCGCCTTCATAGACGTAATTACCGCCTTTGAAGAATTCAGTTGCAGCGCAATCCAGACCGATTGCAATTTCTTCGCCTGGCTTGAAACCGGCTTTAGCAATCGATTCCATAACGAAATCAAGCGCAGCTTCCGCGCTCAGCAGATTTGGTGCAAAACCGCCTTCATCACCCACATTGGTGTTGTGACCGGCAGCTTTCAGGCGGGATTTCAGTGTGTGGAACACTTCCGCACCATAACGCACAGCTTCACGCAGAGAAGATGCGCCAACCGGCAGAATCATGAATTCCTGAAAATCAATCGGATTGTCCGCATGTGCACCGCCATTGATGATGTTCATCATCGGCACCGGCAGGATATGGGCATTAGCACCACCGACATAGCGGTAAAGCGGCTGACCGGAAGCCTGCGCAGCAGCCTTGGCAACCGCGAGGGAAACGCCGAGAATTGCATTGGCACCGAGGCGGCTTTTGTTTGGCGTACCATCCAGATCAATCATGGTCTGGTCGATTTCGATCTGATATTCCGCTTCATGACCGGCCAGCGCGTCAAAAATCGCGCCATTGACGGCTTCGACAGCCTGTTCAACGCCCTTACCCAGATAACGGGTACCGCCATCACGCAACTCAACTGCTTCGTGAGCGCCGGTTGATGCACCGCTTGGTACAGCCGCACGGCCGAAAGAACCGTCTTCCAGTGTCACGTCAACTTCAACAGTCGGATTGCCGCGGCTGTCGAGAATTTCACGACCGACAATATCGATGATCGCAGTCATTGGGAGTATCCTTCCATAAAGCATGTCCGGCAAAATGACGAAGCGGTTTTGCGTAAAGACAATGCATAAAACAAACCGGTAGAGCCAATACCATGCCGCCCTCATCAGCCGAAACGGTATTACAGAAATTTCGCGCTATTGATAACCAATCAGATTGCCGGACGCAAAGGGCTTCGGCCAATCAGATGTTAATTTCCGGATTTTCAAACGATATTAAAGTGAAGAGTTTGCGACAGCGGCAAAAATCCCGCCCACAAAACAAAAAAGGAGCAGATGAACTGCTCCTTTTTTCACATTTACATTGCCGCAACCCGACTCTGTTCCGTTTTCTGGAAAGCCTTTGCCAGACCTTCATCACGCGCATAAACATCGTCATAATAACGGATTTTACCACTCGCTTCGTCCGGCCATGCGGTGAAATAGGTCAGATAAATCGGCACACCGGACGGCACTTTGATACCGCGCTCATTCTTGCCGAAATATTTGGTCAGGTTTTCCTCACCGGTACTCATGACCGCAGAAGCCATGGCACGCGGATCGGCCAGACGGATACAGCCATGACTGATCGCCCGCATATCGCGCTTGAACGCTGCTTTTGACGGCGTGTCATGCAGATAGATATCGTGGCTGTTCGGAAACAGAATTTTCAACTCGCCCAGCGCATTATTCGGACCCGGTTTCTGACGTACACCAACATGCGCTTTGCCTTGCGCAACCGCAGACCAGTTGACTGAAGATGAAGCCACGCGCTTGCCACCGGCAATCACTTCATAATTATTGCGGTCAAGATAGCCGGAATCAGCCAGAATACGCGGCATCATCTCATTCATCACAATAGAGCGCGGCACCCCCCATGACGGGTTAAACACCACAGTGCTGATTGTATCATAGAAGAAATGCGTCTGGTTGCGCGGTGAACCGATCACCACATCCATTGCCAGCTGCTCTTTGCCCTGATCGAAATATTGCGCACGATAGGCAGGCTGATTGACGAAAACATAGCGCTGACCGAAATCGCGCGGCAGCCAGCGCAGGCGTTCCATTGCATAGAGAATACGCTCGCGTTTGACTGAAGATGTTTCGCCCTGCAAAGCAGAGATTGTAGCACTGCCGATCACACCATCCGGCGTTTTACCCATCAGTTTCTGATAATCTTTAACTGCGGCCACCAATTCAGGATCATAAAGTGTCCCGTCCTTGTGACGGTCAAACATCTCCTGATAGCTATTCAGATAACCGGCTGGTGCTTTTTGTACGATCAGCGCCAAAATTTTAGGCAGTTCCGCATTGTCCTGCCCCGGTTTAATCAGCGTATCCGCGGCAATACGCACAGTGTTTTTTGTTTCCGGCTTCATCGAAGCCAGCTGCGCTTTCAGCTTCTGATAATAGCTGTTTTGCGGATTGAAACTGCTAAGCACTTCTGCCGGATCAGATGCATCTTCCAGAGTTTTCAGTACCAGTTCCGGCTTGATACGATTGCGCGGCAAATCATGGAAACCACTCAGACGATTGGCGATCACCCGCCCCTCACCGGCATCCAGCGCATAGCGCAATGCCCGTGCAGTCAGATTGATTTCAAACGCCGCCATTTCACGAATACGCTGATCTTTTTGCGCAGCGTCAAATTCCAGATCAGGCACTTTCACCGCATATTCAGCAGGAACCAGCCCATCTTCTTCTGCCCGTTCGAACAGCGCCAGCACATCTTCAGCGCGGGAAGAAACATTCAGACCATCAGACCACAGAAGTGCCTGCTCGGTTGCGTAGAAGGACACAATTGCCTCGGCAACGGACTGTTCAGCCTTAACATCCGTGGCTTTAATCGCATCCAGAACAGCAGTTACCAAAGCTGTGTCTGTTTGCGCTACGGTCTTTTTGGCAACCGGATTAATCAGCCCACCGGCACGCTGCGGCAGAGTACTGATAAAGTTAGCAGCTTCAGCATAAAGAGCAGACGGCAGCATGCCACCTTCTTTTTCAGAAATGGCTGCGGTCAACTGCATATCAACAGCGGTGAAATCCACTTTCACCAGCTTTTCAGGTTTGTAGTCGTAAGTCTGCGGCCCTTTGACCGCAACAGTCTTAACGGGCGCAGTTACGGTTTTGGCAGGTTGCGCGGCAGCGGCAGGTTTGACCGTCCGTGCTGCTCCTGTGGCTTGCGGTATCTGCTGAACAGGCTGCTGTTGTAACTGCTGGCGCTGCATTTCACGCGCCTCGCGCTTCTCACGGAACAAGTCCATCAGATTGCTGGCCGCATTGGCCTGCTGAACCGGAGCCAGCACAGAAATACCGGCAACAGCAGTGATAGCCGTTGTAAAAAATGCATTGCGCATGGAGGAACTTACGATCAAGGGAAAGGATTTCAGTGAAATAGTCATATCTGTCCGTCAGCTCTCGAGCAAAACAAGCTATGCAGGCAGCCGCCGGCGAAATGATCCGGCACCGCAATGATTCATTCCCAATAATGTGCGCCATTGTGATTTAGAAACTTTTAACAATAAATATAATTTTAGCGATCAAAGCCTCTTCTCCCGCCAAATCTTAGAAAAAGATCAATCTGCCGCAGTGGCAATAGCGGTCACAAGCGTTAAAAGCCCGTCATCTGATAACTTACGTCTGACCGGCTGCCTGCTGAAATCTCAGCGGCAAAACCGGCGAACAAGGTGATATATGGCTGAGCAATTGAATACCGGAATGTTTCCGCTTGGTGAGGATACAACCCCCTATCGTAAACTGACATCCGAGCATGTTTCGGTTGATACATTCAAAGGTCAGGAAGTTCTGACCGTTGAACCGGAAGGTCTGCGCTTGCTGGCCGAGGCTGCTTTTGCCGATATCAACCATTTGCTGCGTCCCGGCCACCTGCAGCAGCTCAGCAATATTATGGAAGATCCGGAAGCGACCGATAATGACCGCTTCGTTGCCTATGATCTTCTGAAAAATGCCAATATTGCCGCCGGTGGTGTTCTGCCAATGTGTCAGGATACCGGCACCGCGATCATTATGGGTAAAAAAGGCCGCCGTGTATGGACTGAGGGTGGCGATGAAAGCGCGCTGGGTTCCGGTGTGATGGATGCCTATTTCAAAAAGAACCTGCGCTACTCCCAGCTGGCACCGCTGGAAATGTTCAAAGAGCAGAACACCAAGAACAACCTGCCTGCACAGATCGACATTTATCAGGAAGGCGAAGACGCCTATAAATTCCTGTTTGTCGCCAAAGGCGGCGGCTCAGCCAATAAGACATTCCTGTTTCAGGGCACACCTTCCCTGCTGACTCATGACCGCATGATCGAGTTTCTCAAAGAGAAAATCCTGACACTCGGCACATCGGCCTGCCCGCCATACCATCTGGCGATTGTCATCGGCGGCACATCGGCTGAACAGAATCTCAAGACTGTTAAACTTGCTTCCACCCGCTATCTCGACAGTCTGCCAACCAAAGGCTCGGAAGACGGCCATGCATTCCGCGATCTGGAAATGGAACAGGAAATCCACAAACTCACCCAGTCTCTCGGCGTGGGTGCCCAGTTTGGTGGTAAATATTTCTGCCATGATGTGCGTGTTATCCGTCTGCCGCGCCACGGCGCATCGCTGCCGATTGGTCTGGGCGTTTCCTGCTCGGCTGACCGTCAGGCTAAAGGCAAGATCACCAAAGACGGTATCTTCCTAGAAAAACTGGAAACCAATCCGGCGAAATATATGCCTGACATTGATGAAGCCAAGCTCTCTGACAGTGTGGTGAAAATCGATCTCAACCAGCCAATGGCAGAGATTCTCAAAACCCTGTCGCAGCATCCGGTGAAAACCCGCCTGTCACTGACCGGCTCCATCATTGTGGCACGCGATCTGGCACATGCGAAAATCCGCGAGCGTCTCGAAAACGGCGAAAGCATGCCGGATTATTTTAAAAATCATCCGATTTATTATGCAGGCCCTGCCAAGACCCCAACCGGTTACGCATCAGGTTCCTTCGGCCCGACAACTGCCGGCCGCATGGATTCCTATGTTGACCAGTTCCAGTCTTTCGGCGGCTCCATGGTGATGCTGGCTAAAGGCAACCGCTCCCGTCAAGTACGTGATGCCTGCGCCAAGCACGGCGGTTTCTATCTCGGCTCCATCGGCGGCCCAGCCGCACGTCTGGCTCAGGACTGCATCAAGAAAGTCGAAGTGGTTGAATATGCCGAGCTCGGCATGGAAGCCATCTGGCGTATTGAAGTTGAAGATTTCCCTGCTTTCATCGTCATCGATGACAAGGGCAATGACTTCTTCAAGGAACTGAACCTGTCATAAGGTCAAACAAAAAAAGCCGGAGAAAACTCCGGCTTTTTTGTTTTTAGTATTACGCAGTTTCGAACGGATCGTAGCGGGAATAAAAACATAGTCCGGCGAACTATGTTTCCCGCGAAGGCGGTATCCACTTTTGTCTCAAAACTGCCTTAGTGAAACTTCGGTTCGCGGCTGAGATTTTTCTCTTTCAGCTCATCAAGATAGCCCTGCCAGCGGGTTTCATATTCTTCGCCCAGCTGATGCAGATAAATCCATGTGAAGAGGCCGGTATCATGCATATCATCAAAAGTGATGCGCACCGCATAATTGCCGACCGGATCAATCTTCATAATACCAACATTGATCTTACCCGGCACCGTCACGCGTTGCTCCGGTGAATGTCCCTGTACTTCAGCAGACGGCGACAATACGCGCAGCATTTCCGCAGGGAATGAATAATTATGCCCGTTGTTGAATGTCACAGACAGGGTTTTCCGGTCTTGGGAAACCCGAAGTTCTTCCGGCCAGATATCGCTCATTTCAAGATCCACCATATTCATATCTGACTCTGTGGTAATCGCAGAACAGAATCAGGACAAGAGCTTGTTTGCGCGTCACCTCTCCCCATGCGTGACATAATGCAACTGGACAGTGCCATATGTTGAACTTATCTCTCTTATATAGAAGTGATATTTGAGCGAACCGGCATACGGAAATATGAATATAGCAGCACAAAACAGCAGTAAAACCACGTCTAACGCGCCGATGATTGACCCGTTCGGGCGGGCAATTACCTATTTGCGCGTCTCTGTGACTGACCGCTGTGATTTCCGCTGCACCTATTGCATGGCCGAACATATGACCTTTCTGCCGAAGAAAGATCTGTTATCGCTGGAAGAACTCGACCGTCTCTGTTCAACTTTTATTGATAAAGGCGTACGCAAAATTCGTCTCACCGGCGGTGAACCGCTGGTACGTAAAAACATCATGCATCTCATTAGCAGCCTGTCGCGTCATATTGAGGCTGACCGGCTTGATGAACTGACACTGACCACCAACGGTTCGCAGCTTTCACGTTATGCGGAAGAGCTTGCCGCCTGCGGTATCAAACGCATCAATGTTTCTCTCGACACGCTGGATGCGGAAAAGTTCAAAACGATTACCCGCTGGGGTGATCTGGCGCAGGTTCTGCGCGGAATTGATGCAGCGCAAAAAGCCGGTCTGCATATCAAGCTTAATGCTGTTGCTCTCAAAGGTTTCAATGACCATGAAGTTCCGGACATGCTGCGCTGGGCGCATGGTCGCGGTATGGATATGACGCTGATTGAAACCATGCCGATGGGCGAGATTGATCTCGACCGCACTGATCAATATTTGCCGCTCTCCATGCTGCGCGCTTCACTTGCCCGTCAGTTCACGATGACCGACATTCCTTATCAGACCGGCGGCCCTGCCCGCTATGTACAGATTGCGGAAACCGGCGGTCGCCTCGGCTTCATCACACCAATGACCCATAATTTCTGCGAAAGCTGCAACCGTGTGCGTATCACCTGCACCGGCACGCTTTATATGTGCCTTGGTCAGGAAGATGCGGCCGATCTGCGCGAACCGTTGCGGGCAAGCACTGACAATGCACTGCTGTCGGACGCGATCGACTATGCAATTCTGCGCAAGCCAAAAGGCCATGACTTCATCATTGACCGGCGACATAACCGCCCTGCCGTCTCACGCCATATGAGTGTCACCGGCGGTTAAAGCATTCCGGCGTTTAATAAACGCATTGAACGCCCGCTGCGATGCGCTCACGACACACCCCAAACCACAAACCGGCATTATCTTGATTTTTATATCATTATTTTGCCGCGCATGACGCAAACGGGTGACCATGTCGCATAAATACTTGTTATAAGTCCGGCATAAATGCATTTCAGCAAAAGTGCGAAGCGGTTTTGCGAAGGACAATGCGACAAAACAAAAATTTAGAGCGGCGTCGCTCTAAATGAAAGGCTCTTCAGCTTTTCCTGCAGGAATATGACCGTGGCACTTTCAGCTAATATCCGCTCCAGCCTTTATATGATGCTCGGCATGGGAGTCTTCGCCATCGGCGATGCTCTGACCAAATATTCCACGCAGACGCTCAATCTCGGGCAGTTCATGTTTATGCGCGGATTATTATGCATTCTCCTGTTAGCCTTTATTGCCGCCCGACAAGGCGTGCTCAGCCGTTGGCGTGATGCATTGGACAAAGTCACCATCCTGCGCGGTTTTGGCGAAGTCGGCGCAACAACCTTCTATCTGGTGGGGCTCACACATCTGTCGCTCGCATTTGTCTCATCCGTCTATCAGGCCGTGCCATTAGCAGTAACGCTTGGTGCAGTACTGTTTCTCGGTGAAAAAGTCGGCTGGAGACGCTGGTTGTCGATAGGTATCGGTTTTATCGGCGTATTGATTATCATCCGCCCCGGTGGTGATGGCTCCGGTAATGGAATAAATGCCTATGCCCTGCTGTTGCTTGTCGGTGTTTGCTTTACTGCCATGCGCGACCTCTCTACCCGACGCATCAATATGCAAATCCCCACCATTCTGATTTCTGCCATGACTTCGATTATGATTACCATTACCGGCTTCATTATCATGCAGACAGATACCGGCTGGGTGCAGCCAACCACTGCAGACATTATCCATGTCAGCATTGCTGCCGTGCTGCTCATTATCGGCTATCACTGCATTATTCTTGCCACCCGCGCCGGTGACATGTCCTTTGCTTCGCCGTTTCGTTATACCAGTCTGCTTTGGGCAATCGCGCTGAGCTATATTGTATTCAACCAGATACCGGATCAAAATACGCTGATCGGCTCAGCAATCGTGGTCGCCAGCGGTTGCTATATGCTTTATCGTGAAGCAATTACGGGCTACCGGATGCGCAGAGAGTTGCGCCGGCAAAATGCCGGAAGCAGTATTTCCCCCTGAAGTCCGGTTTTTCAGTCAAAGGTGCGTCAGTCATGTCTGTCCCAATCATATCTACCGGCAAACAAGTGCTGACAGGTAAAAATGTTTTGGGACTTATTCTGGCAGGCGGCAGCAGCCAGCGCCTCGGTGGCGGTGACAAATCCCTGCGTCCGCTCGGTGACCATACAATTCTTCATCAGGTATGTGCGCGTTTGAAGCCACAAACCGATCAGATTATTATCAGCGCCAATAGCGATCCCGCCTTTTTCGCAAGTTTCGGCTATCCCGTTATCAATGACGGGAAATGGCTCAACAGCGGCCCGCTGGCCGGTATTCTCGCCGGTTGTCATTATGCAAGCCAGCTTGGTTGCAGCCATGTGATGAGTGTGGCCGCAGATACACCGTTTTTTCCGCCCGATCTTTTGCATCGGTTTGCGCAGGTTCTGGCGGACACAGCCTCAGCTATGGATGACACAATTATATTCGCCCGTTCGGATTTTGGTGCGCATCCGACCTTTGCACTGTGGCCGGCAAATATGGCTGCCTCACTGGAAAACTGGCTCTCGGAAACTAAAAGACGCAGCATTCGCGTTTTCGCGAATAATCACACTGTTGCCTATGCAGATTTCAGCGAAAATGATAAAATCAGTGGTCTTGATCCGTTTTTTAATATCAACACACAAACGGAACTGGCGCTGGCCAGATCAGCCTGGCAATTGCAGGATATGAGCGGCTGGCAGGAGCGTGAATCATGACACAGAAAATCTTCGGTATCACCGGATGGAAAAACTCCGGCAAAACCACACTTGCTGAATGTGTGGTGCGCGAGCTGACCAGACGCGGCTATAAAATCTCAACAATCAAACATGCCCATCATAGTTTCGATATTGATACAGAAGGTACCGACTCCTATCGCCACCGTCAGGCCGGCGCGGCTGAGGTTGCCATTGTTTCTTTCAATCGCTGGGCATTGATGCATGAATTGCGCGATGCTCAGGAACCTGCGCTTGAGGAAATTGTCAGCCGTATGGCGCCCTGCGATCTGATATTGGTTGAGGGCTACAAGAACGATAAACATCCCAAGATTGAAGTCCGGCGTAAAGACAGCCCGACTCAAATCCCCCTCAATGCAGAGCAATATTCGATCGTCGCAATCGCAACTGATGAAGGATTGAGAGATCAGAGCGTACCGGTTCTGGATCTGAATAATATTGCAGCCATCAGCGATTTTGTAGAAAATTACTGTGGTTTGGAAAAAGGAAACTGAAAACGAGAGTTGAAAACCGAAAAAATCACTAAAATTAAAACATCAAATTTAACAATTAAAATATTGATTTAAAATAGTAAATCGATAATTCAATTTCAAATACATTTATAAACCGCTGAGCAGTAATTTTCACATTTGCTCACATTGTTTTAAAACGCTTTTTTACCCTTGCCTTTCTCTCGAAAATGGTGGGAATATCCAGCGAACAATTATTACGTCAGAATCCGGCAAAAAATAAACCGATTAGAATAAGCCGGCTTTGTAGTTCTGACATTATAATTGCAACTTTTGGATGGGTTAAACGGGTGAAAAGTACATGAAAAATTACAAGAGAATTATCGGAACCGCGCTGTCTGCCATGGTCATGACCGGTGCAGTTTCCCTGACTGCCACAGCAGTGCAGGCACAAGAACCTTTGAAACTGACAATTGCAACCGAAGGTGCCTATCCTCCGTTTAACTTCATTAGCGCTTCCGGCGAGCTATCCGGTTTTGACGTGGATATCGGCCGCGCGCTCTGCGAAGAAATGAAAGCTGAATGCAAGTTCATCACCATTGAATGGGATGGCGCTATTCCGAGCCTGCAGGCCGGTAAATTTGATGCTTTCATCGCTTCTATGTCCATCACCGATGAGCGTAAGAAGCAGGTTGATTTCAGCAACAAATATTACAACACCCCTCCGGGTCTTGCTGCTCCGAAAGATACCGATATCAAAGGTACAAGCAAAGAAGATCTGGCCGGTAAAACCATCGGCGTACAGATCTCCACAACCCATGCCAATTACGCAGAAAAAACCTTCACGGACAGCACCATCAAAGCCTATCCGACTGCGGAAGAATATCGTCTTGATCTGGCCAATGGCCGTCTTGATGCCGCAAGCGATGACAGCGTGACCCTGTCCCAGTGGCTGAAAACCGAAGACGGCGCCTGCTGCAAAATGGTTGGCACATGGGCTCCGGTTCTGGAAATTCACGGCCCGGGTGCAGGTGTAGCCTTCAAAAAAGGCAATCCTGAACTGATCGCCAAATTCAATGATGCGATTAAAGCCATTCGCGCAAACGGCAAATATAAAGAAATCAACGATAAATATTTTGAATTCGACGCTTATGGCGCCGAAACAGACTAGAGCGGTTTGCGTCCAGATTGGATTTCTACGCTCGCTCTAGATTCTTTAGTTTGTCGCATTGTCACGGGTGTCAAGTTGATCCAACTTGACTGTGAAATGCTCTGAAATCAGCGGGTTTACCGGCTGAAACTCTCTTAAAGCTGCATCCTCGTGATGCAGCTTTTTTATATGTTTTTTGTTATCGTTTCCGATTTAATGCAAAAACCACATCAACCTATGCATAATCATCTGAAAGCCGCCACCTGCATGTCGTAAATACAACTATTTTGCGAACATACACCTGATAAAGACGGAAGAAATTTTCAAAATCCACAATATTAAACTATCGACATAACATATTGATATTTAATATTTTATATCAATGACACCGGCAAATTATGTGCACATAAGAATGATTTAAACCATGTCCAGCGCTTTATTTTTCCGCGTGCGGGCAAAACATGATTTTTGATACTTGCCTTTAACTCCGGAATGATGGGAATATCACCGTTAACAAATTTTTCTTCGTAAAGAAAATGAGCTAAAAAAACGCCGGCGAAGAGAAGAAAAAACAACAATGCTTCTTACAATGGGTCTTATGGGGGTATCTGAAGAATGAATAAAGTTACGGGAGCAAGCCGCCGTTTCAGCAAAGCTCTGCGCGGGCTGGCAACTGCCGGCGTGGTTACAATCACTGCCGTTGCAGCACTGACCGCATCCGCGCATGCTCAGGAGCAGCTTACACTGAAAGTCGGTTCGGAAGGCGCTTACCCTCCCTACAATTTCGTCAAGGCTGACGGCACGGTCGCAGGCTTTGAAATCGACATCGCCAACGCGCTTTGCGAAGAATTAAAAGCCAAATGCCAAATCATTGTGCAGGACTGGGATGGTATGATCCCCGCCCTTCAGTCCGGCAAGCTTGATGTTGTGATCTCCTCCATGTCGATCACTCCGGCCCGTAAAGAACAGGTCGATTTCAGCAATAAATATTACAATCCTGCTGCAGCAATCGCCGTGCCAAAAGATTCTGATATCAAAGGCACAGCAAAAGAAGACCTCGCTGGCAAAACAGTCGGTGTACAGTCCTCAACTGTTCATGCTGTGTTTTCTGAACAAACCTATTCCGACAGCACCATCAACAATTACGGTAGCTCGGATGAAGCCCGTATGGACATGGTTGCCGGTCGTGTTGATGCTGTGAATGACAATATCGTATCGCTGATTGACTGGCTGAAAACACCGGAAGGCGCCTGCTGTAAACTGGTCGGACCAGTGAAGGCGAATCTTGAAATTCACGGTCCGGGTGTTGGTGTTGCCATCAAAAAAGGTCGTGAAGAACTGGTTGAAAAATTCAACACAGCTATTCTCGCCATCCGTGACAACGGTAAATATAAAGAAATCAACGACAAATACTTTGATTTCGACATTTACGGCGAATAATTCCGAAGAAACCGGCCAGACCCGTCTGGCCGGTATTTTAATAAACTGATCTTGACGGGTGACAAACCGGATTTGCCACCCGTCCTTACAGGGATAGACTAAATGGAAAAATATGCTGTGTTAATTGGCTTTGGTCCGGACGGATGGGGGCTAAGCATAGCATGGGGGCTGTTGACGACCGTTTTACTGGCGCTTGCCACTTTGCCAATCGGTTTGTTACTCGGTTTCCTTGTTGCTTTAGGAAAGCAATCGGCTGAGCCATCGCTGCGCCTTGCTTCCAATATTTATACAACGATATTCCGCGGATTACCTGAGTTGCTCACACTGTTTCTGGTGTATTTCGGCGGCTCTCTTGCGGTTCAGAAAGTTTTTGCGCTGATCGGCTTTCAGGGTTCGGTAGAGGTCAATGCCTTTGCTGCCGGTATGATTGCTCTGGGTTTTGTTTTCTCTTCCTACTCCAGTGAAGTGTTCCTGTCCGCGTTTCGCGCCATTCCTAAAGGTCAGTATGAAGGCGCTTATGCCATCGGCCTTACCAATTTTCAGACCATGCGCAAGATTATCTTCCCGCAGCTGATTAAAATTGCTCTGCCGGGCCTCGCTAATCTCTGGATGGTTCTGCTCAAGGATACATCGCTGGTATCGGTTATCAGCCTGACAGATATTCTGCGTCAGACTTCGGTTGCTGCGCGCGTTACCAAAGAACCGTTCCTGTTCTACGGTGTGGCCTGCCTGATCTATCTGGCACTCGCAATTATCTCTTCTTACTTTATCGCCCGCATTGAAAAATGGGCTGAAGGCAGCCGCAAACAGCCGGCAGCAAGCGTGGTGCGTCAATGACAACAATAAGCAATATGCAAACTGATCGCGTTTTTCGCCCTGCTGAGCCGCCTCGTCCGTGGACAGGTGCACGCATCACCGGTCATATACTGGTTGCTATCTGGCTTGCGCTTTTCGCTGGTCTTGCAATCTATCTGTATAATTCATGGCAGATTGATCTGGTTGAAACCTATGCGCCGCGTTACTGGAACGGTCTGAAAACGACCCTAATTCTGGTTGCGCTGTCGATTGTGCTTGGCGCTTTGCTGTCACTGCCGGTTGCACTCGCCCGCATGTCGGATAACCGTATTCTGGGCGGCATCGCCTATGCCTATGTGTATTTCTTCCGCGGTACACCGCTGCTGGCGCAGATCTTCCTGATCTATTACGGCCTGGGAACCTTCCGCCCGTTTCTGGAAACCATCGGGCTTTGGGGTTTCTTCCGCGAAGCATGGTATTGCGCGGTTCTGGCATTTACGCTGAATACAGCCGCCTATCAGGCTGAAATTCTGCGCGGTGCAATTATCAGCGTGCCAAAAGGCCAGTGGGAAGGTGCACATGCGCTCGGCCTGTCTAAGTTCCAGACATTCCGCAAGATCATTCTGCCTCAGGCACTGATTGTTGCTCTGCGCCCTTACGGCAATGAAATCATTCTGATGATTAAAGGCTCCGCTATTGTTGCGATCATCACGGTTTATGACCTGATGGGGGAAACCCGCCGTGCCTATTCCCGTACATTTGATTTCCAGACCTATCTGTGGGCGGCAATCATTTATCTGGCGATTGTGGAAGTGCTGCGTAATATCATTGAATGGATTGAGCGCCGGATCACTGTTCACCTTATCCGATAGAGCGTGTCGCGTTTAATCATAGCCACTACGCTCGCTCTATCTTCTTGTTTTTACGCATGTCGTTATCGGAAAACCGGTACCCACTTTTCCGCGACATGCTTTAAAAGATAAGACATACAGAAAACAAAAAGCCTGCCTCTGATCTCAGAGGCAGGCTTTTTAATTGGTAAAACAAATCAGATCAGTTATTGTTCGTCAAAAGCTCCAGCAGCACATCGGCTCCCATTTCACCGGCGGGCTTATCCGTATGCATTTTAGCGATAATCCGCTCGAAGCCATCAATCTGTGCCTGCCGCACCAATCCGTCCTCAAGCAAACCCTCAATCTGGCGGCACAGCATACCTGCACGGACAAACTCGTTAAAAAATTCGGGAATAACAGGCGTATCATCAATAATATTGGGCAGTGATGCGCTCCAGATGGTTATCAGCCGCGTGATGAATAGTCTGCTGAAGAGATCGGCCTTGTAAGTAATCACTGCCGGAATTTTGGTCAGCGCCAATTCAAGGGATACGGTACCCGAGGCAGCCAGTGCCGCATCGGCTTTGGCAAAGGCATCCCATTTCGCAGCCTCACCGGTAACAATAACCGGCTTAACCGGCCAGTCTTTTGTCAGGTTCTGTACATAGCTTTCATGGCGTTCCGGTGTTGGCAGGATCGCATGAACAGTCCCGTTACGTTCATTCAGCAATTGCAGTGTCGTACCAAATTCTTTGAGCAAAGCCTGTATTTCAGACCGGCGAGAACCTGGTAAAAGCAGAATAGTTTTCTCGGCATCTTTTGCCGGTGCGTTACGGTTTTTCCGTGCTTTAGCGATATCCAGCAATGGCTGATAGCTGCTCAGCCTGTGCCCGACATAAGTCGATTTCGGACCTGAGAGACGCTGCATGACCTCTACTTCAAAAGGCAGAACTGTCAGCACATGATCAATATATTTGCGCATTTCCTTGGCGCGCTGCGGACGCCATGCCCAGACCGTCGGTGCAATATATTTGATGATCGGTATCGACGGATCGGCCTGACGTACTTTCTTTGCTACACGATGGGTGAAATCCGGACTGTCGATAATCAGCAGGCAATCCGGCTTTTCAGCTACAATCGCTTTGGCGGTCTGGCTGATCCGCATAATCAGCTTCGGCAACCGCGCCAGCACTGCTCCAATCCCCATCAGCGCAATCTCATCAGGATCAAACAGGCTCTGCAATCCGCGCTGTTGCAAATGAGTGCCGCCAACGCCCACGAGGCTGATCAGACGATCCGTTTTAGTACGCAGCGCATCCACAAGATCTGCTCCAAGCAAATCTCCGGATTCTTCACCGGCTACAACAGCAATTTTCAACGGAAGTTTTTCACTCATATTCAAACCGGCATCCTTTGGATTAAAGTGGTTCCGGTCAGAGCAAAATCATTGGAACCGTATTATCTCTTTAGTTGGTCGCGTTGGCATTATCGTCAAACAGAATCGATTTAACTGTGCAATGCTTTACCCTACGCCCGATTAAACGAATGCGCTTCGGCTGCAAGAGCTGCAGCATAGTTGCTGAACAGCGGCAGAGCTATACAGGTTTTGAAAAATTATTCGCGCGGACTGTCGAAAGTAACAAGAAACAAGCCCTGAGCATCGGCGGATTGAACTGTGTCATGATAGGACAACATCACAGTACGGCCAGCCTCAATAGCGATACCTGCAAGCCCTGCGGCTGCAATATTGGTCACCGTATCAATACCGATTGTCGGCAGATCAGCCCGTTCATCCTGCGCAGGCTTGGCGCATTTAACCAGCACACCGCCCTGACGCGGGATGCGGCCTTCCTGACGCAACTGGCGCACACGCTCAATCATATTGTCGGTGCCTTCAGCGCCTTCCAGCGCCACAACACGACCGCCGGTAGCAATGGCACCCTGCCCGACATCCAGCTTGCCCAATATGAAGGCGGCTTCGCGTGCAATATCGATATTATGCTGTTCTTTTTTATCCGGCTTAACCACAGTCAGCACAGATGCTGCCGGTGCCAGAATATCGGGCACAATCTGATGTGCACCGACCATATTGAAACCGTAGGATTCCAGAAGCCCGATAAAAGCACGAAGCAAGGCATCATCGCCTTTGCCCAATGCCTTAATCACCCGCGGCAGAGCACGGATGGTTGTCATATCTAAACGTATATCGCTTAAATGCGGGCGCTGACGGACACCGCCCGCCAGAATAACATTCTTCGCACCGGCTTGTTTCAGTGCCTTAATCAGACGGGTGAATTCCACCACTGAAACAGTTTCATGTTCAAAGCGTTTGAGGCTTTCATCCGCCTCGCCCTTCAGACAAATGACAAAGGGCGGATTGCCTTTCTTTTCAAGAGCTTCTGCCACAACCTGTGGCAAGAGCCCGTTACCGGCAATAATAGCGGTTCTGGCTTCAGCATCTACGGCCCGGACAGAAACAGCACTCTTCGTCATATTATGAATGATCTTCAATATGACCGTGCTTGCCATGCAAAAGCGGTGTCGTGAACGAGCTGCGCTTGGCATCGGCCGTGATGAAAGCAATCAGATCACCCACAGCCGGTGAATCTGCAAACTCTATGCGCACGTCTTCCACACGCTCTTTCACCGGTTTCGTACGGTCAAACAGCATACGTGTTGCACGGCGCACAGCATGGATTTCTTTGCGTTCCAGACCGGAACGCTTCATGCCAATGATATTGAGGCCACCAAGATGCGCATGAACGCCAATGGCCATGCCAAACGGAATAACATCCTGCACAACAGCCGCCATACCGCCAACAAAGGCATGATGGCCGACGCGGACAAACTGGTGCACAGCAGCGCCGCCACCGAGAATTGCATGATCGCCGATTTCACAATGGCCGCCGATCATCACATTATTCGCAAAAGTAACGTGATTACCGACATCGCAATCATGGGCGACATGGGCATAAGCGAGGAATGTGGAATTATCGCCGACATTGGTATAGCCGCGGCTGGTATCGGATCCGCGATGCATAGTCACGCCTTCGCGGATCATCGCATTTTTACCGACCAGCAGCTTGGTGTGGCCACCTTTATGCTTACCGTTTTGCGGCTCACAACCGAGAATAGCATGCGGAAAAACTTTGGCATTTTCACCAAGAGTCGTAAACCCTGTAACAACAACGTGGCTCATCAGCTCGCTGTTATCACCAATCTCTGCGCCTACCTCAATATGGCAGAAAGCGCCGACAGAAACACCCTGACCAAGTTTAGCGCCCGGTTCAACGCAGGCTGTCGGGTGAATAGAGGTTTCACGCATTCAAATCACGCTTTTTCTTCAGTTATATCAAAGCCCGAACCGGACTTTGAAAATTAATGTATTTGTATTGCAGGATCGCCTGTAACAGACAGTCTGCTTATGCACCGGTCATTGCAGAGACATCCGCTTCGGCAACCTTAACGCCGTCAACTTCAGCGACACATGCAAATCTTGAAATATTTCCGCGCTGCTTCACTTTTTTAACGCGAAGCAACATCCGATCACCCGGAACAACAGGACGACGGAATTTTGCATTATCAATTGTCAGCAAAAATACGGTTCCTGCATTTTCAAGGCCCATTTTGAGCATTGAAATCGCACCGGCGGTCTGCGCCATCGCTTCAATAATCAATACACCGGGCATAATAGGGGTCGCAGGAAAATGTCCAGTAAAATGTGGTTCATTGAATGTCACATTTTTGATACCGGTCGCAGAATCGTCACCGTCAATATCGACAATACGATCAATCAGTAGAAACGGATAACGATGCGGCAGAACTGCCAGCAACTTCTGAATATCTGCTGAACCAAGGCTGTTCTGCTCAACATTCTCACTCATATCAGGATTTCTCCTTCTTACTTTGACCGATACTACGCAACGTCGCAATATCGCGGAACCACTGCTTCAGCGGTCTGGCAGGCAGACCACCCCATCTCTCACCATCGGGAATATCATTCATCACACCACTCGCGGCAGCAATCTGCACGCGTGAGCCGATATTGATATGATCTGCAAGACCGACACGGCCGCCGATCATTGCCATATCACCGATGGTCACACTACCGGAAATACCGGTATGAGCGGCAATTACGCAATGCCGCCCGATTTTAACATTATGAGCAACCTGCACCAGATTATCGATCTTGGTACCCTCACCGATCACAGTATCGCTCAATGAGCCGCGATCAATCGTCGTATTCGCACCGATTTCCACACCATCCTGAATGATGACGCGACCGAGCTGCGGCACTTTTTCAAGTCCTGCAGGACCCGGCACATAACCGAAACCATCCTGCCCGATGCGCACACCCGGATGCAGATAAACGCGGTTACCGATCAGCGCATAGGTCAGGGAAACATTCGGCGCAATGATACAATCGCGGCCAATTTTACAGCCCGCGCCAATTACACTATTCGCACAGATTGTTGTACCGGAACCGATAGATACACCGGCGCCAACAACAGCGCCCGGCTCGATCGTAACATCGCCTTCAATCTCGGCAGTCGGATGAATCGTGGCATTTTCAGAAATACCAGGAACGCCCAGCAATGAGCGCGGATGCACAGCCTGTTCATAGAGCTTTCGGCCGACAGCAGCAAAATCTCTTTGTGGAGAACGGCTGACCAGAACAGCAATACCTTCAGGAATCAGAGATGCCTGCGCTTCTGCACATAGCACAGCGGCTGCTTTGAGCGATCTCAGAGCAGCTTCGTTTTTCTTACCTTCAAGGAAAACAAGGGAATCCGGTGTTGCATTATCCAAAGACGCCAAATGCTCAATTTTCCGGTCGGCATATTGCTTTGTCAGCAATTCGGAACCGGTAAATTGAGCAATATCAGCGACGTTGAGTGCACAGGACAGCGTATAAAATACAGGATCTGCCATCAACATACTTTCTCTCCTGAGGCGGATCTTCTTTTCAGAGATTACGCCTCAGGAAAAAGCAAATTTATCAGAACTTGCTCGACATACCAAAATTGAAGTTCTGAACTTTGTCGGAATCTTCTTTCTTAATAGGAATAGCATAGTCAAAGCGCAGCGGACCGAAAGGAGAAGCCCACATCAGACTTACACCAGCCGAAGCTCGCAGTGCACTGCCGGTTCCAATTGCACCTTCAGTCTTGTTACCATAGAGCGTTGCAGCATCTGCGAAGAACGCACCACGGATACCAAGGCTTTCCGGAACAACCGGCATCGGGAACTGAACTTCAGCGCTGGCGTTGAAGTAAGTTGTGCCACCGAGCCAGTAACGGTCACCGTTCTTAGCATCCTGATAAGCACCGATACCGTTATATTTAAAGCCGCGGATCATGTCAGTGTTACCTTTGAACATATCAAAGATACGAACACCATCATCGTTGAAGGCATGAATATAACCACCACCGGCAGTCAGCACACCAACAACATCAGCTTCCTGCAGCAAGGTCTTATAATAGCTTGCTTTTGCAGTTGTCTTAATAAACTTGGCATCACCGCCGAGACCAGCAAATTCCTGACCGAAACGCGCATAAATACCATCATGCGGGTTGTTCGGGTTATCGATCGTATTATAGGTCAGAGCATAAGAAATCGACGACCTAATCCATGGGCTCTGGTCTGCAGCTTCAATCAAAGCCGGAGCATAAAGCCATTCTTTGTTTGTGCCCTTGGACGGATCAGCTGGATCATAAAGACCATCAAGATCATTACCACGCAGCTTATACTTTTCCTGAACCAGATTATAACCGATGCTCGCACCGAAGTTATCAGTAATCGGCAGGCCAAAACGGATCGTACCACCGGTCTGTTCTACGTCATACTGGTCTTTAACACGGTACGATTTGCGGAAAATATCGAAGCCTGCAGAAACGCGCTGACCGAGGAAGTAAGGCTCGGTGAACGAGAACGAATAGTTACGGGCATCATCCTGACCGGCACCTGCACCGATACGGATATACTGACCACGGCCAAGGAAGTTACGCTCTGCAACCGAACCTTCAACCGAAGCACCCGGTGTTTCACCACCCGATGTATAACCTGCACCGATGGAGAACTCACCTGTAGGCTTTTCAACAACATCAACGATCAGCACAACCTGATCCGGCTCAGAACCCTGAGCGGTCGAGATATTAACTGTCTGGAAGAAGTCCAGAGCCTCGAGACGACGCTTGGCGCGTGTAATCATAACCTGGTTGAAAGCATCGCCTTCGCCCATGTCGAATTCACGACGGATAACGTAGTCACGGGTCTTATCGTTACCGCGGATTTCGATACGCTGCACGTAAGCGCGCGGACCTTCTTCCACGTTATAAACGACCGAGATTGTGCGGTTTTCAAAGTTACGATCGCCGCGTGGCTCAACCTTAGCAAAGGCATAACCGCTGCCGGCAACGCGCTCAGTTACAGCTTCAACCGACTTTTCAACGTCGTTGGCGCTGTAAACTTTACCTGCGCGGGTCTTCAGCATACCGCTAAGCGCTTCAGTATCAACACCGGCGATTGAGCTTTCAACCTGAACATCGCCGAATGTATAACGCTGACCTTCTTCAACAGTGAAGGTGATTGTATATTCGTTTGTCGCAGGATCCAGAACCGCATTGGACGAAATCACGCGGAAGTCAGCATAACCACGGTTGTAGTAGAAACGACGCAGCGCTTCTTCATCTGCCTGCAGACGATCTTCGCTGTAAATATCGCCGCGTGTCAGCCATGACAAAGGATTGGTGCGCTTGGTGGAGATCACGTCACGCAGACGACGACCGCCGAAAGCCTCATTACCTACGAAATCGATATTGGCGATTTTTGTACGGCCGCCTTCAGTGATTTCATAAACAACGTTTACACGACCCTGACCGAGATCAACCGTGCGGGCGTTCACAACAGCGTCGCTGCGGCCAACATTGCGGTAAGCCTGAATAATGGCCTGACGATCTGATTCCATCTGTGCAGGATCAAAAGGACTACGTGCCTTCAGCTCCACTGCACGACCGAGGTCAGCATCCTTGACCTTCTTGTTACCCTGGAAGAGTACGTTGTTAACAACCGAGAACTCGGAAACAGTGACAACAAGTGCACCGCCCGACTGGCTGATACGAACATCAGAGAACAAGCCCATATTGAAAAGGCTTTTTACAGCCGCATCAATATCGGTATTGGTGAATGACTTGCCAGGCTTAATGCCGATGGCACCACGAATTGTCGATGCATCAACCCGCTTGTTACCGCGAACGTCAATACGACTAACGACTGCTGCCTGTGCAACACTCACAGTAGCAAATGAGATCGCTGACGTTCCGGCAGCAACCATTGCTACCGACATAGCGACCGCAGAAGCAGCACCAAAGAACTTTGAATTTGCCGTCATAGGTCTATTTAACCTTCGTTTCGTTGCCCCGGGCCGTAATCCGGGAAAATAGCGCATAATGCAAACTGTAATAACCAGTTTTCATATACAAGCAAGCTTCACTATTAAAATCTGTTTACTTCATTCCCGAACGTGGCACAGGTGCCACGCAAATCCAATAGCATGGTAAACAGATTATTGCTTTTCTTGTATAATCCCCTCGTATTTTACACAATTCGTTAATGTTTCAATTCAACAGCTTGAGCCTTGCCCGGTTCAGATTAGCAGCCAAAGAGATCATTGTAAAAGACGAATCCCATAAAGCCGAGAACGACAAAGAAACCAAGCCTGAAGAATAATTCCTGTACTGCTACCGGAACAGGACGTCCCAAAACAGCCTCTCCCGCATAAATCACCAGATGCCCGCCATCAAGAGGGGGAAGTGGAAATAAATTGAACAATCCAATGCCAACCGACAACATTGCAATCAGCTGAACCAGCCATTCGAAGCCGTGTTGCGCCGCTTGTCCCGCCATATTAGCAATTTTTACGGGCCCGCCCAGCTGACATTTATCTTCACGTCCCATTACCAGTCTCTTCATAAAAGTGCCGGTACGGCTGATGATATGCCCTGTTTCGGCCACAGCCTCACCCACCGATTCGAGCGATGAATACTCGACCTTGCGGTAGTTGCCTGTGTCTTTGGTGATCGTCACACCGATCACACCGAGCTTGATTTTATTACCCAGTGCATCAGTCTGCTCCATAATTTCAGGAACAGCTTTCAGGTTGATTTCCTGCCCGTCGCGTTCAACCGTAAAAGACAGCTCATCACCGCTGCGTCCGTTCACAATACGTTGCACATCGGCAAAAGTATTGATCTGCGTACCTTCCACATTGATGAAACGGTCACCCGGTTTAAAGCCTGCCACAGCGGCAGGACTGCCTTCATTAACCTCTGCAATTGTCGGATCAGCAACAAGGCGTCCGTAGCTGGCAAAGAAAAAGCTCAGAATGGCAATTGTCAGCAGAAAATTGAATGCAGGGCCTGCAAAAACCGTTGCTGCCCGCTTCCAGACCGGTTGCGTCGCAAAAGCAACTTTGCGCTCGGCTTCAGTCATAGCGGACAAACCCTCGCCGTCCGGCGCACTGGCGGCATTCATATCACCGGCAAATTTCACATAGCCGCCAAGAGGAATCGCACAGAGTTTCCAGCGTGTGCCGTTACGTGCCGTATAGCCGATCAGCTCCGGCCCGAAGCCGATAGAAAAAGCCTGAACGCCGATACCGCACAAACGGCCGACAATAAAATGTCCCATCTCATGAACAAAAACAACAACGGCCAGAACGAGAATAAACGGAAGTAATGTACCAACCAGCAGACTGTCGCCGCCGAATAAATATGCAAGGGGATCACCCAAAACTCTAACTCCCGTAATTCAAAATCTCAAAATATGCTTTTATCGCAGCGGTACTTACAAAGGCTGCAAAACAATGCCGATAAACATTGCTGAGGGCGAATCCGGCCCTGTCACCAGAGCGCCGATAATATAGAGCATGACAGCCGCAACAATCAGACCATCCACCCGATCCATCACTCCGCCATGCCCCGGCAGCAGCTTACCGGAATCCTTGGCTCCGAAACGACGCTTGACCCACGATTCTCCGAGATCGCCCATCTGCGAGGCAACCGAGAGTGCAATAGCCAGAATAACCATCGGATATTTCACGCGGTCAAAACTGAAATAGCTGACTGCCGCCGCAGCAATCATTGCCGCAACGACGCCGCCAATTGCGCCGGACCATGTTTTATTCGGAGAAAAACGTGGAGCCAGCTTCGGCCCTCCAAGACTGCGACCAGTGAAATACGCAAAAATATCTGTCGCCCAGACCAGTGCGAAGAGATAAATAATTGCAATCAGACCCGATGCCGTTTCGCCACGCAGGACCGCCAGACAGACCATCGGCACACCGGCATAGATCAGCCCTGCCGCCGTCCAGTTAGAGCGCTGAATCAGGAAAACCGCGCCGGCTGCGATAATGGCCAGAATCTGGATTGCCGGAACCTGTATCAGCATAAGCCCCGCAGCCACCGAGAGTACCGCCCAACCTGCTGTCAGACCGGAACGTGTCTGCTTCGAAGCGCTCAGGGTTGTCCACTCATAGAAAATCGCGAAGCCAATCACGACAGCCAGTACACGGAAGCTCATACCGCCCAGCCAGATCAGCAGAATTGTAACGGGCGCAAGCACTGCTGCCGTCATGATACGCAATTGAAGATTGGACACGAAAACCCTCGCCCCTAAGCCTGTCTATTTATGATCCGGCAAAGCTGATACGCACAGCTTGCACCTAACCCGCATTATGCCGCAAAGGCACGACTTCAGTTTCACCGGACAGATTTTGCATGTCGTCAGCTTCCAGCCCGCCGAAACGGCGAACCCGCTTCCGATATTCATCAATCGCTGCGAATAAATGCGCAGGCTTGAAATCCGGCCAATATTCCGGGGCGAACAGAAATTCTGAATAAGCCGCCTGCCAGAGCAGGAAGTTAGACAGCCGCATTTCACCGCTGGTACGGATAATCAGGTCAGGATCCGGAATATCTGCTGTATCAAGTCTTTCAGAAATCATTTCAGCCGTGATCGCATCCGGCTTCATCTGCCCTGCCGCAACAGCTTCGGCAATCTGACGCATTGCGCGCGCCAGTTCGTCCCTCGCCCCGTAGTTAAAGGCAATCACAAGGGTCAGGCCGCTATTAGCTGCAGTTAATTTCTCGGCTTCATTAAGAAGCGCACAAATATCAGAGGCAAGATCATCACGCGCGCCGATAATGCGCACACGGACATTCTGACTGTGAAGCTTATTCAGATCACGGCGGATGAACAGCTTCAGCAGTCCCATCAGTTCCGTGACTTCGGAATTCGGACGTGACCAGTTCTCGGAAGAAAATGCAAAGAGGGTAAGAAATTCCAGCCCTTTATCCCCTGCAGCACGCACAATGCCGCGCAGAGCATCCACACCCGCTTTATGACCGGCAACACGCGGCAGACCGCGCGCTTTAGCCCAACGACCATTGCCATCCATAATAATGGCGATGTGGCGCGGATCGGACATTCAGGCATATTCCTTTTTTTGACAAAACGGCTGCCGTCAGGCGCCATGCTTATCCGGTTTAAGAACTTAGATAATTATCAGCATCAGACTGCAACCAGCAACAACATGCATAATTATTCTGTACTACAATAGAATCCGCAAAATGTCTTTTGCACGGCCACTCCGGCATTCACTATGCGCATTCGCGGATATATTCTTTTCACCGGAGATATACGGCAGTCTCAGATATCAGAGTGGTTAATTGATACTGAACCACTCTGATGCCTGTTCTTACAGTTTAGAGCGACCTTTATGCGCCCGATCGGGCGAATGGTGCCTTAGACCTGCATAATTTCCGCTTCTTTAGAAACCAGAAGCTTATCAACTTCTACAATGGTTTCGTCGGTCATTTTCTGCACTTTGTCAGACAGGCTGCGGCTGTCATCCTGACTGATGGTGCCGTCTTTTTCCAGTTTCTTCAACTGATCCATACCATCGCGGCGCACATGACGAACGGCAACTTTAGCACCTTCAGCATATTGGTTCGCAATTTTAACCAGTTCCTTACGGCGCTGTTCGTTCAGTTCCGGCAGCGGCACACGCAGTGTCATACCGTCAGTGATCGGGTTCAGACCCAAACCGCTGTCACGAATTGCACGTTCAACCGCACCGACCATGCTCTTGTCCCAAACGGATACAGACAGCATACGGGCTTCAGGAACAGTAATCTGCGCCACCTGATTGATCGGCATGGTCGAACCATAAGCTTCAATCGTCAGCGGCTCCAGAAGGCTTGCCGAAGCGCGTCCGGTACGCAGACCACCCAAATCATGTTTGAAGGACTGAATCGCGCCATCCATACGGCGTTTCAGATCGTTTACATCCAGAGCGTCGCTCATAATATCTCTCCTTGGGCGTACACCAAACATCTTGCGCTTTTACAGCGCATAATACTGCCTGATAGTCGGAAACAGGTTTCGGACCACACAATTCGCTTTTTGTTTAGAACAGCTTGACGCAAATGATAAGCACAAAATCAAAGCTTTGCTGAATTGAATCTGTGTACACACACAGATTCAATTCAGGAACCGTTACTTATCAGGCGTCTGTCACAACCGTGCTGCGGCCTTTGCCCTGCAAAATCTGCGCAAAGCCGCCAGCTTCATGAATGGAATAAACCACGATCGGAATGCGGTTTTCCTGTGCCAGAGCCACTGCTGTCACATCCATCACGGCCAGACCTTTATCCAGCACTTCCTTGTGTGTCAGACGGTCGAAACGCGTGGCAGACGGATCCTTCTTCGGGTCGGCGCTGTAAATACCATCAACCTGCGTGCCCTTGAACAAAGCGTCTGCACCAATTTCAGCAGCACGCAGAGCGGCGGCAGAATCGGTTGTGAAGAACGGGTTACCGGTACCACCGGCAAAAATAACAACCTTGCCCTGATCCATGTAAGCAGTTGCCTGACGCTGCGAAAAGCTCTCGCACAGTTCCGGCATAGCAATAGCCGAAAGTACAACCGCATCAACACCCTGCTTGACCAGAGAGGTGCGAAGAGCCAGCGAGTTAATCACTGTTGCCAGCATGCCCATATGATCGCCGGTTACGCGGTCGCCGCCTTTGGAGGCAACAGCCAGCCCGCGGAAAATATTACCACCGCCGATAACCACGCCAACCTCAACGCCGAGCGCACGCGCTTCGGCAATATCACTTGCAATGCGGTCAGCAACGGACACGTCAATGCCAAATCCCTGCTCACCCATCAGCGCCTCACCTGAGGCTTTGAGGAGAACCCGCTTATAAAGTGTTTTGCCTGTCATGGGATCCCTTTTATGGTTCGCTCAGTCTTTACCAGCTGGTAAGAAGAGTTATGCTCGAATTTGTCCGACCTGCATCACGTGCGCGTCATAAAACCAGCCCGCAGACTGACTTCACCGCCAAAGCGGCTACACCCTATGAGTGACATGAATGCAAGACAACATGCCTGAATTAAGCCGGAAATGAAATGGCTGCCTCCTGTCGTGACAAACCCGCCGGAAGCACCAGAAACTGGCCGGCATGATGACAGGAAAAAGCTGAATTGATTTCGCATACATGAAGCACGCAGCATTGTCACGTCATGCACAGCAATAACTGACAATTTTTATAATGCACACACAAAAAAATAGAGCGGTCTCCGGAGAAACCGCTCTATTCTATAGATTACAGCTCTATGCAAAGCAAAATCGCTTCGCATCATGCCATATTAGCCTTTGTTTACGGCAGCAACTTCAGCAGCGAAGTCGGTTTCTTCTTTTTCAATGCCATCGCCCAGAGCGAAGCGAACAAAGCCGGTTACCTTAGCAGGCGCGCCGATTGTTTTTTCTGCTTCTTTAAGCGCAGCTTCTACGCTCAGGTCTGGGTTGATAACGAAAGCCTGCGACAGAAGAACAACTTCTTCGAAGAACTTGCGCATACGGCCGTCAACCATCTTGGCGATGATTTCTTCCGACTTGCCGGACTGACGAGCCTGATCAGCAAAAATTGCTTTTTCGCGCTCAACAGCAGCAGCATCAACTTCCGCAGATGTCAGAGCCAGCGGGTTGGTTGCGGCAACATGCATAGCGATCTGACGACCGATAGCGCTCGCTGCTTCTGCATCACCGGTTGTTTCGATAGCAACCAGAACGCCCAGCTTGCCGAGACCATCTGCAACGCCGTTGTGGATGTAAGAAGCAACAACACCGTTTTCCACGCTCAGAGCTGCGGAACGACGGAATGCCATGTTTTCACCGATGGTGCCAACAGCATCTTTAATAGTGTCAGTTACAGTCTTTTCCGAACCCGGGTAGGTTGCGTTTGCAACGGCATCAGTTGAACCGTCGGTGCCCAGAGCAACCTTGGTTACGTTCAGAACGATTTCCTGGAAAGCAGCATTACGGGCAACGAAGTCTGTTTCGGAGTTAACCTCAACAACAACAGCTTTTTTGCCTTCGCTGGCAACGCTTACCAGACCTTCAGCAGCTGTACGGCCGGCTTTCTTGTCAGCTTTAGCGATACCCTTCTTGCGCAGCCAGTCCATGGCAGCTTCCATATCGCCATTATTTTCGTTCAGAGCGGTCTTGCAGTCCATCATGCCTGCGCCGCTGAGTTCACGAAGTTCTTTAACCATTGCTGCGGTAATGCTCATTGTCGCCTCTCAGAGAAAGCAGCAGACATCCGGCAAAGCGGCATGCCCGCTATGGATCATTGTTCAGACAGCGGACCTGTCTTTTATCCAATGACCGATTAATCATTACAGCCCGCATTGCAATTCCTGCAAAACGTCAACTGTATACATACGGGATAGCAGGAGCCGAAAAGGCTCAATTAAATGAGACACAGATTTCACCGTTCGCGGACGGAATCAGAAACGACTCACCCGTTTCAGATATTTACCGGTTTAAAACTTCAGTTTTTTGAAGCTCTGCAAACACGGCAAATTGTGTCTTTTAAGCAGAATATCTGCCGGACCTGAGAACAAATCCGGCAGACAAGAAAACGAATTAAGCGTTTTCAGCAGCTTCCAGAGCTGGCTCAACAGGAGCTTCAGCCTGCGCACCGATATCGATACCCAGAGCGCCCTGCTGACGCATAATGCCGTCCAGAGCCGCTTTAGCAATCAGATCGCAATAGAGCGAGATTGCGCGAGCAGCATCATCGTTACCCGGGATCGGGAAATCGATCTGGTCTGGATTACAGTTGCTGTCGATAACAGCAACAACAGGGATACCAAGACGCTTGGCTTCCTGAATTGCAATCGATTCCTTGTTGGTGTCGACGATGAACATCAGGTCAGGAACGCCGCCCATATCCTTGATACCACCGAGAGCGCGGTCCAGCTTTTCGCGTTCGCGTTCCAGAGTCAGGCGTTCTTTCTTGGAATAACCCTGAGCTTCACCCGACAGCAGTTCGTCAAGCTTGCGCAGACGCTGGATCGAGTTGGAAATGGTTTTCCAGTTGGTCATCATGCCGCCGAGCCAGCGGGAGTTGACGTAATACTGAGCCGAACGGCCAGCAGCGTCAGCAATGATTTCCGAAGCCTGACGCTTGGTGCCAACGAACAGAACGCGGCCGCCACGGGCAACAGTATCTGATACAACCTTCAGCGCATTGTGCAGCAGAGGAACGGTCTGAGCCAGGTCAAGAATGTGGATGTTGTTACGTGCACCATAGATGAAAGGTGCCATTTTCGGGTTCCAGCGGTGTGTCTGGTGACCGAAGTGAACACCAGCTTCCAGAAGCTGGCGCATGCTGAAATCAGGCAATGCCATTGTATTTTCCTTTTCCGGTTGAACCTCCACGGGCTGAGGCACAAATGTGCCACCGGAGGCGTTGTGCGGATTTCTCCCGCCCATAACCCAAATCCCGTGTGTGGAATAATGCGGCTGGTAAACGATGAATGAAGAAAATGCAAGCCCTGCACAGGCAAAAACCGTCAGGAGCCGGATCGCAGCCCTCATTATCAAATATTACACAGCCATAAGACTATAGCACAGGGACATTCCCGCCGGAACACTTGTTCTGCAGCGGAAACATCCCTGCCCGTATCTGCGTTTAAACAGCTTCATAGGCCGGATAATCGGTATAACCCTTTTGCGCACCGCCATAGAAAGTTGTGTGATCGGCCGGTGCCAGCGGCCAGCCGCGTTGCATACGCTCGGCCAGATCAGGATTTGAGATATATGGCCGGCCGAAAGCAACCAGATCTGTAAGTCCTTCATCAAGAACACGCTCAGCCGTTTCCTGCGTGTAGCCACCGGCAAAGATCAATGTACCCTGATAAACCTCACGGAACTTCTTCAGGAAATTGCGGCCTTCTTCTTTTGCCAGCAAGCCACCGGCATTGCCGATATGAATATAAGCCAGTTTGCGGGCAGACAACCCGGCAGCCAGTGTCAGCCATGTTTCTTCCTCGCCGTCAAAGGCATGAAGATCAAACAGACGGCTGAAAGGTGTCAGGCGAATACCAACACGGTCAGAGTCGATACGTGCAACGGCCGCATCAACAACCTCCAGTGCAAAGCGGATACGTCCGGCAATTGTCGCCCCGCCATAGCCATCTTCACGCTTATTGAAACCGGCATTGATGAATTGCTCGATCAGATAGCCATTTGCACCGTGAATTTCGACACCATCAAAACCGGCTTTGACAGCATTCTCCGCAGCATCGGCAAATTCTCCGGTAATGCGGGCAATATCATCAGCATTCAGTGCACGCGGCGCGCTGGGTGCTACCAGCCCCGGTGTACCGCCCTCACCAAGTGCGAAGACATTTGAGTCTTTTGCAATCTCCGCAACCGGCGCGACAGGCGCAACACCGTTCTTTTGTACCGAAACATGGGAAACACGTCCGACATGCCAGATTTGCGAGAAGATTTTACCGCCTTGCGCATGAACAGCACTTGTTACTTTTCTCCAGCCCACCACCTGCTCGGCAGAGTACACTCCGGGTGTATAGAGATAGCCGCGCCCCTCATCGGAGATTGGCGTTCCTTCACTAACGATCAGGCCGGCTCCGGCACGCTGGGCATAATATAATGCTGTGTCGCTGTTCGGCACTGTATCAATTGCGCGTGCGCGTGTCATAGGCGCCATCACCACGCGGTTCTTTAGCGGCACGCCATTAAGATCATAAGAGGAAAAAAGATCGGACATTATAATACCTTTGCTTATAAAAATTATCCGCGCTGCCACAGCACGCACAGATCAACTCCAGTTACAAAGATATTTATAGTCAAGACTACAGAATACAAGGCACGGAAATTCAATAAAATAAAAAAAGCGGCAAATCCGTTTCCGGAAATGCCGCCTTTTGATCGAAACCTGTAGAATTTATGCCGTATTATTCGCAGGAAGCCGCGGCTGCCGGTTTAAACATTTCCAGATTGACCAATGTGCCTTTCATGGAGAAATCGCCGTAATCCATATTCAGATCACGGGTTACACCGTTGCGGTAGAGTTTAAAATTCACGCGATAGACGGGCA
Source organism: Ochrobactrum sp. SFR4 (assembly GCF_019730395.1). Lineage (NCBI taxonomy): Bacteria > Pseudomonadati > Pseudomonadota > Alphaproteobacteria > Hyphomicrobiales > Brucellaceae > Ochrobactrum > Ochrobactrum sp. SFR4. Next base: position 128,554 of record NZ_JAAPBB010000003.1, on the reverse strand, counting down.
GCCCTTCGTCGTTTTCTTCATCATCAAAATAAGCGACGGTCACAGGCCAGCTTTCCTGCTTAGCCACCTCACCCATGACTTTCGTCTCACTGTCCTCAGGCAGCACCTGCCCTTTACCGATCACGGCTGTGGTCGCCATGATCTTATTGGCATCATCGGAACCGTCAAAAATTGTCGTCTGATAAAAAGTGTCGCCCTTTTGCGCGCGAACAAGCAGTTCTTCCATATGACGGGTCGGGAACTGCGACAGTGCCAGTTTGAGATCCTGCTTTTCAGGCTTGGTCAGCGCCACATCCATCTGCTTGTCGCCTAGCACCGCATTCCCGCGCACTTCTTTAAGCAGCTCTTTATCGACAAAGGTTTTATTGACGAAACGGAAGCGGCTGCCGTCACCGGCTTCAAAAGTGGTGGTCTGCTGATCTGTGACCCGCTGATCCTGCCCTTCCATATCAATACGGGTCACGAAACGGAAATTCGTTGTATAACCTTCGCAAGCCGAACCGTTGAACTCATAGACCATACGTCCGGTTACACCGGCAATGCCGGATTTTTCATCGGCGCGTTCCAGTGTCAGATCATAAACTGCGCGATGCGGCAGAAGTGTGCTTCCTGCATAAGCTGCTGTGCTCAGCACTGCAGGAACAACAAAACCAGATCCGAACACAAGGGCCTGCAAAATGGGGGCCTGCAAAAAACGCATAAAGATTCTCCGATAAATTTATCGCCATGTTAAAATAACTCATGGCGGAAGCGAGGCAAAAATCACAGCTTTTGCTATGCTCCACTGATTCTGTCAGTTTGAACTTTATTTTTGTATATGCATGACACCTAAAACACACAGATCAGGCATACACATTCATACCAACAATGAAGAGCCCGACAATGAAGGGCAAACTGTTAAAGAATCCCTGCGGAACATAAACCGCCCCAAAATGACCTTATTGTTTGCCGTCCACTCTCATGTGACGGTAAAATAAAACAGGAAAGAGCGCCATGACCTCGACAATCGAAACCCGCCTCAAAGATCTCGGCATCACCATTCCAGAATCCGCAGCACCGGCTGCGGCTTACCTGCCTTTTTCCCAGAGCGGCAATCTGCTGTTCACCTCCGGCCAATTGCCACTGAAAGACGGCAAACTCGTTTCCACCGGTCTGGTTGGCCGCGACCTGACCATTGAACAAGCACAGGAAGCTGCAAAATATTGCGCTATCAATGTGCTGTCACAGGCAAAAGCGGCTCTGGGTGGTGATCTTTCCCGCATCAAGCGCATTGTTAAAATCACTGTATTTGTTGCGTCTGTTGTTGATTTCACCGATCAGCACATTGTTGCCAATGGCGGCTCACAGCTGTTCATCGACGTTCTCGGCGATGCCGGCAAACATGCCCGCTCCGCTGTTGGTATGGCTGGTCTGCCGCTGAATGCACCGGTTGAAATCGAAGCCGTGATTGAGGTTGCCTGATTATGAGCGCTGCGCCTCGTGATGAACTGAAATGGCTTACCCGCCGGCCGATTGCCCATCGCGGGTTGCACGATATGAATAAAAAGGTCTGGGAGAACACTTTTCCGGCCTTCAGTGCAGCCATTGCAGGCAATTATGCCATTGAATGCGACGTGCATCTGACCAAAGACGGTGAAGTCATCGTGTTTCATGATGATGTGCTGGATCGCCTTGCCGGTCGCGAAGGCCGCATTTGTGATCTGACACTGGCCGAGGCTCAGTCACTGACCATCGGCACCACACATGATCACGCCCCGTCACTTCGTCAGATGCTTGATCTGGTTGCCGGACGCGTGCCGCTGGTTATTGAACTCAAAGGCATTGAAGGTCAGGACGAAGGTCTGGTTGCCGCCGTTGCCAAAGAGCTGAAAAACTATCAGGGCGAAGCGGCGATTATGTCCTTCGATCATCACCTCATCCGCCGCTTCCGCAGCGATGCACCGGGTGTTGTTGCTGGTCTGACCGCTGAAGGTACCCGCGCCGCCGATATGGAAGCGCATTTTGCTATGCTCGCGCATGATGTGGATTTTGTATCCTATAATTTCCACCATCTGCCAAACCCGTTCATAAGCTTCTTCCGCACCGTGCTCAACCGCCCTGTCATCACATGGACGGTGCGCAGCACTGAAGAAAAAGCTGTCAGCGATATGCATGCACAGCAGATTACATTTGAAGGCTTTGTACCCGACAGCGTTATCGCCTGAGGCAACACTATCTTACCGGCGCATAGTGTGATGCGCCGGTAAAAATCAGACATGATAAAACGGGTGGGAATGGTTGATTGCTATGCGTGAGGAAGCAGAGGAAGAAACCGGCATTATTTTGCGTAACATCAGCTCAATGCAGGGCTTCAGCCCTGATGAATGGGCACTGTTTTCTGAAACGAGCAAACAGCCTGCTTTCCTGTCCACAGACGACATTACTGCGAACAAATCCTATAATCCGTTTCTGTCCTATGCCTATTTGTCTGCGCTGGAAGATTCCGGCTGTGTCGGTGAAAATACCGGCTGGCTGCCCTGCCATATGCGCCTTGAAACACAACAGGGCGTATTGCTGGCCGCAGCTCCTGCCTATCTGAAATCCCATAGTCAGGGTGAATATGTGTTCGACCACGGCTGGGCTGAAGCCTTTGAGCGTGCGGGCGGTCAATATTACCCCAAGCTGCAACTGGGTATTCCGTTCACTCCGGCAACGGGCGCACGACTGCTTACCGCAGAGAATAACCCTGAATTACGCCGCCTGCTTGCCGGTGCCGTTGCGCAATTCACTGATCAGAACCAGCTGTCATCCGCCCATGTAACTTTTGCGGAAATGCCGGACATTCAGGTTCTGGCAGAGACTGGCTTCCTCCATCGCAAAGATCAGCAGTTTCATTTTAAAAACAACGGCTTTCAGGAATATAATGATTTTCTAGAAGAACTTATTTCCCGCAAACGCAAAGCCTTAAAGCGCGAACGCCGCGAAGCTCTGAGCAATGGCATTTCCATTGACTGGCTAACCGGCAAAGATCTGACCGAAGATATCTGGGATCAGTTCTACGCATTCTATATGGATACCGGCAGCCGTAAATGGGGTCGTCCATATCTCAACCGTGAATTCTATTCGCTGATAGGCGAACGCATGGGCGATGATATTGTGCTGATCATGGCCAAGCGCGACGGACGCTATGTTGCCGGTGCGATCAATTTCATCGGTGGTGACCGGCTGTTCGGCCGTCACTGGGGCTGTATCGAAGATCACCCGTTTCTGCATTTTGAAGTCTGCTATCATCAGGCCATTGATTATGCCATTGCGCATAAATTATCAGTGGTAGAGGCTGGCGCACAGGGTGAACACAAACTGGCGCGCGGCTATGAGCCAGTCACCACCCACTCCGCCCATTATATCAGCCACTCAGGCTTTCGTGATGCCGTGGCGCAATATTTGCGCCGCGAGGTCCGCGAAGTCGAAATGAACAACAGCTATTATACGGAACACAGCCCGTTCCGTAAATTTCATCAATCTGAATAGGGAGCCATCCATGACCACGCCTTATGCCAGCGACAATATTTTCGCCAAGATCCTGCGCGGCGAAATTCCGAGCCATAAAATTTATGAAGATGATGATGTCTATGCATTTATGGATGTGATGCCGCAGGGCAAAGGCCACAGCCTTGTCATCCCGAAACAGGGTTCACGCAACCTTCTCGATGCAGACAGCGCCGTGCTGGCCAAGCTGGTTGCAGCAACGCAAAAAATTGCAATTGCGGTGAAGAAAGCCTTTGATGCTGATGGTGTCACGGTCATGCAGTTTAACGAACCGGCGGCAGGCCAGACGGTTTTCCATCTGCATTTTCACGTCATTCCGCGTTTTGAAGGCGTTGCCCTGACCGGTCATACCGGTAAAATGGAAGATCAGGCTGTTCTTGCTGAGAATTGTCAGAAGATTATCGCAAGCCTTTAATCTATAAGACTTATATCTCTGTCCATACCGTTATAAAATAAGAAGTCCTGCGAGCAGCAGGGCTTCACCGGTCAGCACACCGACCAGAATACGCTGCCCTGCCAACAGAAACGCCACAAAGCCAAGAATGGCAGAACCAGCCCGCAGCCACATCGGCGAATTCGCAAGTTCACCCGTCGGATATAGAATAAGCTGGGCAATCACCCCCGCCACTAAGGCTGTGGCCACACAGCGCACCAGCACCAGAGCTTGCGAATCCTCGCGCATCTTGCCGCCAACCAGCACGCCGAGAAAGCGCCAGATATCCGTCGCCAGCGCACCGGCGATCAGGATGAATAAATATGGCCACCACCATGTATCAAAGCTCGTGAAATTCATGACAGCACTTCCTTCTGAGCCTCTTTCCGGCGCAAATTCTGCACATAGAGATGGAAGCCAAAGGCCACCGCACCACCGGTCAGGCCGGTGAGCAACAGATCATAACCCGGCGCAATGGCATGCATCACCGGAAAGATCAGCAAACCGCTCAGCAAAGCTGCTTTACCTGCCTGTTCACGCGATGAGCGCCAGAGTGAGGTGAGAAAATACATCGGTGTCAGCATGAAAAGCGCTGCAAAGAGCAGCGGCGGAAAACTGGCTGAGAGCAGATAAATCAGTGCCACAACAGCCGCATTGGTCAGTACCAGTGTCACGCCGATACCGGCAAAATAGCTGGTGCGCAGATCGCGCGGAATATGGCGCAGCTGCTCCATAGCCATGACCCATGCGGTCACCGCCACAAAATGCGAGAGAAACAGCAAGGTGATCTTGCGTGAACGCGGCCCTTTGAGTTCAGGCAACAAGGCCACAACCATCGGCATCAGACGCACAGAGGACAGTGCCACAGCCAATGCCGCAGCGGCCATTGAACTACCGGCAGAAATCGCACCGATCAACACGACTTTGGCAGGCAGAGCCCAGATAGTCAGTGTCATAAACACCGCCTGCCCCATGCTGATACCACTCTCAATCGCCAGACCGGAAAAGCCGATAAAGGAGCTGATCAGCAGCAGTGCGGGTATGCTGAATATGTTACGCGCACCACGTCCGAACCATTGCAACCGCTCCGCAAAGGATGAAACGGCATCCGCATTATAGTCATCTGCATTATGATGCGCTTTTGACAACTGTGACGCAGACTGGCTTACAGGCGGCTGATGATCTGGCATGGGAAACTATCTTACATATAAATGTCAGCATATATGACATTATTGTTAGACCCAGCCCATGTGCTTTGCAATGCTGTCAAAAGCAGTCATTCGTAACAGGCATGAAGTTCTTATCATCAAGCCTGTTATGCATAGTCCGTTCAAGACACATGAATGTAAAATCGCGACAGAATGCCCTTATCAAAGACAAGGCTGGCAAAAGCCTCCGGTAAGAGATAAGCCCTTTTGTCAGAGCAGTTTACGTTTAGGTTAATCTTCAACTTCTGCTCTTACGCCGATACTGCGTATTAAAAGCATATGTATATGCGACTAACTCTCTGGCTCCTCCCTGTCAGAGATCCTTCGAATATAGGTTTCCCATGCTAGAAGATCGTATCCGCAATTCCTCCCTTCAAGATAAAGTTGTGACACCTGCTGAAGCCGCTGCCCTTATCAAAGACGGGATGACAATCGGCATGAGCGGTTTTACCCGTGCCGGCGATGCCAAAGCCGTGCCGGTTGCCATGGCTGCACAGGCTAAGACCACACCATTCAAAATCACCCTGCTCACCGGTGCATCGCTCGGCCATGATGTCGATAAAATCCTCACCGAAGCCGGTGTGCTTGCCCGTCGTATGCCGTTTCAGGTTGACCGCACTTTGCGCGCCGCCATCAACCGCGGTGAAGTGATGTTTATCGACCAGCATCTTTCTGAAACTGTTGAGCAATTGCGCTCCAATCAGATCGGGCCGGTTGATTATGCAGTTATTGAAGCCATTGCCATCAATGAAGACGGCGGTGTTATCCCGACAACCTCTATTGGTAATTCGGCCAGTTTCGCCATTCTGGCGAAGAAAGTGATTGTTGAGATCAATCTCAGTCACTCTCTGGCACTGGAGGGGCTGCATGATGTCTATATTCCGACCAAGCGCCCGTCCCGCGATCCGATTCCGGTCGTGTCCTGTGAAAGCCGCATCGGCACGCCTTATATTCCGATCCCGCCTGAAAAAATCGCTGCGATTGTTATCACGGAACAGTCGGACAGTGCTTCACTGATTGAGCCGGCGGACAGTGAAACCTCGGCCATTGCCGGTCACCTGATTCATTTTTTTGAAAGCGAAGTGGAAAAAGGCCGTCTTGACCTGTCCCTCAACCCGCTGCAGGCCGGCATCGGCACGATTGCCAATGCGGTTCTGACCGGTCTTGTGGACAGTCCTTTCCATCATTTGCGCATGTATAGTGAAGTCTTGCAGGACAGTACATTTGATCTGATGGATGCAGGCAAACTGAGCTTTGCCTCGGCCTCCTCAATCACACTCAGTCAGGCATGCGGCGAGCGCGTTTTCGGCAATTTTGACCGCTACAAAGACAAACTTGTGCTGCGTCCGCAGGAAATCAGCAATCATCCGGAAGTTATCCGCCGCCTCGGTATTATCGGTATCAACACCGCACTGGAATTCGACATTTACGGCAATGTGAACTCTACGCATGTGGCCGGTACACATATGATGAACGGCATCGGCGGTTCGGGTGACTTTGCACGTAACGCCTTCCTCTCGGTTTTCGTCACCAAATCAGTGGCTAAGAATGGTGCAATTTCCTCAGTCGTGCCCATGGTGCCACATGTTGACCATACGGAACATGATGTGGATATTCTTGTGACCGAACACGGTCTTGCTGATCTGCGTGGCCTTGCTCCGCGTGAACGTGCATCCGTGATTATCGAGAATTGTGCCCATCCGGATTACCGCCCGCAATTGCGCGACTACTTTGCCCGCGCCTGTGAGCGTGGCGGCCAGACTCCGCATATTCTTGAAGAAGCCATCTCGTGGTATGCACTCAAAGAAAAAACCGGCACGATGCTGAAGAGCTGATCCGGCTTTCAGCATATAGGTTCTGCCAAAAAAAAAAGCGCCCGTTTCAAACGGGCGCTTTTTATTTTATTCCTTTGTTCTTGGAACCTTCGGCACTGAAGCCGATTTACGCTTCGGTTCCGTTGCCTCCGGAGCAGAGCTGCTATCGGCTGCAACTTTGGCCGGTTTCTTTTCCGGCTTGGCCGCGGCTTCCCCAACCTCCTCGTCAGGCTGTTCTTTCTGTGGCTTGACCGGCTTGGCCTTCACCACATCCATTACCAGACCGGTTTTACCATCCGGTTTTTCGCCGGTAGTGACTTTGACCGTGCCGCCATTCTTGAGCTTGCCGAACAGCAACTCGTCGGCCAGCGGCTTCTTGATATATTCCTGAATAACACGACCCAGAGGGCGTGCACCCATGCGTTCATCATAGCCTTTGTCAGCCAGCCAGTTGATAGCCTTCTTATCCAGTTCAAAAGTCACGCCGCGATCAGCCAGCTGGGCTTCCAGCTGCATGATGAATTTCTGCACCACTTTATGGATAACCGGTACAGGCAGCGGGCCAAACGGAATAATCGCATCCAGACGGTTACGGAATTCCGGCGTGAACAGACGGTTGATCGTCTCCATATCGTCACCTTCGCGACGTGTGGAGCCAAAGCCGATTGCGGCTTTGGCCATATCTGCCGCACCGGCATTGGTGGTCATAATCAGAATGACATTGCGGAAATCAATCTGCTTGCCATTGTGATCTGTCAGGCGGCCATGATCCATAACCTGCAACAGAATGTTGAACAGATCCGGATGGGCTTTTTCGATTTCGTCGAGCAGCAACACGCAATGCGGATGCTGATCCACGCCATCGGTTAGCAGACCACCCTGCTCAAAGCCGACATAACCCGGAGGTGCACCGATCAGACGCGATACGGTATGACGCTCCATATATTCGGACATGTCGAAACGCAGCAGTTGTACGCCCAATGTGCTGGCAAGCTGCTTGGCAACTTCCGTCTTACCCACACCAGTCGGACCGGAGAACAGATAAGAACCAATCGGCTTATCCGGCTCACGCAGACCCGCACGCGCCAGTTTGATCGCAGAGCTGAGCGATTCAATCGCCAGTTCCTGACCATAAACCACACGCTTGAGATCTTTCTCCAGGCTGGCAAGCACCTGCTCGTCATCCTTGGAGACAGTTTTCGGCGGAATCCGCGCCATGGTCGCCACGGTCGCTTCAATCTCTTTGATGCCGATAACCTTTTTACGTTTGGCTTCCGGCAGCAGCATCTGGCTGGCACCGCTTTCATCAATCACGTCAATCGCCTTATCCGGCAATTTACGGTCGGTGATATAGCGGGCGGACAGCTCCACTGCGGCGGTGATCGCATCATTGGAGAACTTCACTTTATGGAAGTCTTCAAAGTAAGGTTTCAGACCGCGCATAATTTCAATGGCATCCGGAATAGTCGGCTCGGCCACATCAATCTTCTGGAAACGGCGCACAAGTGCCCTGTCCTTTTCAAAGAACTGGCGGAACTCCTTGTAAGTCGTTGAGCCGATGCAGCGAATCTGCCCTGAAGACAATGCAGGCTTCAGCAGATTGGATGCATCCATCGAGCCGCCGGATGTGGCACCCGCACCGATAACGGTGTGGATTTCATCGATAAACAGCACGGCACCCGGATAATCTTCCAGCTCCTTGACGACCTGCTTCAGACGCTCTTCAAAGTCACCGCGGTATCGGGTACCAGCCAGCAGACTGCCCATATCGAGCGAGAAGATTGTATCATTGAGCAAAACTTCCGGCACATCGCCGTCAACAATGCGCTTGGCCAGACCTTCGGCAATCGCGGTTTTACCCACTCCCGGATCCCCCACATAAAGCGGGTTATTCTTGGAGCGGCGACACAAAACCTGAATCGTACGGTTGATTTCGCTTTCACGGCCAACCAGACGGTCGATTTTACCGGCTTTGGCTTTTTCATTGAGATTGACGCAATAGGCGGTCAGCGCATCAATTTTCTTTTTGCTCTGTTCTTCATTCTCAGGCTGCGCTGAATCTTCAGCACTATGCGCCTTGCCTTCGGTCAGGTCATCACTGACACCCGAACGCTTGGAAATACCATGAGAAATATAATTGACCGCATCATAGCGGGTCATTTGCTGCTCTTGCAGGAAATAAGCCGCATGGCTTTCCCGCTCGGCAAAAATTGCGACAAGCACATTGGCGCCCGTCACTTCATCGCGGTTTGACGACTGCACATGGATAACCGAGCGCTGAATCACCCGCTGGAAAGCAGCTGTCGGCTTGGAATCCTCATCATAACCGGTCACCAGATTATCCAGCTCACGGTCGATATAGTCGGTGACAGTCTTTTTAAGCTGCGCAATATCGACATTGCAGGCACGCATAACCGCGCCGGCATCTCTGTCATCAATCAGAGCAAGCAGAAGATGCTCAAGCGTGGCATATTCGTGATGACGTTCATTGGCGATGGTCAGCGCCTGATGAAGTGCTTTTTCAAGGCTTTGGGAGAATGTTGGCATTGTACCTCACTTTTTCTCCATCACGCATTGCAGCGGATGCTGATGTTGACGGGCGAAATCCATCACCTGCGTCACTTTGGTTTCGGCAACTTCATAAGTATAGATACCGCATTCACCGACCCCGTGATTATGGACATGCAACATGATACGTGTCGCATCTTCACGGTTTTTCTGGAAAAAACGCTCCAGCACATGAATAACGAAGTCCATCGGCGTATAGTCATCATTCAGCAGCAGCACCCTGTACAGGCTTGGCCGTTTTAAGCGGGTTTTCGTCCGCGTAATAACAGCCGTACCATTACCTGGGTCCTTAGGGTCATCATCGTCACTGCCCATCACAGGCCCCGTGACAGGAGACATAGCCTGCATCAAAGGGAGAACCTGTAAAAAATGGTCTGCTGCACACATTCCTGATCGTATCCGTCCTGATCGTATCTGTATTTTCTGAAGTCACGCTGTATGGCGGAAAACCACACATCGTAGACCTATTATGTAGGTTGAAACGCGGCAATGTTAAGCCCCGCAGAACACAAAGCCCGACACGTCCTCATTCACGCCCAGAGTATCGCGCCTGCAGGAAAAAACCAGCATGAAACACATCATTTAAGAAAAGATTTCCGCAAACCGCACAGGGACAAATTAATAAAATGCGCAAATTTGTCCTCTGTTTCTGCATTTTGAATACCGGTCTGAATACTGATAACCGGTTTAGCCAAATCACTGCCGCTCCAGCTGGTAAATTGCAGCCCGCAATGCGTCAGTCCCTTAGCTCTGATTATTAACAGTTTCAGGACAAAAAATGCATTTCGAACAGGAAAATACGTTTTTACAGAACAAAATTTCCGAAAGACTCACATTTTTTAAAGCTGCACCTGAAGGAAATGCTCTGTAAATTTTTTATTTATTAGCAGGTACTTAACACGATACAGACAGACCGAATGACGGCATTCACATAGTTGCCAGCTAAAAAAGCATCACAAAAATCAAAAAAAGATCATGATTTGCCCATCTATAAACGGATTGGTAAGGCTGTTGGCAATATGATCGCGGAAATGTTCGTGGCGTGTCCTTTACGCCACACCTGAAAATTGGCAGTCCAGGTAGGTAAGTCACCGTGTATCATGCGTTCCGTCACGCCGCATCCGGCATCAAGATTGCGGCCCGCTCATTGTTAACAGTAACAATGGCCGGCGCCCTCACTCTTACCATCACCACAGGTTCTGCTCAGGCAGCAAAGAACCCGCGCCATGCCGCGATTGTGATTGATGCCAATACCGGCAAAACCCTGTTTGCAGAAAGCGCAGATGCCAAGCGTTTTCCCGCGTCCCTCACTAAAATGATGACCCTTTATATGGTCTTCGAGGCAATGCAGGCCGGACGCATCAATAAAAATACCAAAATTCCGTTCTCCAAATATGCAGCAACCCGTCCGCCAACAAAAATCGGTGTACCGGCAGGCCAGACAATCAGCGTTGAAGACGCGATTATGGCGCTGATTACCCGCTCAGCGAATGATGCTGCTGCTGCCCTTGGTGAATATCTCGGCGGTTCCGAGCCACGCTTTGCACAGATGATGACTGCCAAAGCACGTCGTCTCGGCATGCGTTCCACGACATTCCGTAATGCTTCCGGTCTGCCAAATCCAAACCAGCAGACCACAGCCCGTGACATGGCGATTCTCGGTATCGCCCTGCGTCAGCATTACCCGCAATATTACGGTTATTTCGGTCGCTCCAGCTTTCAGTTCCGTGGCCGTACCATCAATGGTCACAACCGTTTGCTTGGCCGAGTTGAAGGCGTTGACGGTATTAAAACCGGCTATGTAAACGCATCCGGTTATAATCTTGTCACTTCCGTCAACCGTGATGGCCGTCGCATCGTGGCCGTAGTTATGGGCGGCAGCAGCGGGGCTTCCCGTGATGCCACCATGACACGTCTGATTCAGGCTCATCTGGAAAAAGCCACACCGTCGCGCCGCGGCAGTGATGCCCTGCTGATTGCCCGCAATGATGCTCCGGCAGGACCGGCAGTTGCCGCTGCACCATCTCCTCTGCCACGTGCGATTCCGCTTCCGGCTGAACGTGCCGACCAGCCTGTTCTGGTTGCTGATGCCTCCGGCTCAACAGGCAGCGCACAGGATGCAATCAGCGCAGTTATCGCCCGTCAGAAGCCGGTTCCTGCTCAGCAGCCTGAAATGCTGGCTCTGGCAGCGCCGACACCGCGTCCTTCTGCTCCGGTATCTTCCCAGCTTGTGGCCATTCCGACACCTAAAGCATCGATTCCGAATGTTGATCCGGTTACCACAGCTTCCGCCAATACAGCCGCTTCCCGTATGGGTCTGGCACCAAAGCCTGTTGCTGCTGTGCGTAATGAGCCGATTGCTGTACCGCATGAAAATACCCGTCAGCAGCAACCGGAACAGACAGCTGTCGCCATGGCTGCCGCATCTGATGTTTCCGGTGCATGGGCTATTCAGATCGGCTCCCTGCCTAGCGAAAATCAGGCACAGGAAATGCTGAATAAAGCCGCCCAGCAGGCAGGCAGCACCCTACGTGCAACCTCCCCGATGACTGAGACTTTCAACAAGGGTAACAACACATTCTACCGTGCACGTTTTGTTGGTTTTGACACCAAAACTGCCGCATGGGATGCCTGTGCCGCCCTGAAGAAAAAGAACTTCAGCTGCTATGCAATCGCGCGTTAATGCGCGCGGTTCGCACCGTTTAGAGCATAATTTCTTAAATTTGAATCAGTCAAAGTTAAAATTATGCTCTAATTTCAAAGTGTTAGAGCGACCTTTATACGCCTAATGGGGCGCACGGCGCTCTAAGACCGTAATATCCGATATTATCCGGCTTTGTGTTCCGCCGGTTTAATTCAGGCAGGCCATCTGCAAACCCAATGAGTATTGTGTAAAGGGTTTACAATGTCGAATATGCTCAATCTGTTTGGTTTCACCAATGTTGATCCGGTGGAATCCGACTCACAAAAGCCAGGCAAAACCACTTTGCTCAGCGTCCACGCCCTGCGTAGTGCTGCTGCCCGTCTTGCCGATTTGCGCGCTGACGGCGCCTCACTGAATACGCGTGAATTTGTAGGGCTTCTGGTCTGCAATGCACAGCGCAGCCGTCGTATCAGCCTGCCGGAAGCATCCCTGCGCATTGCAACAGGCAATGTGAACGGACGCACAGCAATCCGCCTTAAACTGCGCTGATATTCTTTATTGATTAAATAAGACCCAGCGCCGCCAGTTCGCGGCGCAGTTCCACAGGCAAAGCCTGCATACCGCCGCCCGCTCCGGCTCTGTCATCCTGCGGCACTTCTTCATCCGCAATATAACGCCAGCCCTGAAACGCTCTGCGTGGCTGCCAGACAGTCGGGACTACTTTCGGCTCCAACACCAGATGACAACGACCGATGCCGTCTTCACCGGTAAATGTGCGCACTTCCAGCAGACGCTGACGCGCCTGAATATTACCCTTGATCACCCAGTAGAGTGAACCACCGTCAAGCAACTCTGCCTGTCGTTTCGGGACCATACGCGTTGTATGAAACTGCTCCGGCACCACACCATTTGCACGGCATTCCTCAAGGCGGAAATCAATCCACGCTGCCAGATCTTCAAGGGAATCACATCCCACACAGAGTTTTACAAGATGCAGTGCCATGAGCGGCAATTACTCCGTTGCTCCGGTGATGTCCAGAGCGGTTTACGTCCAGATTGGATCATAGTGCTCACTCTAAATTCTTTATTTGGTCGCATTATCACGGGCGTCAAGTTGATCCAACTTGACTGTGAAATGCTCTGGTATGCAACCCGATATCGGGCGGCACAAACAAAAACGGGCAGGAGTAACCCTGCCCGTCTCTGTGATTTATTTGCGAATTACGCAGCTTCGCCTGCGAGTTTCTTCTCGCAGCGCAGCAACATACCGAACAGGTCACGCGGCTCATCCGGATCTGCCAGCAGATCTAGATTTTCATACAGACCTGTGGATTTCAGCTTGTCGTGAATATAGCGCAGTGCCGAGAAATCTTCGGTCGCAAAACCAACCGAATCAAACAATGTGATCTGATTCTGGTCACGGCGCCCCGGAACAGTACCGTTCATCACCTGCCACATTTCAATAACCGGATGATCGGCATCGAGCTGCTGAATTTCGCCCTCAATACGGGTCTGCGGCGGATATTCAACAAAGATGTCGGAGCGCAGCAGAATGTCTTTATGCATTTCTGTCTTGCCCGGGCAATCACCGCCAACACCGTTGATGTGAATGCCGCTGCCGATCATGTTGTCGGTCAGGATCGTGGCGTTCTGCTTGTCTGCAGTCACAGTGGTGATGATCTGAGCGCCCTGCGCTGCATCTTCCGCACTGGTGCAGGTGACGATTTCAAAACCGAAGCCGGCGAGATTCTGTTTGCACTTCTCAGTGGCAGACGGATCAATATCATAAAGACGCAGCGACTTAATGCCGAGCAGTGCCTTGAATGCCAGCGCCTGAAACTCCGACTGTGCGCCATTGCCGATAATCGCCATGGTCTGCGCATTTTCCGGTGCCAGATATTTGGCAACAACGGCTGAAGTCGCAGCAGTACGCAGAGCTGTCAGGATGGTCATTTCTGTCAGCAGAACCGGATAGCCGGTATCCACATCGGAGAGCATACCAAAAGCAGCAACAGTCTGCAGACCGTCCTTCATGTTCTTCGGATGGCCGTTTACATATTTAAAACCATAGAGCGTGCCGTCACTGGTTGGCATCAGCTCGATTACACCGTCATGAGAATGGGAAGCGACACGCGGCGTTTTGTCAAACTTTTCCCAACGCAGAAAATCTTCTTCCACATAGGTGCAGAGTTCTTTGAGAAAATCTTCAATACCGATTTTCAGTACCAGTTTCATCATATGGTCAACACTGACAAATGGTACGAGGTTTAAAGTTGTTCTGTCACGCATCAGGTTTTCTCCCTCCGGTCATGCCGGAACCTGTTAAACTAAGAAAAGCGCTTCATGCCTATCAGAGACAATTGAAGCGCTTTGGTTGTAAATTATATTGCTCTAAACGAAACTTCGCGTCGGGCGATCCATCACACTGCGCCCCATCAGACTGGCGATCAGATCAACCATCAGAAAGGCCGTACGGCCACGCTCATCAAGGAACGGATTAAGCTCGACAGCTTCGAAGCTGGTGACCAGCTCACTGTCATGCAGCATTTCCATAATCAGATGCGCTTCGCGGAAAGTTGCGCCGCCCGGTACAGTTGTACCAACAGCCGGTGCGATATTCGGATCAAGGAAATCCACATCAAGGCTGACATGCAGCAGACCATTGGCATCTTTCACGCGCTGCAGGAAGCGGTTGAGCAGCGCGACAACGCCATGCTCATCAATCATGCGCATATCGTTTACGGTCACTTCAGTCTTGCTGATTGCAGCGCGCTCCGCCGGATCAACCGAGCGGATACCGATCATGCAGACATTGGCCGGATCAACCGGAGCCAGCACTTCCGGGAAAGTGCCTTCAAAGCCCTTCTGGCCGGTATAATAGGCGACAGGTGTGCCATGCAGGTTGCCGCTTGTGGTGGTTTCCAGCGTGTGGAAATCTGTGTGAGCATCAAGCCACAGCACAAAAAGCGGGCGACCCTGCTCTTTGGCACGACGGCTCAGGCCGCAAACAGTTCCGGCAGCCAAAGCATGATCACCGCCGAGGAAAATCGGAAAGCCGTCTGCACTGGCGTCATAGGCAGCCTTATCCAGTGCTTCAATCCATGCCACGATTTCCGGCAGATTTTTCAGAACCGGATTGGAGTGGGTCAGATTGCGTTTTGCAGCCGGTTCCACATTGCCCAGATCGGTAACATCATGACCCAGCTCTTCCAGAGCCTGTGTCAGTCCGGCGGCGCGAAACGCGCTCGGTCCCATTTCGCAGCCCATGCGTCCGGTTCCGTCCTGCACAGGTGCACCAATCAGCTTACAATGCATATATGTTCCTCATGACTATCATTTTTTCACAACCCGGCACCCGCAAGCGCAATTTGAGCAGTGATTTTCGCGTATAAAACCACGAAACATTGGCAGAGTGGACAGAGAAGATTGGCAAATCTCCACAGATGCTTTATCAGATTGCGCAGTTAAATGAACAAAATGGTAAGACAGTGGACGAACTCGATCAGAAACTCATCACCCTGCTCCGTCACAATGCGCGCCGCAGCATCTCCGATCTCGCACTCGATGCCGGTGTCTCCCGTGCTACAGCCCGCGCCCGTCTGGAGCGTCTGGAAAAAGACGGCCATATTCTCGGCTATACGGTTATTCTGCGTGCTGACACTGTTGAGCAGGCTGTACGAGGTATTATGATGATCGCAATTGAAGGCCATGTGACAGAACGCGTGGTGAAGGCGCTGGGCGGTTTCTCCGAGATTTCAGAAATTCACACCACCAATGGCCGCTGGGATCTGATTGCGGAAATCAATGCCAACACGCTGTCCGACCTCGACAGTGTATTGCGGCGTGTCCGGCTGGTTCCGGGTATCACCAATAGTGAAACCAATCTTTTACTGGCTACGCCACGCAGCACCAGAGCGCGGCTGTAACCACACAGACACAGTCTTAATCCGATTTTGATTAAATATGATTAATTTACTCAATTATTAAATTATATATTTGCAAAATGCGATAAATCCTCCTATGGCAGCGCATATCTGTTAACAAAGCTTAAACAACCATCCTCCCAAGGAGTTGCGCTGATGTCTGCTTATGCTGCTGGTGGTTCTGCCACCGGTGCACGCAATTTTTCATGCCTGCATAAATTTTCACTTTTCTTTCTAACAAGTACGGTTTTAAGCACTGCTGCATTTCTGAACTTTACGCCCGCCGCTCTTGCACAGACGGCACAGCCAAAAAAACAAACGGAAAAACAGCAGGCGGATAATACATCCGGCACATTGCAGCTGAACACAATTACTGTGGGCACCGGCACAGTCGGCTCCGGCAGCTACGGCACAGATGCCCCGAATATTGTCACCATCGACCGCGAGACAATTGACCGTGTTCAGGCTGCCAGTCTGCCGGAACTGGTAAAACAGACACCGGGCGTCACCATGCTCGGCGGTGTGCGCATTCAGGGTCAGAGCATTGCTATCCGTGGCTTTGCCCGCCAGACCGATGTGCGTATTATTATGGATGGTGCGCAGAAGAATTTTGAGCGTTACGATCAGGGCACAGTCTTTATCGAGCCGGAGCTGCTTAAAAGCGTTGAGATCGAAAAAGGCGCAACTTCCATCAAATATGGTAATGGCGGCTTTGGCGGCACCATCAAAATGGAAACCAAAGACGCAGCCGATATGTTGCGCGAAGGTGAGAACTGGGGACTCTGGTCAAAGACCGGCTATCAGACAGCCAATAAAGGCTGGGTACAGAGCGGTGCTGTTTATGGCCGTACAAATTATAGCGGCATCAATTTTGACGGGCTTGCAGCGACCACATGGCGCAAGACTGAGGACATGCGCATCGGTGGCGGTGAGCGCTATAATTTCTCTGACAGCAAGCTCACCTCCTTCTCAGCTAAGGGCAGTGCCAGCGCTGACGGCCATGAGCTGAAAGCGACTGCAAGCTACGGTATGAGCGAGAATTGGGGCCCTCCTGCGGCTATTCGCGGACAGGTTGAACCGATTGGCAGTGATGTCAAAAAATACGGTTATTATGAAGCCATCCGTCGTCGCCTCGCCTGGCGCGATCTGAAAGATTTCAGCTCATCGGTCGAGCATAAATTCAACGGCGACAGCGATCTGATCAATACACGCCTGATGGTCAGCTATGCCTATACATCACTTTATGCCGAGCGCCCTGACGGGGTAAGCACGTCTGCATCCCTCGGTGGCAAATGGAACGAATCCAAATATTCAGACCTGCGGATCGAAGCGGAAAACACATCCAATTTCACGCTCGGCGGTTTTAATCACAGCCTGAATTACGGCATTCAGCTACAGCGTCACAACCGTGATATTGTCATGTATGCCGATACTTACAAAAATAATGCTAATTACAATTACGGCTATTTTGCTCCGTATAATATGCCTGAAGGCAAGCAGGAAACGTTCAGCGCTTTTGTGATTGATAAGATTGCTCTGACCGATCAGCTGACCATTATTCCGGGTCTGCGTTATGATTATGTGCGATCAACAGGCAAGCCCAACGCAGCAAAGACCTATAATGATATCAAGGCAGGTCATGATTACAGCGCAGTCAACCATGACGGCCTGACACCGGGTCTGAGCATGACCTATGACGCAACCTCAAATCTGCGTCTGTTTGCTGACTGGGCTTATGCGATGCGTATGCCGAATATTGATGAACTTTATT
Source organism: Ochrobactrum sp. SFR4 (assembly GCF_019730395.1). Lineage (NCBI taxonomy): Bacteria > Pseudomonadati > Pseudomonadota > Alphaproteobacteria > Hyphomicrobiales > Brucellaceae > Ochrobactrum > Ochrobactrum sp. SFR4. The sequence continues at coordinate 110,665 of NZ_JAAPBB010000003.1, read as the reverse complement.
CCACGCAAAGCGCAGGCACAAGTTTACCGCGTACCAGCCGCGACCTTGAAGTGGAGCGCAACAACAACTTCCAGATTGGCGTAGAAACCATCCACAACCAGCTTTTCACCAGTGACGATCAGCTGAAAGTGCGGGCAACGGCCTATTACAACCATGTCACCAATCCGATTAACCGGCGATTTGGCAGTGCCAATGCCCCTGCCAAAGGCGACAAGGGCGATACTTACTGGAATTTGCCGTCTTATTACTCTGCCGGTATCGAGATTTCAGCCCATTACGACACAACTTATATGTTTGCCGATGCGGCCTTCTCTACAATGCATGGCAGCCGTCATGGTGCATTGAATAATATCTATGGCTACGACACCTATCTCAAAGATCTGGCACCGGCGACACTGGTGACAACGCTGGGCTGGAAAGTACCTGATTATGATCTGACACTGGGCTGGACAGGTACTTTTGTCGCCAGACAGTCCAAGACACCGCATAATCAGAATGGCGGCGATTATGCCCGTCCTGAAAGCGCAGGCTATGGTATCCATGATCTGTTTCTGACATGGGCACCGCAAAGCGGCATGATGAAAGATGCCAAGCTGGATATCGGTCTCGACAATATTTTTGACAAGAAATACGAGCCTTATCTGAGCGATGGCATTACCGCCATGCCTGGACGCAATTTCAAAGTCAGCCTTAGCAAGAAGTTCTGAGACACAAAAAAGCCCCGCAAAATGCGGGGCTTTTTATTAAGTAAATATCTCAGAGAGATTTTGCTAATTGGCAACCAGCAAAATCAAAGGGATTTTGCCAGCTTGTCGAAAGCCATCAGTGTTTCAAGAAGACGCGGCATGTCTTTCAAAGGTACCATGTTAGGACCGTCGGAAGGCGCATTGTCCGGATCCTGATGCGTCTCAATGAAAACACCGGCAACGCCGACCGCAACAGATGCACGGGCGAGCGTTTCAACAAACTCACGCTGACCACCACTGGTTTCACCCTGACCGCCCGGCTGTTGAACCGAATGAGTCGCGTCAAAAATTACCGGTGCGCCAAGACCCGCCATAATCGGCAAAGAGCGCATATCCGACACGAGTGTATTATAGCCGAAGGATGCACCGCGCTCGGTCAGCATCACATTCGGATTGCCACTCTCCACCACTTTGGCCATGACATTTTTCATGTCCCAAGGTGCCAGAAACTGACCTTTCTTAATATTAACCACACGGCCGGTATTAGCCGCAGCAATCAGCAGATCAGTCTGACGGCAGAGGAATGCCGGAATCTGGAGCACATCAACGACTTCACTAACCAGAGCGCATTGTTCTTCTGTATGCACGTCCGTCAGCACCGGAAAGCCAAAGTCTTTTTTAAGATCCGCGAAGACTTCCAGAGCCTTTTCAAGGCCGATGCCGCGCTGACCTTTCAGCGAAGTACGATTGGCTTTGTCGAAGCTCGATTTATAAACCAGACCAATACCGAGTTTATCTGTCATTTCCTTCAAGGCGCCAGCCATATCATAGGCGTGTTCACGGCTTTCCATCTGGCATGGGCCTGCAATGATAGACAATGCGCCCGTGTTGGAAAATACGACATTGCCTGACGGCGCCTTGATCTCAATAACAGAATTGGCAGTCATCTCTGTTCCTCAAATTTGAAAAGTACCTGACTTTTCCCAATAAATAATGGCGCAGGTAAATTTGCGCAGAAAACCGCAACGCGGTTTCATTGTCAGCATATGGACATTGCAGACCGCAATATCCAGTCTCTTTTGATAAAAGCAAAACGGGCACTGTTAAAGTGCCCGCTTCAGATCTTAAACCAGACGGCTCTGAGTAACCGCTGCCTCGATAAAGGAAGCAAACAGCGGATGCGGCTCAAACGGACGCGATTTCAGCTCCGGATGATACTGCACACCAATGAACCACGGATGATCAGCATATTCGATGGTTTCCGGCAGGACACCGTCAGGTGACAGGCCGGAGAAGGTCAGACCGGCTTTTTCAAGCTTTTCCATGTAGTCAATATTGACTTCATAGCGGTGGCGATGACGCTCATGAATATCTGTCGAACCATAAATATCCGCAATACGGGTGCCGCTTTTCAGCATGGATTCATAGGAACCCAGACGCATCGTACCGCCGAGATCACCGGACGCAGAACGCTTCTCCAGCATATTGCCTTTGAGCCATTCCGTCATCAGACCGACAACCGGTTCCTTCGCAGGACCGAATTCGGTGGAAGATGCATCTTTGATGCCGGCCAGATTACGCGCGGCTTCAATACATGCCATCTGCATACCGAAGCAGATACCGAAATAAGGAACTTTATGCTCACGGGCAAATTTTGCCGCGAGAATCTTACCCTCGGCACCGCGCTCGCCAAAGCCGCCCGGCACCAGAATGCCGTGAACTTTTTCGAGATAAGGTGCAGCGTCTTCGCTCTCGAAGACTTCCGCTTCGATCCAGTCGAGATTGACTTTCACGCGGTTGGCAATACCACCATGGGTCAGAGCTTCGATCAGCGATTTATAGGCTTCTTTCAGGCCGGTATATTTACCGACAACTGCAATAGTAACCTCACCTTCCGGATTATGGATACGGTTGGCAATTTCTTCCCAACGTTCCATCTGCGGCTTTGGTGCCGGTTCAATACCGAAAGCTGCCAGAACTTCTGAATCCAATCCTTCATTATGATAGGCCATCGGCACATCATAAATCGACTTAACATCCAGCGCCTGAATAACCGCGCTAGGGCGGACATTACAGAACAGAGAAAGCTTCTTGCGCTCGGATTCCGGAATTTCACGATCCGCACGGATCAGCAGAACATCCGGTGCAATACCGATCGAACGCAGTTCTTTCACCGAATGCTGTGTCGGCTTGGTTTTCAGCTCACCCGCTGCCGGAATATATGGCATCAGTGTCAGGTGAATATAAACGGCTGTGTTGCGCGGCAATTCGTTGCCGAGCTGACGGATGGCTTCCAGAAACGGCATTGCTTCGATATCGCCGACTGTGCCGCCGATTTCGCAAAGCACGAAATCATAATCCTCATTACCTTCCGTAATGAAGTTTTTGATCTCATCCGTTACGTGCGGAATTACCTGAACCGTCGCACCGAGATAATCGCCGCGGCGTTCTTTCTCGATGATGTTCTGGTAGATGCGTCCGGTGGTGATATTGTCCTGCTTTGTCGCAGAACGACCGGTGAAACGCTCATAATGACCAAGGTCAAGATCGGTTTCCGCACCGTCATCGGTCACAAATACCTCACCATGCTGGTAAGGAGACATCGTGCCCGGATCAATGTTGAGATAAGGGTCGAGCTTTCTGATCCGCACGCGGTAACCACGTGCCTGAAGAAGAGCCGCCAGTGCTGCTGCAGCTATGCCTTTTCCGAGGGAAGAGACCACGCCGCCTGTGATGAATACATATCGCGCCATGGGCTTATGTCGTTAGACTCTCCTGATTGATTCCGCCACTAAAAAATGACTTTCGTAACGGATTTTTCATTACTCTTAACATTTACCTATAAAATCCATGAAGGATTTTTTGGCAAAACCCATAATTCACGCAACAACACCACCGTAAGGAATTTTCCTGACAGTGCTGAAATTACAAAACCTGCGTTGAAAACGCGCTACGGAAATCTGCTCCGCAGCTCTGAGCAAACAGATAGTGCTTCGACAAACAAATTGCCACTGCTTATTCGCTTGTCCTGAAAAACTTTTTGTAAAACTAAATTTACTTCACAAAAATACAAAAAAGCCGGCCTGAGCCGGCTTTTGTTTTATGTCGGTATAATCAGAGAACGACGACAGTCGCTCCGAGATTTACACGCTCATAGAGTTCCATAACATCTTCATTGGTCATGCGGAAGCAGCCATTTGAAGCCGAGCTGCCGATTGTCCAAGGCTGAACAGTGCCGTGAATACGGATATAGGTGTCTTTATTGCCCTGAAACAGGTAGAGCGCGCGTGAACCCAGCGGATTACCCAGACCACCGTCCATACCGTTTTTGAAACGTCCGTAATGTTCAGGACTGCGCTTGACCATATCTGCGGTCGGAATCCAGCGCGGCCATTCCCGCTTCGCGTTGATCGTGCCGCTGCCTTTGAATTCCAGACCGACTTTACCGACAGCAATACCGTAACGGCGGGCTGTGGTTGGTGTTTCTACCAGATAAAGGAAATATTTTGCCGGATCGACAACGATTGTCCCTACCGGATAGCCCGAGAAGGCAACAGTCTGTGCCTGATATCTCGGATCAATATTATATTTGCCTTTGGCAGCCTTCTGGGTTGTGGCTTTCTTCTTCTCCGGCTTGGCGGCTTTAGCCGTCGTATCCGTTGATGCGGCCGCAGCAGCCGTCTGGGCCGCAGCCTGACCGGTGAGAGCGGAGAAACTTAAGCACAAACCGGCAAAACCGGCGATGAGAACACGGGATGAAATCATGGGGCTTTCTCAAAACACTCTTTTATGTCTCATCAGCACGATGAGCCGAAGATGAGGTGTAAACAGGTTGCTTGCTGATAGGCCAAACTCACTGATCTCTCAACGGGCAATATGTTACCCACAAGCTAATCCCGTCGTCTATGGCAAGCCTGCAACACTTTTATTGCAAATACATCAGAGCATTTAAAGTCATCAAAAATACTCTGATGTACATCTTCACGCATTATCCTACGCATCGAAGCAGGAAAGAAAACAGTCCAGCGAACTGTTTTCCCTTGCGAAGGCGGTTCCCACTTTTGCTGGAAATGCTTAAAATAAAAAAGCCTCCGCGAGGAGGCTTTTTATCATTCATAAATCCGGCTCTTACTGGGAGCTCGGAACCGGGCTTGCCGGAGTGGCAGGCTGTGCCGGTGTGCTTTCCGGTGTTGTTGTACCACCGCCAAGCTGATCCAGAATACCGTTGCCGCCTGCAGGTGCAGTCTGTGAGCTGCCGGCAGGGATACGGTTGAGAATATCTGTCGGGCGTTCGCCGTTCATGGCGAGAATGCCCAAAAGCAGCGAGGTTGCAAAGAAACCTGCACCCAGAATTGCTGTCGTACGGGTCAGAGCATTGGCTGCACCGCGCGCAGTCATGAAACCTGAACCACCACCGATACCAAGACCACCACCTTCGGAACGCTGAATCAACACAACGCCGACAAGTGCGAGAACGATCAGGAGATGTATAACAATAAGAACGGTTTGCATGGGTTTCCGGACTGCTTTCTTATAGGAATAGAAACGGCTTTCTACACGGATTTATCCGACAATCCAACCCCCTGCAACCGAATGCTTGCAAGGGATTGATATTTATTCAAATTCAGAGCACGCGATAGGCGTCACAAATTGCGAGAAAATCTGTGGCTTTCAGGCTGGCACCGCCGACAAGCGCGCCATCCACATCAGCTACACCGAGCAATTCAACAGCATTATTCGGTTTGACCGAACCGCCATAGAGCAGACGCAGATGTGCACCTTTGGCACCGAAACGCTCAATCAGCTTCGAGCGGATGAAAGCATGGACTGTGCGCACATCCGAAACAGTTGGTGTCAGGCCGGTGCCGATTGCCCAGACAGGCTCATAGGCAACAACGGTATTTTCCGGTTTGACACCTTCCGGCAACGAATCTGCAATCTGCCGGCCAACGATTTCAAGGGTCTGATCGGCCTGTTTCTGTTCAGCGGTTTCGCCAACGCAAACGATCGTAGTCAGGCCGGCTTTCCAAGCGGCCTGTACTTTGGCGCAAACGGCTTCACTGGTCTCATGATGATCTGTACGGCGCTCAGAATGGCCGAGGATCACATGGCTTGCGCCTGCTTCTTTCAGCATCAGTGCAGAAATATCGCCGGTATGCGCACCTGATTCTGCCGCATGACAATCCTGACCGCCAACGCCGATAGCATCAGTTTCCGGTGTAGCCGCAGCACGCGAAATAAGAGTGGAAGGTACGCAGATCACAACATCGAACTTACGACCGATATCCGTGCTGAGATTGGCAGCGATTGCGCGCAATTCACCCAGCTGTTCGCCGGTGCCGTTCATCTTCCAGTTACCCGCAACAAGCGGACGTATTTCCGGGGTCATTACACCCTCCTCACCAATGATTTCAGCCGCATTGCATAGCGGCTTCTGGCACGGCCTCTCCGGTTTAGACCCGTGAGGCAGAGCCGGTTCGTGCCCAAAACTGAAACCGCTCTAGCAAATTCAGACCTGAAAGCAAATCCCAAACGCATCGCTCAACATGGCTTTAACAGCAATAATGCCACAATTCTTTTCGTTCTTAGTGCCCAGAAGGCAGGTTTCCGTTTGACTGCATTATCATCGGCGGCTATCCCCTTATTTAACAAAGTGAGTTTACTCCACAAAGGTACTTCTATGCTTGATAGCTTGCGCACTGCATCCAAATCATGGGTCTCGAAATTCTTTCTCGGTCTTCTCGTCCTCTCTTTTGCAGCATGGGGTATCGCAGATGTGTTCCGTGAAGGTTTTGGCGGCAATGCTGTTCTGGAAGCCGGAGGTTCATCCGTATCGCCGACTGAGTATCGTCTGGCCTATGACCGTCAGGTGATTGCTGTTTCCAACCAGCTCCGCCAGCAGCTTACCCGCGATCAGGCTAAAGCACTTGGTATTCCGTCACAGGTAACCGGTCAGCTGGTTGCAGGCGTACTGCTTGATGAACAGGCGCGCCAGATGGGACTGGGCATGTCGAAAGACCACCTCGCCCGTCTCACCGGTGAAGATCAGGCATTTCTGGATTCCAGCGGCCGCTTCTCCAACACCCAGTTTAACGCAGTGCTGCGTCAGGCCGGCATGAGCGCACAGGACTATTTCAACAGCCGCACTAAATATGCGCTGCGTCAGCAGATCGTTGAAGCTGTGTCAGACGGCATGAGCGCGCCGGACACATTGTTCAAGGCACTGGCGCTTTATGACGGTGAAAGCCGCACGGTTGATTACATTACCCTAACTCAGGAAAAAGCTGACACGATTGCTACACCTGACGATGCTGAACTGAAAAAATGGTATGACAGCCATCTCGGCAATTACCGCGCACCGGAATATCGTAAAGTCAGCTATGTGCCGCTTGAAGCGCAGGACATTGTCAACGAAGCTGATGTTATGCCGGAAGAGATTCAGGAATATTACAAAAAGAACATCGCCCGCTTCTCAACAGAAGAAAAGCGTACTCTTGAGCAGCTGAATTTCGCTAATGAAGAAGAAGCAAAAGCGGCTTCGGATAAAATCAAATCCGGCACCAGCTTTGCTGATCTCGTTACCCAGAGCGGTAAAAAGCCTGAAGATGTTAAACTCGGCACATTTGTAAAAGGCGATCTGCCAGATGCAGTGATTGCTGATGCGGCTTTCGCACTGCCTGCCAATGGTACAAGCGATGTTGTAAAAGGCGCATTCGGCCCTGTGCTGCTGCATGTCAGCGCAATTGAGCCTGCAGCTGTGAAAACAGAAGCAGAAGTTACACCGGAAATCCGCAAAACTCTGGCTCTGACACAGGCGCTGACCTCATTGAATGCGGTTCATGACTCATTTGAAGAAGAACGCGGTAATGGCGCAACATTGGCGCAGGCTGCTGAAAAGCTGAAACTTAAAGTTAAAACCGTAGAAGCTGTTGATGTGAACGGTAATGCTCCGGACGGTAAGCCGGTTGCCGATCTGCCGCAGCTGCCGTCCTTCCTGACCTCTGTTTATCAGTCTGATCAGGGCATTGATAATGATGCACTGCCAACCCCGACCCGTGGCTATATCTGGTATCAGCTGGATGGCGTGACACCTGCCCGTGACAAAACATTTGATGAAGTCAAAAATCAGGTTGCAGCCGAGTGGAAACAGGATGAAGCAGCAAAGCGCCTGATAACCAAAGCTGAAGAGCTGCGCAAGCGCCTTGAAGCCGGTGAAACTCTGGACGTTCTTGCTCAGGAAGCCGGCGTTGAAAAACTGACCAAACGCGGCCTGACCCGTACGGCTACAGATTCTGAACTGTCAGAGGCTGCGGTTGCACAGATCTTCGGCGGCGCGGACAATCTCACAGGCGTTGCAAGCGGCATCAATAAAGAAACCCAGATCCTGTTCAAAGTGATTGAGACAACTGAGCCTGCCGGTGTCAGCGCGGAAAGCCTGCCACAGGGCACACGCGATGCGATTTCCTCACGCATTGGCGACGACCTGCTGGAACAGCTGGTTGGCCGTCTGCAGAGCGAATATCCGGTTAAAATCAATCAGACCCTGATGGATCAGGCTCTGTCCTTCTAACGCCTTCTCTCTTTGAAGGCAGGCGGAGCCTCACTAAAGATTCGAGTACACTATGTCAGATTTCAAAAGCTACATTGCCAAAGCTGTTACAGGCACACCTTTAACTCAGGCGGAGTCCAAAGCAGCGTTTGACATTATGATGTCCGGTTCCGCCACCCCTGCCCAGATCGGCGGTTTTCTGATGGCTCTGCGTATGCGCGGTGAAGCCGTTGCGGAAATTGCAGGTGCTGTAGAATCAATGCGGGCGAAAATGATCCCCGTTGATGCACCTGCCGGTGCAATTGATATTGTCGGCACCGGCGGCGATCAGTCCGGCTCTTATAACGTGTCCAGCTGTGCAGCCATTGTGACTGCGGGCGCAGGTGTGGTCGTTGCCAAACATGGCAACCGCGCTCTGTCCTCCCGCTCCGGTGCGGCAGATACGCTGGCAGAGCTCGGCATTAATATTGAAGCCGATCCGGCAACCATCAGCCGCTGCATTCATGATGCAGGTCTTGGCTTTATGTTCGCGCCGATGCATCATTCTTCAATGCGTCATGTCGGCCCTGCCCGTGTAGAGCTTGGCACCCGCACAATTTTCAACCTGCTCGGCCCGCTCGCCAATCCGGCTGGTGTTAAACATCAGCTTGTCGGCGTTTTCTCCCGCGACTGGGTACTGCCGATTGCCAAAGTGCTGAAAGAGCTCGGTTCCGATCATGTCTGGGTTGTTTATGGTGATGGTCTGGATGAAATGACCACCGCTGGCACCACCAATATTGCAGCACTGCAAAATGGTGAAATCACCGAATTTGAAATCACACCGGAAGAAGCCGGCCTGAAGCGCGTAGCTTTTGACGCTCTCAAGGGCGGCGATGCCCAGCATAATGCGGCAGCCCTGCTGCGCGTACTTGGCGGCGAAGCCGGTGCTTATCGTGACATCGTGCTGCTCAATGCCGGCGCTGCACTCGTCATTGCCGGTAAAGCCAGAGATATTAAAGAAGGTATTGCCCTTGCTGCCCAGTCGATTGACAGCGGCGCGGCAAAAGCCAAACTCGATCAGCTGATTGCTGTATCGAACAGCAAGACAAGTGAATGAAATGACCGATATCCTCAAAAAGATCGAAGCTTATAAGCTTGTTGAAATTGCAGAAGCCAAATCACGTTTGCCATTGGCAGACGTGAAAAAAGCTGCTGCCGATCAGTCACCTGCCCGTGGCTTCCTTAAAGCACTGGAAGCAAAGCAGGCTGCCGGTTCTTTCGGTCTGATTGCGGAAATCAAAAAAGCCAGCCCGTCCAAAGGTCTGATCCGTCCGGATTTTGATCCGCCTGCATTGGCAAAAGCCTATGAAGATGGTGGTGCGGCCTGTCTTTCAGTTCTGACAGATACACCAAGTTTTCAGGGTGCACCGGAATTCCTGCAACAGGCACGCGCGGCCTGTTCCCTTCCTGCCCTGCGCAAGGACTTTCTGTTTGATCCTTATCAGGTCTATGAGGCACGTCATTGGGGTGCAGATTGCATTCTCATTATCATGGCAAGTGTTGATGATGAACTGGCTAAAGAGCTGGAAGACACAGCCTTTTCACTCGGCATGGATGCATTGATCGAAGTGCATGATGAAGCTGAAATGGAACGGGCTCTCAAACTGTCCTCGCGTCTGCTCGGCATCAACAACCGTAATTTACGCACTTTCGAAGTCGATCTCGCAGTATCTGAACGTCTGGCAGCCATGGTGCCGGATGACCGTCTTCTGGTTGGTGAAAGCGGTATCTTCACGCATGATGATTGCCTGCGTTTGCAGAAATCCGGCATCTCCACCTTCCTGATCGGTGAAAGCCTAATGCGCCAGCAGGATGTGGCCAGAGCAACCCGCAAACTCCTGACCGGCAAAGAGTAAGTTATGAGCAAGCTGACACATCTCGATGAAAGCGGCGCTGCGAATATGGTCGATGTCGGTGACAAGACCGACACTGTGCGCATTGCGACCGCATCGGGCTGTGTCACGATGCAAAAGCAGACGCTTGAGCTGATCCTTTCCGGCAATGCCGCCAAAGGCGATGTTATCGGCACCGCCCGTCTTGCCGGTATTATGGCTGCAAAAAAGACCTCTGATCTGATTCCGCTTTGCCATCCATTGATGCTGAGCAAAGTCTCGGTTGATATCGAGCCGGATGAGGCACTGCCTGGCTTGCGGGTTAGTGCGACAGTCAAACTGACCGGCAAAACCGGCGTGGAAATGGAGGCACTCACGGCTGTCTCCGTCGCCTGCCTGACGATTTATGATATGGCAAAAGCTGCCGATAAAGGCATGGTCATAGGCAATATAGCCGTCGACAGCAAAACCGGCGGTAAATCCGGCGACTGGCAGCGTTCTTAGCATATCGCTCTTATTTTTTACGGGGTAGGTTTCATGGCATTATTACCGGTTGATGAGGCTTTGCGGCTTTTGCTGGCGGATAAAATGCCTTCCGGCCATGAGCACGTCGCCCTGCATGAAGCCGGTGATCGTGTTCTCGCCACTTCGATTTTTGCCTCATTCAATCAACCGCCTTTTGATGCCTCGGCCATGGACGGTTATGCCATACGCTTTGCCGATGCCGAGCAGCTGCCCGTTATATTGAAAGTCATCGGCGAATCTGCTGCAGGCAAAGGCTTTGACGGCATGCTCAAATCCGGTGAGGCTGTGCGTATTTTTACCGGTGCGCCAATGCCTGCCGGTGCCGACACGATTGTCATTCAGGAAGACACGCAGCAGGAAGGTAATCTGGTTACACTGTTACGGGATGTGAGCAAAAGCCGTCATATCCGGTTCAGCGGGCTGGATTTTAAAGACGGTGAATGCTTGCTGCAAACCGGTCATCTGCTTGATCCGGCATCGCTCTCTTTAGCGGCAGCGTCCGGCCATGCGCAATTGCAGGTCTATAAACGCCCTAAAACAGCTATTCTTGCTACAGGTAATGAGCTTGTACCTGCAGGCACTGTTCCTGCGGCAGATCAGATCGTCAGCTCCAACAGTTATGGTGTCGCAGAAATTGTACGGCGCAATGGCGGCACGGCAGATGATCTTGGTATTGTGCCGGATGATTTGGCCCTTATCGAGCAATCCATTCGTAATGTCGCTGCTTCGGAGGCCGATATTCTGATTACGCTGGGCGGCGCATCTGTCGGTGATCATGATCTGGTGCATAAGGCACTGACCAATTGCGGCGTTGAACTCGGCTTTTACAAAATCGCCATGCGTCCGGGTAAGCCACTCATGTTCGGCCAGCTGGATCGCGAAGGCAAAGCGCCCCTGCTCGTTCTTGGACTTCCCGGCAATCCGGTCTCCAGCCTCGTCTGCTCCTATGTGTTTCTGGCACCTCTGGTTGCGCGTCTGGCAGGTAAAGCCGCGACCACATATATTGCCGGCGCCAGACTGGCACAGGACATGGCCGCCAATGGTAACCGCCGTGATTACGCCCGTGCAACTCTGACCCGCAACAGCGACGGTGAGTTACTGGCAACGCCTCTGCCGGTGCAGGATTCCTCCATGCTGACCGTCATTACCTGCGCGGATGCTCTGCTGATCCGTGAGCCTTTTGCGGAAGCAGCCAAAGCCGGTGATCGCTGTCAGATCCTGATGATACGCTGAAATTCTTTAAACAATCGGATTAATCACTTTTAAAGCCTTGCAGAACAATACTGGAACATATAGTGTTCGTTCTGGGTTTGTTTTAAAAATTGATTCTCGCTACCGCGCCCCGTGCATGCGGTTATGCGTTTAGTCTGCACGACTTCATTATCTGCCACCATAATTTTAGTAACCGGCAGATAATATAAAGGCTTTGGGAGCGTATAATGCTGACGCGTAAACAACATGAATTATTGCTGTTTATCCATGACCGCCTGAAGGAAAGCGGCATTCCCCCTTCGTTTGACGAGATGAAAGAGGCGCTCAATCTCGCTTCCAAATCCGGTATTCACCGTCTGATTACAGCTCTGGAAGAACGCGGTTTTATCCGCCGTCTGCCAAACAGAGCGCGTGCGCTTGAAGTTGTGCGTTTGCCGGACTCGATTGCGCCGGGTCTCAACAGCCAGAAGAAATTCTCACCAAGTGTCATTGAAGGCGATCTCAGCAAAAAGAATGTCACCGAACTGCCTAAAAAAGCCGCGCCTGCGACAGAATCGGAAGCACCTGCCGGTATCAGTGTTCCGGTGATGGGACGTATTGCAGCCGGTGTACCGATTTCCGCCATTCAATCACAAACCCATATGATTACCCTGCCGCCGGAAATGCTTGGCAGCGGTGAGCATTATGCGCTGGAAGTCAAAGGTGACTCGATGATCGAAGCCGGTATTCTCGATGGCGATACAGTGATTATCCGCCGTGGTGATACCGCCAATGCCGGTGAAATTGTTGTGGCTCTGGTCGATGATGAAGAAGCGACACTGAAACGCTTCCGCCGCAAAGGCGCATCTGTTGCGCTTGAAGCTGCGAACCCTGCTTATGAAACCCGTATTTTTGGTCCTGACCGTGTGCGTGTTCAGGGTAAGCTGGTTGGTCTGGTACGCCGCTACTAATATGCATCGGAGCGAAAACCGGCCAACCGCCGGTTTTCGACTTCAGACGATTGATTACAGATATTTCATTTTTGAATGAAACATGACAGGTCATTTTGACAGTGTTCTGACCAACAGAGCGATACAGATCGCACTCTGTAAATTACATATTTTAGTGCATCTTTGTACCACAACTATGCACTCATAATTGCGGCACTCATTGAACAGGCGTGACAGTCCTATTTCGGATCTTCCAGATTGCGGGCAGCACGGGACCAGAGACGATAGCCATGCCAAGGTCGTTGCGGCTCTCCCACTGCAAACACGACCGAATCCTGTTCCGGCTGGTATGCTGAACCAGCTTGATGTATCCGCATTCCGGAAACAGAGCTTTGCAACATATCTGAAGTATGAATTTGCGCTATGTCTGTATTACTACGACTATCCGGTTTCAGATAAATCTCCGCCACACCTCGTAATGCCAGTTGCTGGCGGGTGATTATAACTGGTTCTTTTCGCGTTACTGCCGGTGTAATGCGACTTTCATTTATGTCAGGGCACGATAGGTTTCCCGCATAAGCGAGAACGATAATGTCACCGATATTACAGGCGATATCTGCAGCAGGCCGGTTTTCGGCATAAGCCAGCACCTGCTCGTTTTGCAGATCAAAACTGCATAACCCATCCTCACAGACAAAACCTCCGGAATGTGCCGCACTGCTCTTATCAGGCGTTTTAATCTCATGAATTCTATAGGCCTTGCGCCAGTTATCAGTTGTGAACGCAGCTGGTCGCTGGCGGTTCACATAGAGAATATTATTCTGACGCACAGCAACCAGTCTGGCATCTTCCGAGATAATAATATCCGGCAAAGTATTCATACTCAGCACGATCCCGCCAGCCATGAAAAAAAACAACGATATCAGCCGCAAATGACTGTTGAGGATCATTGCTGTAAGCAGAGCAGCCGTCCATAACAACACTACAGGCACGGGTAACAGACCGGGTATCAGATCAGGGGAAAGTCCGGCAACAAAATGGGCAATCCATTTGACCAGTTCAATGCCTTTGCCCATTACCTGTAAAGGCAGCCATTCAAGCCCCAATGGCATCATCAATAGTGACAGAACCGCAAAAGGCATGATCAGCACCGAGATCACCGGCAATGCCAGTGCATTTCCCAGCATTCCAAGCGGTGCCATATTGTTAAAGTGAAAGGCTGCAAAAAGCCCGCTGGCGATGCCGGCCAAGAGTGATGTCCCCGCAACTCCGCCCAGCCAAAGCCTGAGCTTGCTCCCCAATCCCGTCTGTCGCGTCACTCGTTCGTTGTTTTGTCTCTTGCGTAATTTCCACCACGCAAAACCTGCAATCAGCGCACCGGTTGCAGAATAGGACATCTGAAAACTCGGCCCCAAGATTTCATGCGGTGTCACAAGAATACTAAACAGCGCTGCAATCGCCAGATTACGCAAGGTCAGAGCTTTGCGATCTAAAATCACGGCACAAAGCATCACGGCCAGCATGATAAAACTACGCTGTGCCGCCACATCAGCACCGGATAAAGCCAGATAGAAACCGGAGGAAAACAGTGAAATCAGTGCGGCGGCTTTCTTCACCGGATAATAGAGCGCTAAAGATGGGAGCAGTCCGGCAATACCTCGCAGGCTTACCATGACTATACCCGCTGCCAGCGCCAGATGCAGGCCGGAAATTGAGAGAATATGCGCCAGCCCTGCAATGCGCAGCGCCTCATTGGTTATCTCGCTGATCCCTGCCCGCTGGCCGGAGATCAGCGCTGCGGCCACCGCCCCTTCTTCACCGGACAGTGCCTGCATAATCCGCCCGCCTATCATCGCCCGCAACTGACCGGTCAATGCCTCAACGGACGCAGTCCAGCTCTTTGACACTGCATCACCGGCAAATTCACCATCAACCAGTTTCGGTACACCGAGATAGAAGCCATTACCGCCAATGCCGCGAAAATATCCATGAAATGCGAAATCATATTGCTCGGAACGCACCGGCCCGCCATGGGGACGCAATCGCACCGCCCCTTTCAGAACAGAACCGGTTTCAGCCTGCGCAGGTAAATCACGTGCAGAGAGCCGCAATCGCTGCGGCGCATAGCGCAGATGCGGTTTTTCCGTTGTCAGCACATCGGCAACAATACGCCAGCGTCCGGCTTTGCCATTGTCTTCAGCCTCCTGTTCGAGCGAGACAATCCGCGCTGTCAAAGTGGTTGACACAGAACTGCCAAGCATTTGCGTTGCATAGCGCTGCGTCTCCCATTTCGCAGCCAGCATACCAGTCATAAAGGCTAATATCAGCACAAGGCTGACACGCCTGATCAGCGTATCACGCAGCAAAAACAACAGCCAGATCAACAAGAATGCCGGTACAAACAGCTCTATCCAGTATGGTTCAGCCCTCAGGGAAAAATAATGAACCGCCCCTGCACCACTCGCAACGGCCAGTAACAGGAAAACCGTTCCGCGTTCATATTCAAACAGCAGAGCATCACAGATATCATCCAGAAAACGCTGCCAATATTCCCGCAGATTTAGCCGGATAATCAGTGCCCGCTTTCGTCCGCTATAAACAGCACCATCATCGGGAATAATCTCCGAATCTGGCACAGGAGCAAAACCAAGCATGGTTTGCTCAACTGTCAGCCTGCGAGAATAAGTGTTGCGGGCAGCACTTGTCTGCGCCCCGTCATCATCATAACGGGACTCAGTCTTGCCTGCCTGATGACTACATTCACCGTCATAACCATTCGCCATGCTGTCTGAATTGCCCCCGCACCTGACAGCTGCACAATTATACGTCCAAAACAGCCTATTTCACGCAGGAATCTTGCATTGAGCGGCGTTAAACACCGGTTCTCTGCTTTGATTTTTGCATCAAGTCTTGCACGTTGTGCTGCCTATGCTACATGAACAGCACAAGAAATCGAGAGGCGGTCAGTTACATTCTTTAGGCGATATATTCGGATATAAGCGTAAGATCCTGTAACTTTACCGCAGATACGGAGCGACCGATGTCATCACCCGTTATTACCCGCTTTGCGCCTTCCCCGACCGGCTATCTGCATATCGGCGGCGCACGTACAGCGTTGTTTAACTGGCTTTATTCCAAACATACCGGCGGCAAGATGCTGCTGCGCATTGAGGATACCGACCGCGAGCGCTCCACCGAGGCCGCAACGGCCGCTATTCTTGAAGGCCTGACATGGCTCGGCCTGACATGGGACGGCGATGCTATCTCCCAGTGGGAACGCGCACCGCGCCACCGCGAAGTTGCTGAAGAACTGGTGAAGGCCGGTAAAGCCTATTATTGCTATGCCTCACCGGAAGAACTGGATGCGATGCGTGAGCTGGCGCGTGCTGAAGGTCGCCCGCCGCGTTATGACGGCCGCTGGCGTGACCGTGATCCGTCGGAAGCACCGGCAGGTGTGAAGCCGGTTATCCGCATTAAAGCGCCTCAGACAGGCGAAACTGTTGTGATGGATGATGTGCAGGGTGAAGTCCGTTTCCCGAACAAAGATCTGGATGATTTCATCATTCTGCGTTCCGACGGCGCGCCAACCTATATGCATGCGGTTGTGGTCGACGATCATGATATGGGCGTTACCCATATTATCCGTGGTGATGACCATCTGACCAATGCTGCCCGCCAGACAGTTATTTATCAGGCAATGGGCTGGGATGTGCCTAAAATGTCCCATATCCCGCTGATCCATGGTGCGGATGGTGCCAAGCTCTCCAAGCGCCACGGTGCGCTTGGCGTTGAGGCCTATCGTGCAATGGGCTATCTGCCTGAAGCACTGTGCAACTATCTGGTTCGTCTCGGCTGGAGCCATGGTGATGATGAAATCATGACCATCGAGCAGATGATTGAATGGTTTGATACCAAAGACATCAACAAAGGCGCATCTCGTTTCGATTTCCAGAAACTGGAAGCCATTAACGGTCATCATATCCGCGCCAGTGATTCAGAAACGCTTACCAAAGCGCTGATCGATGTTCTGCCTTATATTGAAGGCGGTGCGGAACTGCAGGCTCTGCTGACCGATGAACGTCGTGCACAGCTTGTTGCAGCAATGCCGGGTCTTAAAGATCGTGCAAAAACACTGGTAGAGCTGGCTGACGGCGCGAAATTCCTGTTCGTTTCCCGCCCCCTGCCACTGGATGAAAAAGCGACAAGCCTGCTCAATGATGAAGGCCGCGCGATCCTCAAAGATGTGTTACCGAAGCTGGAAGCTGCCGAGTGGAATGCAGAAGCATTGGATGCCGTTGTCCGTGCTCATGCGGAATCAACCGGCCTGAAGCTTGGCAAAATTGCCCAGCCTCTGCGTGCCGCCCTCACCGGCCGCGCCACTTCACCGGGTGTTTTTGATGTTCTGGTGGTTCTGGGTCGTGAAGAAGCGCTCGGACGCATTCAGGATCAGGCCGTTTAAGCCTGTCAGAAGCCGTGTTCTTTCAACGGAATACGGCTTCAAACACGCCCTGAACACAGGAGTGTGATTTTCACAGACCGGCTTCTGTCGTAAGAATGGCGAATTGACAGAAATTTGTTCATAAAAACCCGAATTTCTGCATTGCAACGCCCGGTTTTTACGATAATTTGAGCCAAGAATTTTTCAGGCTGTCATTCAAAAATATCATGAATTTTACGTGACAACCCGCTTAGGATATTTTTCAAACTGGCAGCGCCGGTAAAAATACCCTAACTGTATGTTTCTATGCATAAGTTGAATCTGAAACACCAGTTTTCGGCATTATGCTCCAAATTTACTGCTATCCACGAGCAGTGAGCGCGATGATGAAAGGAACCAGTATGTCTAATACGACAGCGACAATCACGCTACATGGCAATTCCACCGAATTGCCGGTCCGCAAAGGTACAATCGGACCAGACGTCGTTGAAATCGGCCCGCTTTACAAGAATACAAATTCCTTCACATACGATCCTGGCTTCACATCAACAGCTTCCTGCGAATCCAAAATCACATATATCGATGGTGATGAAGGCGTTCTCCTGCATCGCGGCTACCCGATCGAACAGCTCGCCGAACAGGGCGACTTCCTTGATACCTGCTACCTGCTTCTCTACGGCGAAC
Source organism: Ochrobactrum sp. SFR4 (assembly GCF_019730395.1). NCBI lineage: Bacteria > Pseudomonadati > Pseudomonadota > Alphaproteobacteria > Hyphomicrobiales > Brucellaceae > Ochrobactrum > Ochrobactrum sp. SFR4. The sequence goes on along the minus strand of NZ_JAAPBB010000003.1, from coordinate 92,771 downwards.
TGCCAACCAAGACCCAGAAAGCAGATTTTGATTACCGTGTGACCCGTCACACCATGGTCCATGAACAGATGGCCAAATTCTTCACCGGCTTCCGCCGCGATGCGCATCCGATGGCCATTATGGTTGGCTGCGTTGGCGCAATGTCCGCCTTCTACCACGACTCAACCGATATTACTGATCCGCATCAGCGTATGGTTGCTTCGATCCGCCTGCTGGCGAAAATGCCGACACTGGCTGCAATGGCCTATAAATATCATGTCGGTCAGCCTTTCGTATATCCAAAGAACGATCTTGATCTGGCTTCCAACTTCCTGCGCATGTGCTTTGCTGTGCCTTGCGAAGAATATAAGGTCAATCCGGTTCTGGCCCGCGCTATGGATCGTATCTTCATCCTTCATGCTGACCACGAGCAGAATGCTTCGACATCGACCGTTCGTCTCGCCGGCTCTTCGGGTGCCAACCCGTTTGCCTGTATCGCTGCCGGTATTGCCTGCCTCTGGGGTCCAGCGCATGGCGGTGCCAACGAAGCTGCATTGAACATGCTGGCTGAAATCGGCTCGGTTGATCGTATTCCTGAATATGTTGCCAAGGCAAAAGACAAGAACGATCCTTTCCGTCTGATGGGCTTTGGTCACCGCGTTTACAAAAACTACGATCCGCGCGCCCGCATCATGCAGAAAACCACGCATGAAGTTCTTGGCGAACTCGGCATCAAAGATGACCCGTTGCTCGACGTTGCGATGGAACTGGAAAATATTGCACTGACCGATGAATATTTCATCGAGAAGAAGCTGTATCCGAATATCGACTTCTATTCAGGTATCACTCTGAAGGCTCTCGGCTTCCCGACAGAAATGTTCACAGTTCTGTTCGCTGTTGCCCGTACCATCGGCTGGGTTGCTCAGTGGAAAGAAATGGTCGAAGATCCGCAGCAGAAAATCGGCCGCCCGCGTCAGCTTTACACCGGTCATGCACAGCGCGATTTCGTACCGCTGGCAAAACGCAAATAATCAGTAACACACTGATGAAAAGGCTCCTTCGGGAGCCTTTTTTATTTTCCGCATAGAGTTTTGCCTTTTTCTCACGCAATATGAACGCAAATAAACCACAGACATCAGCATAAAATTGCCTGTAACATATCCGTTTCAAGTCCGATATGCGTAACTGCCGATCAGCAGGGAACCAGTCTTATGTCAAAGTCATTTTTCAAATCCGGCATTGCAGCGTCAGAAATCACCAGCCAGTCATTTTATCTGCGCCGGCGGGAGTTTATCAAAACCGGCATCGCTGCCGGCATTGGTTTATCTCTGGGCGGTCTGTTACCGGATATTGCCTCAGCAAAAGATAGTGCAGACGGTTTTAAAACCGATGAAAAACTGACACCGAAAGACTCAGTGCTGACCTATAATAATTTTTATGAATTCGGCACAGGCAAATCCGATCCGTCCAGTTATTCCGGTGGTTTCAAGCCGCGCCCGTGGACAATCGAAGTCGGCGGCATGGTGGCGAAACCTGCGACTTTTGACATTGACGATCTGATCAAGACAATGAGCATTGAAGAGCGTATTTACCGGATGCGCTGTGTTGAAGCATGGTCGATGGTTATTCCATGGCAGGGCTTTCAGCTTTCAGAACTGCTGAAACGTGTTGAGCCGCTGGGGTCTGCCAAATATGTTGCCTTTGAAACAGCTCTGCGCCCCAAAGAAATGCCGGGAGTCGGCGGTGCTTTTCCGGTTATCGACTGGCCATATCGCGAAGGCTTACGCCTTGATGAAGCGATGAACCCGCTTACATTGCTGGCAACCGGTCTCTATGGGGAAAATCTCGCCAATCAGAACGGCGCACCGGTGCGTCTTGTTGTACCGTGGAAATATGGTTTCAAAGGCATCAAGTCGATTGTCAAAATCACACTGACAGATAAAGAGCCGCTGACTGCGTGGAAGATGCAGAACGCCTCGGAATATGGCTTCTATGCCAATGTTAATCCGGCAGTGGACCATCCGCGCTGGAGCCAGAAGACCGAGACACGGATTGGCAGCGGCAGCTTCTTCTCACCGGACAGGCGCGATACACTGCCATTTAACGGCTATGGCGAGCATGTTGCCCAACTCTATAGCGGTATGGATCTGACCAAAAACTATTAAGCTGAGACAATCCGAATGACAGTAAACAGCACAGTTTTGCCTCGTACTGCCCGCAAAGCACCAATCAAAATACCGAATAATCTCTGGCTGCGTTGGGGTATTTATGTTGTTGGTCTCGCGCCGGCCATCTGGTCATTCTGGCTGGCTGCCACCAATCAGCTTGGCGCAAATCCGGTCAAAGAATTTGAACATCTTCTAGGGCTTTGGGCACTGCGTTTTTTAATTCTGACTTTGCTCGTCACACCGCTGCGTGATTTGTTCCGACTGAATTTTCTGCCCTATCGTCGTGCCCTCGGCCTGCTGGCATTCTATTATGTCGCCATGCATTTCGCGACTTATATCATTCTCGACCGTGGCCTGAACTGGCCGGATATCGTGAAAGATGTAACACAACGCTGGTTTATTATTTTCGGGTTTATCGGCTTTGTCATGCTGATACCGCTGGCAATAACTTCAAACCAGTGGTCAATCCGCAAATTGAAGAACAACTGGCAGAATCTGCACCGGCTGGTTTACATCATCGCCCTTGCCGGCAGCCTGCATTTTCTGATGTCAGTCAAAAGCTGGCCGACAGAACCTTTGGTCTACGGGCTGATCATCATTGCGCTCGTTTTGTGGCGCCTCATTCGCAAGCCCTATCTGGCCTATAAAAAAAGCTGACCGACCAATAACCGGTCAGCTTTATCTTTTTTATCGTAAGCAGCTGATTTTACCAGCGTTTGACCATACGTGAAGCGCACAGGAATGCCAGTAACGGCCCTACACCAAAGCTGAGGAAAAGCCAGAATGCAGCGCTGGATGTACCGGCAACGCCGCCCGGCACTGTCAGGCCGCCAAGGCTGGTAACCATACCGGCCATTGCCGCCCCCAGACCTGCAGAGAACAACTGCACCGTGGTAATCGCTGTTGATGCCAAATCCTTCTCATCCGCAGGCGCAACTTTCAGCACCCGTGTCAGCAGATGTGGCCATGTCATACCCACGCCACAGCCCACGGCGATAAATCCGGCACAGAGCGGCAGCAATTCCAAATAAGTACCACCGCTGGAAAATGGCAGCAAAAGCAGCAAAAGCACCATACCGGCAAAAGAAGCCAGCGGACCGATAATAATCACATCACGCACACGGCGCGACGAAATCCCCGAACTCATAATTGAGCCGAGTGTCCAGCCTGCGCCCATCAGAGCAGCCAGATAACCGGCAACCAATGGCGACTGATTATGCAGCACCTGCAGAAACAGCGGAATAAACACTTCCACCGAGGTGACTGTCAGTGCCAGCAAGGACATAGTGACAATCACAGGACCCAACGGCTGGCTAAAGCTGAAAGAACCACGCGGCAACAAGCGCTTATCACTGGTTGCATCCAGGCGGATCATAATAGCAATCAGAACAATTGCCGTACTGATACCGATTACGTTCCAGATAACTTCGTGGCTGATACTACCGAGCGAAACTGCGAAGACCGCTAATGTAAGCAAAGTAAGCTGAGCAAAAGGCAGACGATTGGCGTCTTCCTCTTCATGGCGCACATCCGGCAATACAAACAGCGCCATAACAGCGAAAAGCAAAGCGGCAGGGACAACCGACCAAAAAGCCGCACGCCACTCACCAAGTTCGGCAAAAATCCCGCCAACTGCGGGACCAACCAATGTCGCAACACCCCACATACCGGAAATCAGTGCCATAGCTCGCGGCCACAGCGATTCAGGAAACACGATGCGGATCATTGCATAGGACAAAGCCAGCATGAAACCACCGCCAAAGCCCTGAATGAACCGTCCGATCAGCAGAACCTGCATTGTTGGTGATATAGCGCAAATCAGGGTGCCGAGAGCAAAAACACTTGCCGAAATGGCATAGGCTTTGCGTGGACCGGTTTTTCGCAGCAATTTCACAGCCAGTGTTGAGCCGATAATTGATGCCACGACGAAAAGGGTTGTGTTCCACGCATAATAATCCAGACCACCAATATCCGCGACAACGGACGGCAGAATGGTTGTTGCAATATAAACATTAATAGCATGGAGCGCGACGCCGCCAGCAAGTGCCAGCGAGCGAATGGCATTTTTGCCAGTCAACAAATCTCCCCAGCCCACTTTATGGTGACTGGTGAGGGATGCCGGGTCAGACATTTTATTCTCCGGAACAGCTATCAAAAACCATGAGTTTCGGCTGAAATCTGCCTGTGTTTCTCATCAATTTTAACCGGATTATACCAGTCGGGTTGCAAATCCCTGAGGGAGCCTCTAATTAAGCAAGTAAGCACTTGGAATATTCAGCAGGAGATCAAATGTCAAGTTCTGACATTCTCACTTCAGATGAAATAAATAGCTCTGCACAACAAAGCACAGCTGAACGACTGTTGTTTATTCTCAAAACCCGCGGTCCGCAAACAATATCTGCTTTAGCGAATATCATAGGCACCGGCGCGGAGAACATACGCCAGCAATTGCAAAGATCTGTGACAGAAGGGCTGATTGAACCCTATGCCACAGAAAAAAAAGCGAAAGCAGGCAGACCGGTGCAACTCTGGCACCTGACAGAAAAAGGCAACAATCACTTCCCTGATACACATGCTGAGTTAACGGTGGCTCTGTTGCGCCATATGAACAGTATTGATCCGGCACTTACTGACCGGATTATCTCTTTGCGCGAACAGGAAATGCTGGCGGGTTATCAAGCAAAAATGCAGCATATGTCTGCGCTTGAGCAACGTATTGACTGCCTGTCCCGATTGCGTAGTCAGGAAGGTTATATGGCAGAATGGGCAAAACAGCCGGATGGCTCATGGCTGCTGATTGAAAACCACTGCCCTATCTGCGCTGCCGCTACGGCCTGCCAGAATTTTTGCCGCTCCGAGCTCAATATTTTTCAGACCATTCTTGGTGATGGCTGCACGATCGAGCGCTGTGAACATATTCTTCTGGGCGCACGACGCTGCGCCTATCGTATTATCGAGACCCAATAAAAGAACAAAGGCGACCCGGAAAATACCGAGCCGCCTTTGTTATATTCAGACGAGCATATTATTACGGAGCTGATAGCTCAGGAAATTTCACACCCAACTGGTCCAGATAAGTCGGGTATTTCTCTGCATCGTAATAGAGCTTCTGCATTTCAGGACGGAACTGCTGCATAATCTCTGTATTCAACTGGATTTGCGGCTTGTCATCCGCACCAAGCATCGGCAGATATTTCTGATCCTTCTGCTGCACATTGGTAAAATAATCCTGTGCCGCAGATACCAGTTCCGGCTTAGTCAGAAGATCAACACCGGTCATAGCAATGACCTTCGATCCGGCGACAACACCTTTATGAGCAATTGGCGTGGCCATCGACATGGCATTTGACCAGTGATGCCCCGGAAGGTTCGGAATATTCGACGGATAATTCAGCGTAATTGTCGGCACAATCCATGACACATCACCGATATCATCCGAGCCACCGCTTTCCAGTTTTTCCGGTGGTGGTGTCAGTTTCTTCAGCTCTGTCGCCAGCCCGTCTTCCTTGCCTTTCACAGCCTTCTGCACCGCTTTGGCAAAGCTGTTTTCATCGTCAGTCCCTTTCGGCAAGCCAACCTCCAGAATATTGGCATAGGCTGCCTCCGCCATAGGCTTGTTGAAATGGCGCGGTGCTGCTGTGCCGATAATCTGCCGTTCCACTGTTGTGTCAGACATTTTTGCCGCTGCTTCAGACATGGTATTGGCTATCGCAAAATTCTTGGCAATGTTCTCAAAATCCGTCTCACGGATAAAATACCAGACACTGGCAACAGACGGCACAACATTCGGCTGATCGCCGCCGTCAGGGATCACATAATGCGAGCGCTGTTCAGGCCGCAAATGCTCCCGTTTCATGTTCCAGCCGATATTCATCAGCTCCACGCCATCAAGCGCACTGCGTCCGCGCCATGGTGCACCGGCGGAATGAGCAGACTCACCGGCAAAAGTATATTTGACCGAGACCATACCCGTGCCGTTAGCTGCGCCCCACGAGGTTTGCAGATTATTGCCGACATGGGTGAACATCACCACATCCGCATCTTTGAACACGCCGTCACGCACCATATAGGCTTTGCCGCCCAGCAGTTCCTCAGCCACCCCCGGCCAGAGCACCAGCGTGCCGGAGAGTTTTTCCTTCTCCATCAGGTCTTTCATCGCCAAGGCTGCAACCACATTCACAGCCTGTCCGGAATTATGACCTTCCCCGTGACCGGGTGCGCCCTCAATCATTGGCTTGCGATAGGCAACACCAGGCATTTGAGACGTTTTTGGCAGACCATCAATATCACTGCCTAATGCAATCACAGGCTTACCGGAACCCCAGCGCGCCACCCAACCGGTCGGCAGACCGGCAACGCCGCGCTCAATGGTAAAGCCGTTTTTCTCAAGAATATCTGTGATGTATTTTGAGGTTTCAACTTCCTGAAAGGCCAGCTCACCAAAGCTGAAAATTGAATCCGTCATCTCCTGCGCAAGCTTGGCGCGGCTCTCCACACCCGCTGTAACTTGCTGCTTATAGGCTTTGACATCCTGTTCTGATTTTTGTGCTGCGGCCTGACTGAGCAAAGAGGCCGACATCATAAGGCTGAGTGCAATTTTAGACGAGAGAGTACAAGACATGTATAACTCCGTTACTGAATTTGCCTGAGATTCTATGATAGTTACCTGCGGACAATTCATCATAAAAACGCCATACACAACCCTTATAATAACAATTACAAGCTTTTGATTTTACTGTATTTATTGTCATTTTAACAATCACTGAATATCGACTTTCATTTCCCAAAATCAGCCTTTCAGTTACACGCAGTCCTTTTCATTACCCCGCAAAATGAAAGTCGCTATGCGTAAGGCAACAATCGAACTGTCCGGAAAACTATTCTCCGTTACCGGCCGGATTTAGCTTTTTGTTATTGCCGGTTTCGCAACTTTCGCCGTTTCAGCCTTTCAAGCAGTTTCTATACTGACCCATAATTTGCCGCATCCATAAGCACCCTCATCCAGAGGGAAAAGGCAAACGGGAACCCAGTATGAAAAAGCTCAATCACCTGTCCAAACTCAGCATTCTGACACTTGCCCTACTGTCGACTTCTGCCGCCTACGCGCAAGCTTTGCAGCTTAACGGCACTCAGCTCACCACTGCGCAGGTGGCAGAGTTCGCAGCGAACAAAAACGAAAAAGTCGAAATTGCTCCGGAAGCGGCACAAAAAGTCAGTCATAGTTTTGATCTGGTGATGGAAGCAGCTTTGCAAGGCACCGCCGTTTACGGGCTGAATGTCGGTGTGGGCTGGAACAAGGACAAACCGGTTTTCAAAGAGGTTAAAGGCCGCCGCACGCTGGATGAGGAATTACTGGCGCTTTCCCGCCGCTTCAACACCAGTTCGCTTCATGCCCATGGTGGCGGTATTGGCGAGGCTATGCCTGCACAGGCAGTGCGCGCCGGTATGCTGATCCGCCTCAATGAAATGCTCGGCGGTGAAACCGGAACACAGCTGAGCGTGGTGGAAGCCTATCGCGATTTCCTCAATCACGACATCATCCCCGTTGTGCCGGAAAAAGGTTCTGTCGGTGAGGCTGATATTACACTCGCCTCTCATATCGGACTGGCGATGATCGGCGAATGGTTCGTCGATTATCAGGGCAAGCGTATGCCTGCGGCAGAAGCCCTGAAACTGGCCGGATTAAAGCCGATTGAACCGGTCGGCAAAGACTTCCTCTCCATTCTCAGTACCAATGCACTGACTGCCGGTCAGGCCGTTTTGCTTGCAGAAGAAACACGCCATTATCTGGAAGCAGCAACAGCCGTTTTCGCCCTGTCGCTTGAAGGCTATAACGGCAATGTCGCGCCTTTCCTGAGCGAGACAACCGGACTGCGCCCGTTTCCGGGCATGGTGAAGGCGGCAGCAGATATTCGTACAGCACTGGACGGCTCCTATCTCTGGCAGCAGTCTGACGGCCGCGCTTTACAGGATCCGCTCTCCTACCGCACGATGGCCTATGCGCTCGGCAATGCATGGGAAGCGCAGGCCGCACTCGAAGAAGCTTTGCATATCCATATTAATGCCAGCGATGACAATCCGGCCGCTGTGGCTTCCGACAAGCCTGCGGAAAAAGCGGCTGACAGTCATAACCAGCTGCACAAATATCAGGTCGCAGGCGATGTGCATGGCGCAATTTATCCGACCGCCAATTTCGATATGCTGCCGGTTGCCACCCGTGTGGAAAATCTGAATGTCGCCCTCACCCGCTTAGCGCAGAATATTGTGATGCAGACCATCCGCACGGAAAATCCGGATTTCACCAAGCTGCCGCGCTTTCTTGCCGGCCCTGAGAATGAAGGCCATGCTTTCGGTGCCATGCAGAAGCCGCTTGTTGCGCTCTATGCGGAAAACCGTCAGTTGGCGATGCCAGTCTCGCTCGACACTTTCGCCATGGCGGGCAATATTGAAGATACCGGCAACAATGCCCCGCTGGCTGTGAACAATCTTCAGCGCATTCTCAACAATATGTACAGCCTGTCATCTATTCAGCTGCTGCATTCGGCGCAGGCGGTTGATCTGCGTGGCAAAGTTGCGCTCGGAAAAACCTCAGCAAAGCTGCTGGAAACCTATCGCGCACAGGTCAAATTCGTCGATCAGGATCGCATTTACACGCCTGACTTTGCCGCCGGTGTGCAGGTACTGCACGCTTTCACACAGCCAGCCACCAAGTAATTTTTAAATCGCATAACTGCCTGCATTACAAAACAATGCAGGCAGCCAGAATGAGGAAATGCCGCAATGCAGGATAAAGTCTTCAAAGGTAAAGTGGTTCTGCCCGATCAGGTCATTGACAATGGCTGGGTGCTGGTCAGCGACGGCCGTGTTGTCCAGACCGGTCAGGGCACTGCCCCTGCAGGTGAAAGCCACGGCGGAGCGGATTATCTGGTGCTGCCGGGTGCTATTGACGGTCAGGTACACAGTCGCAGCCAGAAAAATCAGGAAGAATTTATCTGGTCTACCCGCTCGGCCGCTGCAGGCGGTGTGACAACGATTGTCGATATGCCCTATGACGACGGCGACCTGATCGCGACACCGGAGCGCTTCACCCGCAAGGTGGAAACCGCTGGCAAGGAAGCGCGCGTGGATTTCGCGCTTTATGCCACGGCGCATCCGGCAGACGGCACCAAGCATATTGACGGTCTGGTTGAAGCCGGTGCGGCGGGCTTCAAATTCTCAACCTTCGGTACGCATCCCGAACGCTTTCCGCGTATCACCCCGCAGATGCTTTATGAGTGCTTCTCGGCAATTGCCCGTCATGGTCTGATTGCCGGTATTCATAATGAAAATGATGAAATGGTGCGCTATTACATCGATCAGGTCGAGAAAAGCGGCCGCACCGATTATCTGACCCACAGCATGAGCCGCCCGCCGGTAACCGAAACACTGGCGATGGCAGAAGTCTATGAAATCGGCGCGATGAGCGGTTGTGCCACCCATGTGGTGCATTGTTCCGTTGGTCGTGGCTATGAACTGGCTGCGGGCTATCGCGCACAGGGTTATGCGGCAACGGTTGAAGCCTGCATCCACTATCTGACATTGTGTGAAGAAGATGATGTGAGCCGCCTGATCGGCCGCGCCAAGATCAACCCGCCGGTACGCAACCGTGCTGAGCGTGAAGCCATCTGGCAGCAACTAGCCGCCGGTAATGTGACCATTGTTTCCACCGATCATGTGAGCTGGTCGCTTGATCGCAAAAACGATGAGAATATGCTGAAAAACGCATCCGGCGTTCCGGGACTGGAAGCGCTCTATGCCCTGCTGCTCAAAGGTCTGGATGAACGACGTCTGTCACTCAGCCATGCTGCCCGCCTGCTGGCGCATAATCCGGCGAACCTGTTCCGTCTCGGTCAGACCAAGGGCGCTCTCGGTGCCGGTCTTGATGCCGATATCGTGCTGGCGCGCCGCGATCCATACACTTACAAAGCGGCAGAAAGCGGCAATAACATCGTCGGCTGGAGCCCTTATGACGGCATTAAACTGCCATTCCGCATCACCCATACATTTGTGCGCGGTGAATGTGCCATGGCTGAAGGTGTGGTCACAGCTGAACCTGGTTCCGGTTGCTTTGTACGCCCTGCTCTGCGTAAAGGAGCCGCGTAATGGTGGTCTCCAACACGCTCGTAGACGGTGACCGGCTCTGGCAGGATATTATGGCGCTGGCCGATATTACCGAGCCGGGCAAGCCTTACACGCGCCGTTCCTTTACGCCGCGTTTTCTGGCTGGCCGCGCCTATCTGATTGAGCAGTTCAAAGCCGCCGGTCTTGAGGTGCGCATTGATTCCGCAGGCAATCTGATCGGTCGCCGTACCGGTGCCAAGCCGCACGCTAAAACCATTATGATGGGGTCGCATAGTGATACTGTGCCATCCGGCGGACGCTTTGACGGCATTGCCGGTGTGGTGGCGGCACTCGAAGTTGCCCGCGCCCTGCGCGATGCCGGTATTGAATTGCAGCACAATCTGGAAGTGGTGGATTTTCTCGCAGAGGAACCGAGTGAATTCGGCCTCTCCTGTGTCGGCAGTCGTGGCATGAGCGGTCAGCTCACCAATGCTATGCTCGACTTTACCGGCCCGCAGGATGAGCGTCTCGGTGATGCGCTGATCCGTGTCGGCGGTAATCCGGCCAAGCTCACCGAGGCTATACGCAAGGATGATATTGCCGCCTATCTGGAACTGCATATTGAGCAAGGCCCTGTGCTGGAACAGAGCAAAACGGATTTGGGTCTGGTGACCGGCATTGTCGGCATCACCCGTCTGGAAATTGCTTTTCAGGGTGCCGCTGACCATGCAGGCACCACGCCGATGCATATGCGCCGCGATGCGCTTTATGCGGCAGCGCAAGCTGTCACTGCAATCCGTGAACAGGCAGAAGCCTTGGCATCCGAGCCGGACGGCTATTTTGTTGCCACTGTCGGTATTCTCACCCTTGAACCGGGCGGTGCCAATGTGGTGCCGGAACAGGCCAAGGTGATTGTTGATATCCGCACCGGCAAACGCGAGAAAACGCTGCGCTTTCTGGAAAGCATTGATGCGGCGACACAAGATGCTGCCGCAAAAGCAAATGTGGAACGCAGCCACTTCAAAACCCTGTCTGATACCATGCCGATGGATTGTGACTTAGGCTTGCTGGATAATCTGGCAAAAAGCGCCGATGCGCTCGGCCACAGTCATCTGCAACTCGCCAGCGGTGCGGGGCATGATGCCGCTTTTATCGGCCAGCTGGCACCGGCGGCAATGGTCTTTGTGCCATGCCTCGGCGGGCGCAGCCACACACCGGAGGAATGGGCAGAGAAACACGACATTGCAGCAGGTGCTGCAGCAATGTTTGCGGCAGTGCGCCGGTTTGACGAGCGCACTCCGGTTACCAATCAAACGCATAACAGCATTTAAGAGGAGGCCATTATGGGGCGTATTTTAACATTGGATGACGTGGAATCCGCAATTGCAGGCGGTTCGGTCTTTGCAGCCGGCGGCGGCGGCTGGGTCGAGCATGGCCGTATGCTGGGCACCACTGCGGTCACCATTGGCCGGCCTGAACTGGTGGATATGGAAGAAGTATCCGACGATGCATGGATTGCCACAGCCGCTGCAATCGGCGCACCAGCCAGCACCACCCAGTGGGAAATGCTCGGCATCGACTATGTGAAAGCCGTTGAGCTGCTGCAATATGAACTGGGCGATGAAGTCTACGGCCTGATGATCGGCCAGAACGGCATGTCCAGCACCATGAATGCATGGCTGCCTTCCGCTGTTCTCGGCACCAAGGTGATTGATGCCGTGGGCGATATCCGTGCGCATCCGACCGGCGATATGGGCTCCATCGGCATGGCCAACAGCCCTGAGCAGATGATCCAGACAGCCGTTGGCGGTCATCGTGATTCCAACTCTTATATCGAACTGGTGACACGTGGCGCGACAGCTAAAATCTCGCCGATCCTGCGCAAAGCCTCCGATATGTCCGGCGGCTTCATCGCCAGCTGCCGTAATCCGCTGCGTGCGTCCTATGTGCGCAAGAATGCAGCGCTCGGCGGTATCTCCCGCGCTCTGACCCTTGGTGAAGCCATTCGCGCAGCTCAAAGCAAAGGCGCAACTGCGGTGATTGATGCAATCTGCAAAACCACCAATGGCAGCATTCTCGCGCAGGGCAAAGTCACCGCCAAGAATGTGCATTACACGCAGGAAGCTTTCGACATCGGCACCATCACCGTGCGTGACGGCAACCGTGATGTGATCCTGCATGTGATGAACGAATATATGGCCGTGGATGACGGTGACGGTCAGCGTCTTGCCACCTTCCCTGATGTGATCACCACGCTCGGTACCAATGGCAGCCCTGTCAGTGTCGGCAATGTCCATGAGGGCATGGAAATTCTGGTGTTCCACATCAACAAGACAGAAATCCCGCTCAGCGCCTCGGTCAAAGACCCGAGCGTATATCCGATCGTCGAAAAGGCACTCGGCATTTCCCTTGCCGATTATGCATTGGCCTGATTTAGCGGTTTAGAAAGTATTATTATGTCCAAGAAACAATTTAACGTCACATCCGGCACCGAGCTGCGCTGTAAGAACTGGCGCGCTGAAGGCCTGCTGCGTTTGATGGAAAACGTGCTGGCTGTGGGTGAAGACCCTGACAATCTGGTGGTCTATGCTGCACTCGGTAAAGCTGCACGCGACTGGCCGTCCCATGACAAGATCGTTGAAAGCCTGCACAAGATTGAAGAAGACGAAACGCTCGTCGTACAGTCCGGCAAGCCGATCGGCATTCTGAAAACCCATAAACAGGCACCGGTCGTGATTATGGCCAACTGTAATATGGTTGGTCAGTGGGCGAAGGCTGAAAATTTCTACGAATGGGAAAAGCAGAACCTGATCTGCTGGGGCGGTCTTACCGCCGGTGACTGGCAGTATATCGGCTCGCAGGGTGTTATTCAGGGCACCTATGAAATCTTCATGCGCATTGCCGAACAGAGCTTCAACAATGATCTGGCCGGTCGTCTGATCCTCACCGCCGGTCTAGGCGGCATGGGCGGCGCGCAGCCGCTGGCAGGCCGTATGGCCGGTGCGGTTACGCTCTGCGTTGAAATCGATCAGGAACGCATTCAGAAGCGCAAGGATATCGGCTTCCTTGACGTGATTGCCAAAGATCTGGACGATGCGCTGGCGCAGGTCAAAACAGCAATGGCCGAGAAACGCGCTGTCTCCATCGGCGTTCACGGCAATGCCGCTGATCTTTATGAGCAAATTCTGGAACGCAATATTATTCCGGACATCGTGACAGATCAGACTTCCGCTCATGATCTGGTTTACGGCTATGTACCGGCGACCCGTTCGCTGGATGAAGCTCGTGCCATGCGTAAAAGCGATCCGCAGACATTGATGAATGAAAGCCGCGCTTCCATCGTTCGTCATGTCACAGCAATGCTTGGCTTCCAGAAGGCCGGTTCAGTGGTTTTTGACAATGGTAACCTGATCCGCACTCACGCCAAAGACGGTGGTGTGGCCGATGCGTTCAATATTCCGGTCTTCACTGAAGCCTTCCTGCGCCCGCTGTTCTGCCGCGCAATTGGCCCGTTCCGCTGGATTGCTTTGTCGAATAATCAGGAAGATATCCGCATTATCGACAATTACATTCTCAAAGCCTTTGCCGGCAATCACATTGTCACCAACTGGATCCATCTCGCCGGTAAAAATGTGCCGTTTGAAGGTCTGCCGGCGCGTATCGCATGGCTTGGTCATGGCGAACGCACCCAGCTGGCACTCGCCGTGAACAGCATGGTGCGTGATGGTACATTGTCCGGCCCTGTTGCCTTTACCCGCGATCATCTTGATGCCGGTGCCATGGCGCATCCGAATATCATGACTGAAAATATGCGTGACGGCTCTGATGCGATTGCCGACTGGCCGCTGATCAATGGTCTGGCAATGTGCTCGTCGCAGGCCGATCTGGTAGCGATCCATTCCGGCGGCGGCGGCTATTCCGGATATATGACCAGCGCGGGTGTCACTGTGGTGGCCGATGGTACAGATGATGCGGATATCCGTGTTGAACTGTCGCTGACCAATGACACATCGCTTGGTGTGATGCGTTATGCCGATGCCGGTTATGAAGAAGCGCTGGACGAAGCGGAAAAGAAAAACATCCGCCACTTCAATCTGGCGTAAAATCTAGATAATCCTCCCCCGTAAAGAGAACAGGCGAAACTCCGGTTTCGCCTGTTTTCATTTCTAATCGCACTATGGTGTAAGCGCCTCGCGCAATTCACGCACCAATTCTCTTTCGGCAACCGTCAGGGTACGGGCATTGGAATAGATCACAAACAACCTGCGCAGAATATGCGGTTTCAGCTCAAGGCTTACCAATGTGCCCTGTTCCAGATCACGGTGCACGGCTGAAACCGGCAGCAGAGTGGCAAGCTTTTCACGCCGGATCATTGCGATCATCATCGGTAGAGAATTGATCTCAATCACCGGCTCAACGGACAGGTTTTGCTCGCTCAACTGTGCATCAAGCAATTGCCGGATTCCAAAAGTCATAGTCGGCAAAACCAGCGGCACCTGACGAAGCGCCTCCAGATCAATCGCTGCACCCTGAGAGAGTTCTGCTGCGAGATCGGGATGACAGATCAACGACAGCGGTTCCTCAACATTGAGGCTGAAACGCGCCATATGCGGCATATCGGTTTCCAGCACGGCAAGGCTGATCACACCCGCCTGTACCCAATCCTGCAAGACACTGGTCGGCGCTTCGAGAATTTGCAGATCAATTTGCGGGTGGCTTTTGCGCCAGCGCAGCACCGCATCGGTCATGCCTGCCAGCAAAGTGCTTTCCTGACTGACAGATGGCAGCACGCCGATACGTAAACGCGACCGGTTGCGCCCCAGCGATCCCGCACTATGTACGGCCATGGATTGCAAACGCGCATCGATCAGATCACTGCCGATACGAAAGACCCGCCCTGCCTCGGTCGGCACCAGCCCGTCACGGCGGCGCTCGAACAACGACTTGCCGATCACCTGCTCCATCTTGCGCAATTGTCCGGTAATGGCCGGTTGCGCGACTTTTGCCATACGAGCGGCGGCTGTGAGATTGCGGTTATTGTCAATCAATCGGAAATAACTGAATTGCCGTCTGGTGAGTTGCGGCTGATAAAGCGGCGACGTTTCACCGGAAATCAGCGCCGCACGAATACGGCGCACAGTCTCTTCCGCTACCGGATGCGGATCGGCAATATGCACCCGTACCTGACTGATGAGCGGCGGATCAAGCGGCACCAGTTTGAGACGATGCAAGCCCATACGGTTTGCCAGCGTACTTTGCGGCACCAGAAAAGCTGTATCAGGGTGCTCCCCGCTTAAACGTGCCAGAGTTCCCGGATGGTCCTGCGTAAAGCGGATATTTTTAACCGGATGTTTGATCAAATAGGCAGAGAGATCATGCAACAGCGGTTCCGGCAGTGCAGGCACAATCACAGGCCCTGCCAGCATATCCTTCAAGGCCGGTGCTTCGCCGGATTGCACCGGAAGACTGCGCGCCAGCACCCACGGATCATCGTGAATGGCGACACCTTTTTTCTCATAGCTGAAAATAATCCGACTGCTTTTCGCACTCTCTGTTAGCGGTAAAGCCGGATCACCATCCGCACTGCCCCAATGCGGCTCAACAAACACATCCGGATAGTCTTTCTGCAAACCGGCAAGCGCCGTACTGATGGCTTTGGAGACATTGCCGAGCGAGAACATCAGCTGGACTTCCACCACAAGATGACTGAATTCGCTCTCTTCGCTACATTCCCGCATCGCTGCCTGACGGGTAAAAGCTTCGGCCTGCAAAAGCGGAATAGCAGCACGATAAAGCCAGCGTCCGGCCACAGTCGGGGTAAGCCCCGCTGGTACGCGACGGAACAATTGTGCGCCGACTTCCTCTTCCAGATTCTGCAGTGCCACGCTGAGTGTTGACAACGCAATGTCCAGCATTTCAGCCGCCTTGCTGAAACTGGTCTGATGGCAGGCCGCCACAAAGTAAGAAAGCTGCCGCAGCTCAATCATAGGCACAGACCTTCATCATCGGTATTCATCATAAATTTCAACGAAATATGCCACAAAGGCAAAAACATTGTCTTGCGAAAATACTATTTCGTTTTTCGCTATGGAGACATTCATTTTTTGTCAAATGCCGACACAAAGTTAAATTGTTACTGTCTCGTATTGCTGGTGGGAGATGAGAGATAAAAGACCACAGCCGGAATGTTTGGGGGAGAGCCAGTCCTATGACGGACGTTACACATAATCCAACTGTTACATCGCATACAAAGCATAATTCCAATGCCAAAAAGGCTGTCGCTGCTGCCTCAATCGGTAATGCTCTGGAATGGTATGATTTTACAATCTACGCCTTGTTTGCGGTTTATATCGCCAAGAACTTCTTTCCTGGCGGCAATGATACTGTCGAACTGATCAAGTCGTTTCTGGCCTTCGGCCTCGGCTTTCTGATCCGTCCGCTGGGCGCGGTTGTACTCGGCGTTTACGCCGACAAAGCCGGCCGTAAAGCAGCGCTGTTTTTAACGATCATGATCATGGCAGCCGGTACTCTGCTGATTGCCATTGCGCCGACCTATGCCGCGATCGGTATCGGCGCACCGATGATTATTCTTGCAGGCCGCGTTTTGCAGGGTTTCTCAGCCGGCGGTGAAGTCGGCAGTGCGGCGGCATTTCTGGTGGAACATGCACCGGAAGGCCAG
Source organism: Ochrobactrum sp. SFR4 (assembly GCF_019730395.1). Classification (NCBI taxonomy): domain Bacteria; kingdom Pseudomonadati; phylum Pseudomonadota; class Alphaproteobacteria; order Hyphomicrobiales; family Brucellaceae; genus Ochrobactrum; species Ochrobactrum sp. SFR4. The sequence continues at coordinate 75,845 of NZ_JAAPBB010000003.1, read as the reverse complement.
AAAGGAAAATATGCTGCATGGCTGCAGGCCAGTATGGCATTTTCCAATATTATCGGTGCGTTCGTTGCGCTTGCCGTGACCTCGCTTCTCACCGAAGATCAGGTAGGAGACTGGGGCTGGCGTATTCCGTTTATTCTCGGATTGCTGATTGCTCCTGTCGGGCTGTGGCTGCGTCGTTCTCTGGATGAAACACCTGTTTTCAAAGCTGAATTTGATAAACAAGGAAAAACCGCAGAACATGCACCACTCAAAGAAATCTTCAGCAATTATGGCGGCGCATTACTGAAAGGCACAGCCTTCTCCGTGCTCTGGGCAGCCAGCGTTTATGTGATGATTATCTATATGCCGGTCTATGTGCAGCGCGCATTCGGCTTTACCGGTTCGCAGGCTTTTATCGCCGCCCTGATCGGTAACGTATTAATGGCTATCGGCTGTATCGTTGCCGGTGCGGTTTCCGACAAGATCGGCCGCCGGATAACATTGGCGATTACCACAACTGTACTGCTCATTGCCATTCATCCGCTGTTGTGGTGGCTGCACCACTCACCGACACTCGGCACCCTGATCACTGTTCAGAGCTGCTTCTGTGTTATGGTTGCCGGTGTGGTTGGTGTTGCACCTTCTGCCCTGTCTGAGATCTTCCCGACCCATATCCGTTCAACCGGTATGTCGCTGGCCTACAACATCTCCACCACGATTTTCGGTGGCTTTGCTCCGGCAGCGCTGACATGGCTCGGCACTACCTCGCTCGGCTACAGCGCACCAGCATGGTATGTCAGTATCGCAGCCGTAATCGCATTGTTCGCGATTTTCAAAATGGGCGATAATAAAAAGACAGCCTGACAGTTCTGTCAGTCACACATCCATTGCACCCGTCGTGAGAGCAGTCTTACGACGGGTGTTTTTCATTTTGCTTATGAAACTTTAGGCCTATAGGTCATCAGCTCAGACTCATTTTATTACCCGTATAAGACCTTTTTTATTTCATTAATAACTTGCTATGCCGCCTCATAAAATCTAGAGCGGTTCCAGTTAAAATAAAATCGTTGGAACCGCTCTATCTATTTTTACGCGCATCTTATCCGAAAACCGCTTCGCACTTTTCGGGATACGCTCAAGAGCGGGGTCAGTTATTTGAATAAGGACTATCTGTAATGAAAGCACTTGCGAGCTTTTCGGCCTTTGTAGGCAAGACTTTTGCAGTCTGGGTTTTGCTGTTCGCCGTCCTCGGCTTTATATTCCCTGAGACGTTTAAACAATTCGCCCCTTATATTGTTACTCTGCTCGGTATCATCATGTTCGGTATGGGGCTTACCCTGTCCGTCGATGATTTCCGCGAAGTGGTACGCCGTCCGGTCGATGTAGGTATCGGCGTTGCCTCCCAGTTCCTGATCATGCCGCTGCTTGCTGTACTGCTGACCAGGATCATTCCGATGTCACCGGAAGTGGCTGCCGGTGTTATCCTCGTCGGTTGCTGCCCGGGTGGTACATCCAGTAATGTTATGACTTATCTCGGCAAAGGCGATGTGGCACTGTCTGTTGCCTGCACCAGCGTTACCACACTGGCCGCACCACTGGTGACACCATTCCTCGTCTGGTTCTTTGCCAGCCAGTTCCTGCCGGTTGATGCAATGGCAATGTTTATGAGCATTGTTAAAGTGATCCTTGTGCCGCTGGCACTCGGTGTACTGGCGCAGAAGCTTATTCCGGGCGTCGTTAAAGCTGCCGTACCTGCCCTGCCATTGGTGAGCGTAACCGGTATTGTGCTAATCGTTGCCGCCGTTGTTGCTGGCAGCAAAGGCGCGATTGCAACGTCCGGCCTGCTGATCTTCGTTGTTGTGGTGCTGCATAATGGTATCGGCTATCTGCTCGGCTTTACCGCTGCCAAACTCACCGGCATGTCTCTGACCAAGCGTAAAGCCATTGCGATTGAAGTCGGTATGCAGAACAGCGGTCTGGGGGCCGCCCTTGCCAATGCGCATTTCTCGCCTCTGGCCGCGGTGCCAAGCGCGATCTTCAGCGTATGGCACAATATTTCCGGTGCCCTGCTGGCGAATTATTTTGCCCGCATGAAAAACGACTGATTAATACACCTGAATGAGAAAGACCGGCTCATCCGTCAGAATGAACCGGTCTTTTTTTATGCTTTCCGGTTCATCCGGTAGATCAGCAATGCTGTTGCAAAAATCAGCAATGAGGCCGTTGCAATCACCCACATAAAGGCCTGATCGAAGGCCACAAAGCCAACCTCACGCAGATGCTGCGCCTGTTCCGCAGGCAGGGTCTCTGCCAATAACAGCGCCTCATCCAGACTGTCACGGATTGTTTCCGGAAAACCCGATCCCTCCGGAACAATCATGAAAGCCGTATAGATCGCCGTCATCAGACTACCGAAAATGGTGACACCCGTTGCACCGCCAAGCTCGTAGGATACTTCCTCAACGGAAGCTGCCATACCCGCTTTTTCTTCAGGCGCATTGCCCATGATTGCGGTTGAAGCACCGGTCATTGCGGCACCGACACCAAAACCCATAATCATCAGGCCGATCAGCCAGATATGCGGCTGCATCTGGAAGCTGAACAGATAAAGCGCAGTACCAAGACCGGTAATCAGCATACCACCCCAAAGCACACGAGCCTCACCAATTTTTGGCAGCCCCCAGCCAACCAGCGGCCCCGCAACAAAGGCAGCCAGCGGAATTGGCAGAATGAGCAGACCGGCCTGCAGCGGTGAATAACCGGCAACAAGCTGCAAACGCTGGCTGAAAACCAGCTCTACGCCGATCAGAGCTGCCGAAGAAACAGAAGCCGCCATCACGCCCGATGAAAATTTGCGGTTACCAAACAGTGAGAAGTCAACCAGCATACCATTGGTTGCCCGCTGCCTGCGGTAGAACACTGCCAGCGCAATCAGACCAACAATCATAGAGACGACAAAGAGCAACATGGAGCTGTCACGCTTAGCCAGTTCTTTCAGTGCGAAAGTCACACCCACAAGACCAATCATGACCTGAACGGAGCCAATCAGATCCCATTGACGGCTTGTATTGCCCGGACGTGTCTCCAGCACAGTCAAGGCCAGAACCAGCGCAATCAGTACAACCGGCACATTGATAAGGAAGACAGAACCCCACCAGAAATATTCCAGCAATATACCGCCGACCACAGGGCCGAAGGCGGCACCACCGGAGGCGACCGCCGCCCAGATACCGATTGCGAAAGAGCGCTCGTGCTCATCCTCAAAAGTCAGACGAATAATCGAGAGTGTTGCCGGCATCATCATTGCAGCACCGACAGCGAGCAGCACACGGGCAGCAATCAGCATTTCCGCATTTGGTGCATAGGCTGCGGCGAGTGACGCAACACCAAAAACCACAAGCCCCGCTGTGAACATACGTTTATGCCCCAGACGATCACCAAGACTGCCGACCCCCGGCAACAGGCCTGCAACGACCAGCGGGTAAGCATTAATAATCCAGAGTTTCTCTGATGCGCTGGCCGCAAGATCATGGGTAAGCCGCGGCAATGCTGTGTAAAGCACAGTCATATCAATCACGATCAGGAATAATGCACTTGAGACGATGGCCAGTACCAGCCAGCGATTATGCAATGTCATTGATAATATCCACTTCTTCTGTGCTGAAGTTTCAGCACTTTTATAACCTGCCCCGCAGAACGACAAAATGCACCGTTTTACGGAAAAAGCTTGAAACCTGATGGTCGTTAATTTAAATCCATACGTATGGAAAGTAAAAAACTCAAAAAAATTGGCCGTCCTCGCACCATTGACCGCAATCATTTGCTGGATCTGGCCGAAAAGATCGTTGTGGAGCATGGCGCACCGGCTTTGACCATTGATGCGCTGGCCAAGGCTGCCGGCATCACCAAGGGCGGTGTGCAATATTGTTTTGGCAATAAAGACGGGCTGGTCAATGCCATGCTGACACGCTGGGGTATTGATTTCGACAAACAAGTGACCGCCATGCAGAATGGCAGAACCGATGCCCTCTCCCATATAGCGGCGCATATTCGTGTGACAAGGGACAGTGACCCTCTTGGTGATTCACGTCTTGCAGCTATGCTTGCCAGCCTTGAACCAAGTTCAGAGCAGCTGGATAAAACACGGCAATGGTATCGCAAACAACTGGACGGGCTGGATGTTTCCACCCGGCAAGGCCGCAACACCCGCCTTGCATTCATCGCTAATGAAGGTGCTTTTCTGCTGCGCAGTTTCCAGCTTTTTGATCTGAATGAAGAAGAATGGCAGCAGATTTTCCACGATATTGAAAAACTGCTGCCCAAAGATGCTGATGATTAATCAGAATTATTAATCATAAAGTGCATCAGCAAGAATGCGCACAGCTTCTGCCGTACGCGGGCCGAAACCAAGCATATATGGCCCGTCAAGCACGATCAGCGCTTTGTTTCGGGCTGCGGGTGTATTTTGCAGCGCTTTGTCCGAAAACACATCCTCTGCTTTAGGACCGCCTGCCCCGTCGGACAGCATCAGCACCACTTCCGGCTCCGCTTCCAGCAACCATTCTGCTGACACGGCTTTATAGCCCTTATAGACCGAGAGCGGATTAACACCCCCTGCATGACGGATAAAGGCATCTGCCGCCGTGTCGCTGCCCGCACCGCTCAATTTCGCCAGTCCGTGAAAGAACACCACTTTCTTTCCGCGCCCTTCCGATACTTTACGCACATGCGCCATAGCGGCATCAAAATCTGCAGTGACTGATTTTGTCAGCGCGTCCCCCTGCGGCTCCAGTTGCAGGCGTGCGGCAATCAAGCTGATTTTTGTAACCAGTCCCTCACGACTGTTAACCGCCGGAATATACAGCACAGGCACACCGGACTGGTTAAGCACATCCACCACTTCCGGAGGGCCGATATCTTCAGACGCGATAATCAGATCTGGATGCAGAGCCAGTACACCTTCGGCTGACAGGCTGCGGCGATAACCGACATTGGTCTTACTGGCTGTATCCGCCGGATATTTGCTGCTGCGGTCAAGAGCGATGATTTTTTCATCCGCGCCGAGTGCATAGACGATTTCGGTCACATCAGGCCCGAGCGTAATAATACGTTGTGCCGTCCCCTGTTGCTGCGCAGCACGGGCAGAACTCACATTCAGCCAGAACACCACAACGACCAGAGCAATAGTGAGCAAAAATATTGCCTTCATCGCGTAATAATCGGGATGATTTTTCGCTTTAGTGAACAATCGTCTGATTTGCATAATTAAAGTTGACTCTATTTATCATGATTTATATAGCCTCTAATTAATATGAGTTAATGAGTCAACTTAATGTATGCCAATAGCCGGAAATTCCTCCCGCTGTGAACCGGCAGCATCATCGGGGGCAATATGAAAATCTCTCAGAATTCCGCTTTTCGTCTGCTGAGCACAACCGTGCTCAGTACAATCGGGCTGTTCGCATTCAGCGCAACACCTCTTCTTGCCCAGACAAAGCCTGTCAAAACCCAGCAACAAACAGACGAGCAAAAAAACGCTGACAAAGCGAAGTCACAGGTGCTGGAACTTGATACCATCACCATCTCGCCGCTCAGCAATGATCAGGCGGTGATTGATGCGATTGCTTCCACCAGTCTGATCTCCCGCCAGCAGATCGACCGCATTCAACCGACAACCGCTGCCGATATTTTCCGCTTCACACCAGGTGTTCACGCCTCGCTCAATGGTGATGATCCGGCAACCTCGATTAATATTCGCGGCCTTCAGCAATATGGCCGTGTTGCTGTGACGCTGGACGGCGCAAGACAGGATTACTGGCGTGTCGGCCACGGTTCCGGTTCCTTCTATATTGAACCGGAACTGCTCAAGCAGGTTACCGTTATCCGTGGACCCGTTTCCAACATCTACGGCTCCGGTGCCATTGGCGGCGTGGTTGCTTTTGAAACCAAGGATGCGCGCGATTTTCTCTATGACGGTGAGACATGGGCTTTGAGCGAGAAGCTACGCTATGAAAGCAATGGCAAAGGCTTCCTCACCAGTACAACCGGCGCCTACCGTTTTAATGAAAACTTCGATGTAATCGGTAATCTCAATTACCGTGACAGTGATGAATATAAGAATGGTGACGGTGATTATGTACGCTGGACCGGTGAAAAGGCCATCAGCGGCATGGGTAAAGTCACCCTGCGCCCCGCAGAAGGCCATGAGCTAAAATTCGGCATCTCCCGCCAGAAATATGAGGACATCATCACCGGCAGCAGCGGCTCAGCGTCTCCAACCTTGTCCCGCTATGATGCTGATACTGTGGTGAGCACCTATACAGGCAGCTACACCTACAAGCCGGATGACAACCCGTTCTGGGACCTGTCCGTCAATGCCTATCACAGCGCAACGGATAATGACCAGTTTCAAGTCTGGCAGCTGAAAGACTATGGAAAAACCCGTTATTATGATGTTTCGACATCCGGTTTCCGCGCCCATAACAGCTCGCGTTTTGAAACCGAGAGCCTGAAACACACTATTACCTACGGCATGGATTATTATAAATTACGCGGACGTTCCGATACCGACAATTTCGGTAATGGTGAGCAGCAGGCCTATGGCGGCTTTGTGCAATGGCAGGGCGAGTATCAGAAATGGCTCGAACTGATCGGTGCAGTGCGCTATGACGGTTATAATCTGGACGGCACCAGCAAGGCCTCTCCGGGCAATCCGTCTCAAGATGTCAGCCTCGACGGCAACCGCATCTCGCCGCGCCTGAGTGTTGGTATTACGCCGGTTGAGGGCATTCAGTTCTACGGGCTTTATGCGCAGGGTTATCGTGTTCCGCATATGCAGGATGTGTTCCGCCAAAACGGTTCTCACGGTTCCGGCTATGAGCCGAACCTGTTTCTCAAACCGGAAGTCGCCACCACCTATGAGGCGGGCATCAATCTGCGGCAGGATAATCTGATTGAAGCCGGAGATCAGCTGCGCACCAAACTGAATATCTTCCACACTGATGTGAAAGATTACATCAACACGGTTAAAATCAGTAATTACACGACATCGGAAAATGTCGGCACTGCCCGTCTGCGTGGCGTAGAGCTGGAGGGCACCTATGATACATGGTGGGGTTATGTGAACCTCGCCGCCTCCTATACCGATGCGGAAATGAAAGACGGCATTTACAAAGGCGAATCCCTGAGCAACACGCCGCTGCATAATTTCAGCGCCGCGCTGGGTCTTAAAGCACTGGATGACCGTCTGGTTTACGGCATTGAATATCAGAGCCTTGGTAAAGTTACCCGTGCGATCAGCAATGGCGTGACTGTCTATCCGCGCACCGATCTGGTGAATGTCTTTGCCAACTGGCAGGTCACTGACAATGTGAATCTCGACTTCGGCATCGATAATGTCTTCAACAAAGCCTATACCGACGCACAAACCGGCTGGGCAACAACCACAGATATAGAACAAGGCAAAGGCCGCACTTTCAAAGTAGCCATTACCGGACGTTTCGGCGGTTAAAACGCCAATCCTCTCCAGTCTGGCAGGCGGCATTTTGTGCTGCCTGTCTTTTTTGCTTTCATCCTGTTTCCAAAATCGAGAACACCGTGTCAGAGCATTCATTATCACTGCACAGCTATGCCAATATCCGCCTCGTCAACGGAGCAACCTACCTGCCACCGATTATCGACCGCCTGAATTCCTATGAAGCGCATTATGATGTGCATGAAGAACTGCACGCATTTTATTACCCTTTCGGGCAGATCGAACTAAAATCGCAGCCTGAAGGTTATCAGGTTTCATTACGCGCCGGTGAAACTGTCGGCCTGAGCCGCCTGAAAGATCTGGCTGCCGTTGCCATCAAACTCTATACCAAAGAAGAAGCACCGGACATTCTCTGGGAAGGCGATCATGCCGGCGAGCAGGCACTACCGCAGTTCCGGCTGATGACCGTTGTCTCTGCCCGCTATTTCACACCGCATATGCTGCGTATTCGTTTTAGCGGTGAAGACCTCAAACGTTTTTCCCTGTTCGGTGCGATGCATGTGCGGTTACTACTACCGACCCAAGATGTGTCTCGGCCTGTCTGGCCGATCATGGGACCGAACGGCCTGCCCTTCTGGCCGGATGAAGCAAAGCGACCGGCAGCGCGTGCTTACACCATCCGCAATCTCAATATTGAAGAAGGCTGGATGGAAATTGACTTCTATATTCATGAAACCGAAGGGCTGGCCAGCCAATGGGCTAAAAATACCCGCGAAGGTGATATTGCCGGTCTGATGGGGCCGGTTGGCCGTCCGCTGCGACAAGCAAAACAATATCTGATCGGTACGGATATGACCGGCCTGCCCGCTGTAGGGCGGATGCTGGAAGAATTCGCACCCGATGTTACCGGCCATGTGCTGATTGCCGTTGATGCGCAATCTGATATTCAGCCGCTCACACATCCTGAAGGCGTGGCTATCGAATGGATTGTGAATGCCGATCAGGATGCAGCAGCAACAGTGCTGACAGACAAGCTCTGCGCTTTGCCCTGGCCGGCCGGTAATGACAGTTTCGGCTGGTTTGCCGGTGAAGCTGACTGTGCCAAAATCATGCGTGATTACTGGCGCAAACAGCTTGGTAAATCCCGTGATCAGACACTGGTTGCCGGTTACTGGCAGAAAGATTCAACCGGCTTCATGGCCGGTTGATATTTACTGCAACGGCCACCAGAACATCAAAACCGGTACAGCCACACAGATAATAATGAAAGACAAAGGCAGGCCAAGGCGCGGATAATCACTGAAACGATATCCACCCGGCCCCATCACCAGCGTATTGCACTGGTGTCCGATCGGCGAAAGAAAATCACAACCGGCACCAATCGCCACAGCCATCAGAAATGCTTCGGGTTTAAAGCCGAGACCTGAGGCAAAACTGGTGGCAATCGGCGCCATTACCAGCACTGTCGCCGCATTATTGAGAAATGGTGTGACCGCCATTGCTGTAATCAAAATCAGAGCCAGCGCACCGGCAGGCGGCATTTGATGTGCGAAAATTGTCAGCCATTGCGCGATCACATCCGTTGCACCGGTTGTGCGCAAGGCGTCACTGACCGGAATAAGCGCAGCCAGCATCACGAGAATCGGCCCGTCAACGGATGAATAAACCTCACTGACCGGAATAACCCGAAAGACGACCATAGCCACTGCCGCGGCAAAGAAGGCGATTGAAACAGGCACAACGCCCAAGGCAGTTATTCCGATCGCAACCAGCAGGATCGACAGCGGGATAAGCCCGCGCCGGACACTGCCGAGCAGGATTGTGCGCCGTGCCAGCGGCAGGCAGCCCAGTTCGCGCAGCAATGGCGGCAAAATCCCCTGCCGTCCCTGCAACACCACCACATCGCCCTGATGCAGAATAACCTCGCGCAAACGCTCACTGATACGCTCACCCTGACGGCTTACCGCCAGCAGATTAACATCATAATTCTCATAAAGATTAAGCCCGCGTGCCGATGTGCCGATCAGCGCAGAATCCTTACCGATCACCGCCTCAATGGCTTCGATTTCAGCAGAACCGGAATTCTCCGAGGGTACGCGGTCTTCCGACAGTTTGAGCTTACCGTTGCTGACAATCGCATCCAGCGCTTTCGGATCACCTTCCAGCAGAATAATATCGCCTTCAGCAATCACTGTATCCGGCAACGGCGCAACGCGTTTCGTATCGCGCAAGATGGATGTGACCATCGCATTGCCTTCAGCCGGTTTCACAAGATCAGTAATCTTTTTACCGATAACAGTCGCACCTTTCGGCACCCGCGCTTCCGAAACATAATTGCGAATTTCAATGGCCTCATCCACGCTAACATTTTCGCGCGTGCGCTGCGGAACCAGCCAGTAGAACAGTGCCAGATAAATAATCCCTACCACCGCCAGCGTTGCGCCGACCGGTGTGAAATCAAACATGGTGAAACTCTCGCCCACCATTTCAGCGCGTACACGCGAGACCACAATATTGGGCGATGTGCCGACCTGCGTCATCAATCCGCCAAGCAGCGCACCAAATGCCATCGGCATCAGGAAAATCGAAGGTGATACATTGGAGCGACGCGCGAATTGCAGCGCAACCGGAATCATAATGGCCAGAGCGCCGACATTTTTTACGAAAGCCGAGAGAACTGTCACCACCCCGACAAGCAACAGCATTTGCAGCCGCACAGCATTAAGATGCGGCACAAAACGCTGCACCGCCGCCTCCATCAGGCCGGAACGTGCCACACCGGCACTGACAATCAGCGCACTGCCGACAATGATAACAATATCATCCGCAAAACCGGTGAAAGCTTTGTCATAGGGAACCAGACCGAGACTGACAGAGATCAGCAGAAAGCACAGAGCAACCACATCATAGCGAAACCGATCCCAGATAAAGACAGCCATCATCAAAGCGATAACCATGAGTGCCAATATCTGATGCAAGGTCATACGGCCTGCTCTCCCTGTCTTTTCCCGTCTCTGTCATGAGTAAAGGGAATCGCATCTGCATATTTCAGCTTTTATACAGCAGACAGAATATTTTTCTTTTATTGATTTGGGGAGAGAAAAAAGGCGACATAAATGCCGCCTTTTAAAAAATTAAATATCTCAATGTTTTCATATCGTAATACGAAAATATTTATCTGCGATATGAAGGTTTATCTGTTTTTCCTCAGATAACAGAAACCACCCATGCAACAATCTGTCTGGTCACATCACTGAAACCGGCATCCAATGCGCGGATATAGGCTTTGTTACCAGCGCCGCTGACCGGTGCGGAGGAAGTGAAGACCCGTGTGGCACGCACTTCACCTGTCTTGTCATTCAGCACACGAACAGCCAGTTCTATCTTGGCTGTCTGCGGTGAGGACGATGCATTGATACCGAAATCACGCAACTCCGCCTGCACCTGATAATTGATGGCGAGACCGTCCCCCGGACGTCCGACACCACCAACAGCATTGCTGTTTTCAAATGCCTGCACCAGACGTGCCTGAACCAGATTGGTCAGACGGTCACCCCATTGTGCCCCTTTCAGATAGGTAATGGAGCCCGGTGCATCGTGAATAACGATATTCTCACTGTCCAAAGCTTTGAGTGCTGCCGGTGTCGGCACCAATATCTGCACATTCTTACGCTTCTGCGAAACCTGCACCTGCGGCGATGAGCTGAGGCTGAATGTATCGAGCGGTGTTGTCGTACAGCCGGCCAGCAACACTGCGGCACCGAGAACTGTCAGTTTATAGTTCAGAATATGCTTCAGCATCAGTGACGTTTCCTTCCGTCATATTGCGGCACAGTGCCTGAACCACCAAAAATAATACGCTGCGGATCCCGCTCAAGATCGGTAATCGCCTGTTCAATACGCTGCAGCGAACGGCGGCTGTCCACGACAACCGACTGTACATCGCTTAAGCCCTTGCCCGAAAAGCGCGCCAGATTATCCGCAATCGGAGCCAGACGCTTGTCCAGATTGTCCGAAGTTTTCTGAATAGAAGCGAGCGTCGCTTTCGCCTGTGCCACAACACCTTCACGGTCTTCCGGCGACAACAGCTTGTCCACTTTGGCCATGATGCCGTCCACGCGCTTGGATGCCTCATTCAGGCGCTGCATCATTTCACGCGCTTCCTGGATCGTCTTCTGAACATCCGCAGCATTATCGCCGATCGCACTGATAACATCAGCATTTTTGGCCAGCGCATCGGTAAAGGTCTTGGCATTATTAACTGTATCTGTCAGCGGGCCACGGGCATCATTGACAAAGCCCTCCAGCCCGCCAAGCACGCGCTCGGTACGACCGAAGATATCTTTCGCAGTCGCCATCAGATCGGTAAAGATTGACGGATCAGCATTGATACGCGCCACATAGCCGCCCTTCTCCGCCTCTTCCATCAGATTAGGCTCCATCAGGCTGCCGCCTTTGAGTTCGACAAATGCGATACCTGTCAATCCCTGAGAAGAAAGCTCAGCCTTGGTGGAACGGGTAATCGGCGTTGTGCGGTTCACTTCAGACTGCACAATCACCATATTCGGATTGAGCGGATCGAGGAACATCTGGCGCACGTCACCAACCTTAATCCCGTTAAACAGCACCTGACTGCCCTTGGACAGACCGGTAACCGAACCGGGAATACGGATTTCCAGCGGCAACGTATCATTGCCGTCACCGAAACGCGCAGCCCAATAAACGAAACCAAATGCGGCAAGTGTCACAGCAAGTGTGAAAATACCGACCAGAACATAATTGGCTTTTGTTTCCATTACTGATTCAATTCCGTATTTGGTCCGAATTGGGACCCGTATCAAGATTTGTAGTCTGGTTTTCGGTCCCGCTCAAATCCGTTCCCTTTTTCTCAACCGGTATTGCTGAGCTTTTGCGCCGGCGGTTTGCTGCATTCATATCAATCTGCCGTGCTCTCTTACCGTTGAAATAGGTCTGTACCCAAGGATCGTCAAATTTTAGCAATTCTTCCACTGTGCCATCTACCAGCACTTTCTTTTGTCCTAATACAGCAATTCGGTCGCAAATTGCAAAAAGGCTATCAAGATCATGGGTTACCATATAAACGGTCAGCCCCATCGTATCGCGCAAATTGGCAATCAGATCATCGAAATCTGCCGCACCGATCGGATCAAGCCCTGATGTCGGCTCGTCGAGAAACACGACTTCAGGATCCAGCGCCAAAGCACGTGCCAGTGCAGCGCGCTTAATCATACCACCGGAAAGTTCAGACGGATATTTCTCCGCCGTGTCCGGTTTCAGCCCCACCAGATCAATTTTGAGCCGTGCCAGCTCATTCATCAGCTTTGGCGACAGGTCGAGATATTCGCGCATCGGCACCTGAATATTTTCCAGCACTGTCAGCGAGGAAAATAGCGCGCCTTGCTGAAAAAGCACCCCCATACGCATATCAATCGCCATTTTCTGGCGTTCATTAACCTTGTCGACATCCTGCCCGAAAATATCAATCAGGCCGGATTTCTTCTGGTTCAGCCCCAGAATAGTGCGCATCAGCACCGACTTACCCGAGCCTGACGGGCCGATAAAACCAAGAACCTCGCCGCGGCGAATATCCAGATCCAGCTTGTCCAAAATCACATTACGACCAAAAGCAACCGTGACATCACGCACGGAGATCACGGCTTCCTGCGCCGCTCCTGCATCTGTGCCCTGTGATGGCTGCCGGTTGTCTTTACTTGTCATATTCATCCGTATGTTTATCGCAGCTAATTTTTTAAAACTCGATGGCTGCGTAGAAAATCGCAAACAACCCGTCCACGACAATCACCACAAAAATCGATTTCACCACCGATGAGGTAACGCGCCGTCCCAGTGATTCTGCGCTGCCCTTTACCTTCATACCTTCAACCGAGGCCATAATACCGATAATCATCGCCATGAAAGGCGCTTTAATCAGACCTGCAAGATAGGTTGAAGTCACAATCGCGTCACGCAGACGGCTGAGAAATGCTTCAGGCGGAATACCGGAATAGGCCCAGGCAACAAAACCGGCACCGGCCAAAGCAGCAAGATCGGCAATGATTGTCAGCATTGGCAAAACAATCACCAGCGCCACCAGCCTCGGAAACACCAGTACACCGACAGGGTTCAAACCGATAACTGTCAGCGCATCGGTTTCCTCGCGCATTTTCATCGAGCCGATTTCCGCAGTGATCGCACTGCCGGATCGCCCCGCAATCATAATTGCAGTGAGCAACACCCCGATTTCACGCAGCACGAGAATACCGACCAGATCGACAACAAAAATTTCCGCACCGAAATAGCGCAACTGAAAAGCGCCCTGCTGGGCAATAATCGCACCGATAATCGTCGACATCAGCAACACAACGGGAATCGCACCGACCCCCATACGGTCGATCTGATTGACGATAGCTGCATAGCTGATGCCATTGCCACGGCCGGACTTCATCTGCGAACCGCGGATCGTCGCGCCGAGAATATGCATCGACATCAAAAAATCATCGCGTGCCGCATACATAAAGCGGCCGAGCTTATCGAGCAGAGCAATTGCGAAAAACGGGCGATGATGCTTTTCAGGCAGCTGATAGCGCTCAACCGCAGCGCCGACCTCTTCCAGCAGCGGTGTCCAGCTCGGGCGGATATTATCAATATGCACACTGATCTGCTGTTTGCTCAGCGCAACGCGCAGACGCTCAATCAGCCATGCTCCGGCCGTATCGAGACCGGATATGTCACCCATATCCACTTTCACAACCGGTGCCTGCATTTTATCTGCAAGACCGCTTTCCAGCTTGCGCATCTGATTATCAACGCGGGCGACAGTCAGCGACGTCCAGCGGCCGGATAAAGAGATAATAGTCACACCATCATCCGCCACCACATTAATTTCGGGTGCGGATGCAGAGCTGCTACTTGTTTTACCCGTTTTATCGGTCAACATGCGTCTTCCAAAACCTGAGTCTGTTTGGAAATATCCGGATCAGATATGCACCGGATTACTTCCATCCCTTCTGCAAATATTCAAGTCTATCAGCTTTTTGATAACCCTGAACGCCTGCACCAATATGATCAATCTGCACTACACCAGGCGTAAATTTCTATAATTACGGACAGTACCAATGCAATATAATCTAAATCTGCTTATTGAGCGCTACCCGATTGCAGGGAAATTTACAATCTCGCGCGGCTCCAAAACCGAAGCTGTTATCGTAGTGTGTGAATTGAGTGACGGTATTTACAGCGGTCACGGAGAATGTGTGCCTTATGCCCGTTATGGCGAAAGCATCGAATCAGTCAGCGAACATATCCGCACGATTGAACCTTTGCTGAAACAAGGCGGGTCGGCAGAAAGCCTGCGTCTGAAACTGCAATCAGCCATGCCTGCCGGTGCCGCACGCAATGCCGTGGACTGCGCCTTGTGGGATTTGCAGGCAAAACAGTCCGGCACGACAGTTGCTGCCTTGCTCAATATTACACCACGCCCGCTGATTACTGCGATCACTGTCTCCGTTGATACGCCGGAAGCTATGGCGGCAGCCACCGCCAAACTGGCACATCATCCGCTGATTAAAGTGAAAATCGGCGGCGAGAATGATGCCGCGCGCATTCGTGCCGTGCGCGAAGCCGCACCAAAAGCGCAAATCATTCTGGATGCCAATGAAGGCTGGAATGCGGATAATTTTGCCGAAAATATCAATGTGGCCGCAGAATGCGGAATTGCTTTGATTGAGCAGCCGCTACCGTCTTCTGATGACAGCTATCTGTTACAGGCCAGCCGCCCTGTGCCGGTTTGCGCCGATGAAAGCGCCCACACATCCGAAGGTCTGGAAAAGCTGACAGACCGCTATGACGCGGTGAATATCAAGCTGGATAAGACCGGCGGCCTGACTGAAGCACTGGTCATGCGAGACAAGGCCCGTTCTCTTGGCCTGCAAGTGATGGTCGGCTGTATGGTCGGTTCGTCTCTCGCCATGGCACCTGCCCTGATGGTGGCTCAGGATGCGGATTTCGTCGACCTCGACGGACCGCTCTTGCTGGCGCGTGACCGTGAACCGGCATTGCATTATGACGGGACAACTGTCTCCCCGCCTCTGCCTGAATTGTGGGGTTAACCGGATTTCGGTTAAGCGCGATTTCACTCCGACTGAGACATAATCGCGCTCCCCTTTCGGCTACAGGCCGCAAAAGCGTATTTTTTGATTTTTACAGCGCCGAATGAGCAGTCTGTGATTTGTAACTTGCCCGAATATCCCATATACGACCTTATTCCTACAAAATGGCACGCTTGTCCGAAGCGCCTCCCTTTGAGACAAATGCGCCAGAGTGTTTTTGGTTAATGTAGTTTGGGCAGACCATTGCGGGAAAAGAAATAAGTCCGGCGGACTGATTTTCCCGCACAAGCGGATCCCGCTTTTGCTTAACTGCTTAGCTGTCACGGGGATGACTACCCCAATCGTCTGACTGGACAAGAATTATATGACAAAAAAATCATCCAACGACACGAATAACACCGGCACCGCACAGGTATCCGGCACAGACAGAAAATTCTCGGATTTTGAAGAAGCGGCGCTTTTTTATCATCGCTCACCAAAGCCGGGTAAACTGGAAATCCAGCCAACAAAAACACTGGGTAACCAGCGCGATCTGGCACTGGCCTATTCCCCGGGTGTTGCAGCTCCTTGTCTTGCTATTCAGGATGATCCGGCACTGGCTGCCGATTATACTGCCCGCGCCAATCTGGTTGCGGTTATTTCCAACGGTACAGCCGTTCTCGGTCTCGGCAATATCGGCCCGCTGGCTTCCAAGCCGGTGATGGAAGGTAAAGCCGTACTATTCAAGAAATTTGCCGATATTGATGTTTTCGACATTGAAATCGACTCGCTCAAAGTCGAGCGTATGGTTGATGTGATTTCCGCGCTGGAACCAACCTTCGGCGGCATCAATCTGGAAGATATCAAAGCGCCGGAATGTTTCGAAGTTGAAGAACAGCTCCGCGCTAAAATGAACATTCCTGTTTTCCATGACGATCAGCACGGCACAGCTATTATCGTAGCCGCAGCCGTCATGAATGGTCTGGAACTGGCCGGCAAAGATATCACCAAAGCCAAAATTGCTGTTTCCGGTGCCGGTGCGGCAGCACTTGCCTGCCTCAACCTGCTGGTCAGCCTTGGCGCACAGCACAAGAATATCTGGGTCAGCGATCTGGAAGGCGTTGTCTATAAAGGCCGTAACGAGCTGATGGACCGCTGGAAAGAGGTCTATGCTCAGGATACCGATGCACGCACACTGAATGACATTATTGCGGATGCGGATGTCTTCCTCGGCGTATCTGCTGCAGGTGTTCTGAAGCCGGAAATGGTTGCCAAAATGGCGCCTACCCCGCTGATTATGGCTCTGGCCAATCCGAAGCCGGAAATCATGCCGGAAGAAGCCCGTGCTGTGCGTGAAGATGCAATCATCTGCACAGGCCGTTCGGACTATCCGAACCAGGTGAACAATGTTCTCTGCTTCCCGTATATTTTCCGCGGTGCGCTGGATGTCGGTGCAACAGCCATTAATGAAGAAATGAAAATGGCTGCGGTGAAAGCGATTGCTGCTCTCGCCCGCGAAGAAGTATCCGATGTGGCAGCCCGTGCCTATTCCGGTGACACACCGGTTTTTGGTGCCAATTATCTGATTCCGTCGCCGTTTGATCCGCGTCTGATCCTGCGTATTGCCCCGGCAGTGGCAGAAGCTGCTATGGAAACCGGTGTGGCAACCCGCCCGATCACCGATATGGAAGCCTATATCGACCGCCTCAACCGCTTCGTGTTCCGCTCCGGCCTGATTATGAAGCCGGTCTTTGCCGCTGCACGCCGCTCCGCAGACAAAAAACGCGTTATCTATGCCAATGGTGAAGAAGAACGCGTACTGCGTGCCGCTCAGGTTGTACTGGAAGAAGGCATTGCACAGCCGATCCTGATCGGCCGTCCGAATGTTATCGAAACCCGTCTGCAACGCTATGCGCTTAAAATCAAACCGGGTGTTGATTTTGAGATCATCAATCCGGAAGATGATCCGCGTTACCGTGACTATGTTGATCTGATGCATAAGCTGACCGGCCGTCAGGGTATGACACCGGAAGCCGCCCGTTCCATCGTGCGCACCAACCCGACGGTAATTGCTGCTCTGGCCATGATGCGCAATGAAGCGGATGCGATGATCTGTGGTCTCGAAGGCCGTTTTGAACGCCACCTGACGCTGGTTAAGCAGATTCTCGGTATTCAGACCGGTCTGCATGATCTTTCAACGCTCAGCCTGCTGATCTCCTCACGTGGTACGCTGTTCTTCACAGATACTTACGTAAATGTTGATCCGAGCGCCGAAGAAATCGCGGAAATGACCATTCTGGCGGCCAAGGAAATCCGTCGTTTCGGTATTGAGCCAAAGGCTGCCCTGCTGTCGCATTCGAACTTCGGTTCACGCGATTCAAAAAGCGCTGCCAAAATGCGCGAAGCCTGCGCCATTCTGCAGGAACGCGCACCGGAGCTGGAAGTGGACGGTGAAATGCATGGTGACGCGGCTCTGTCGCAGTTCCAGCGTGACCGCGTATTCCCGAATTCCCGACTGAAGGGCGAAGCCAATCTGCTGGTCTTCCCTAATCTGGATGCCGCGAATATCACCATGAATGTGCTGAAAACTGTAACCGATGCCCTGCATGTGGGCCCGATCCTGCTGGGTGCAGCCCGTCCTGCGCATATTCTCACACCGTCAGTTACATCGCGCGGTATTGTCAATATGACAGCATTGGCCGTTGTTGAGGCTTCACAACGCACGACAGCCTGATTTCAGAGCGTATCCCGACTGGAAATGCTCTAATCTAAAATAATTAAACGCCGCATCGTTTCAAAAAATGATGCGGCGTTTTTTGTTGATGTAAAAATCTCAATCTGAGGCATCAATAAAGTACTAAAAATTACAATTATTATTATAAATCAATAATTTACATGTCATTTACCATCAATATTCATACTCTTCACATCGGTAGTTCAGATCATTTGAGCGGAGTATTTCATGTTTTCATCAATCCATTTCAAAATACCAATATTTCAATTTTCACCATTTAAAGCCGTCGTGGCTGCAGCCACACTCTTACTTGCAAGCAGCCCTGCAATTTCACAGAACCTGTCCGATAGTCGTATATGCCGTGCCTACGAACAGGACTTACGTAATATTGATTATCATACCAGCCTGAATGCGCAGCAAGCCAAACGCTATCAACAACTGAGCCAAATGCAGCGGCAGGCCAACAGTGATGCCAGACGTTACTCCTGTAATCCGGGGCCTTTCAGCAATGGCTCCGCTTCAGAGGAATGCAGTTATATACGTGCATCCCAGCACCGTATCGAATCTGCATTGCAACAGATTGCCCGCGCAGCAGCCACACCACAGCAGAGACATCTGCGGCAGGCAATCTATACAGATATGCGTCGCTATAATTGCCGCAGCCCGCAAGAGCTTGAACGGCTGATGAAAGAAAACCGCGCTGCCACCACAACACGTAAGCGCATTAAACAGACCTATAAAAAGCCCAAAACTGTCAGGCAGGCCGCATTGCAGCAGCCAGCCGCCTTCGTGCCTGCGGAAAGCATAAGCAGTGCTACTGATCTGATACCGGTCAAGGCAACCGCCAGTGTCGGCAAGTCACCATTCTCCATTCCGGCAGCCCCTGTGATGAAACATACAAAAGCGGCGGAGAAATCCCCGCCGCCTGTTCACGAAGCTGTTGATTATGTGCCGGATCCGGCGATCAGGCGCGTCGGGCCAACGTATGTTCCCGCCCAATAAGTGGTAAGAGATCAGCTAATTCAGGACCGGAGGCGACACCGGTCAATGCCAGTCGCAAAGGCATAAACAAAGTTTTGCCTTTGCGGCCGGTTGCGGCCTTCACAGCTTCTGTCCAGACTTTCCAGACATCGCTGCCCCATGGTTCTTCAGGCAGAAGATCAAAAGCCTGTGCGATGAAATCCTTGTCTTCATCAGCTATCACCTCGCTGAAAGGCTCAGTGCGGTTGACGACTTCCCACCACTGCGTAGCATCTTTAACATGATCAATATTACCACGGACAGCCGCCCAGAAGGCTTCAGCCTTATCACCGGAAACACCGATCTCTGCCAGACGTGACGCCACATCGGCAAATTCCAGATGATGGATCAAAGCGCGGTTAAGACCGGTCAGATCAGCCGGATCAAATTTGGCATTGGATTTCGACGCATGGGACGGCTCGTAGCGTGCCGCCAGTTCTTCCATTGTCGCTACCGGCTCAACATTATCCGATGTACCGGTCAGCACCGCCAGCGAGGCAACCGCCATAGGCTCGACACCGGCTTCGCGTAAAGATCCGACAGACAAAGCACCGGAGCGCTTGGACAGACCTTCCCCGCTTGTTGTTGTCAGCAGATTGTGATGACCGAAGACCGGCACCACATCGCTCAGTGCGCGGAAAATTGCAATCTGCGCACCGGTATTGGTCACATGGTCGTCGCCACGGATAATATGGGTAATGCCCATATCAATATCATCCACCACCGATGGCAGTGTATAGAGATAGGTGCCGTCTTCACGCACCAGTACCGGATCAGACATGGAAGCCAGATCAACAGTCTGCGGGCCGCGCACCAGATCATCCCAATGCACTTCTGTACGCTCGGTTTCAAACGGCGTTGCTTTGAAATTCGGCAGCAGGAAACGCCAATGCGGCTTACGGCCTTCAGCTTCAAAAGCCGCCTTCTGTTCATCTGTCAGTTTCAGCGCATCGCGGCCATAGACCGGCGGCAGACGGCGGGTCAGGCGCAATTTACGGCGCAGTTCCAGCTCTTCTGCTGTTTCATAACAGGCATAGAGCAGACCGGCTGCTTTCAACTTTTCAACGGCAGCATCATAAACTGCAAAGCGCTTGGACTGATATTCGACACGGGATGGTTTAATACCCAGCCAATCAATATCACGGGCAATCGCTTCCGCATATTCTGATCGAGAGCGTTCCACATCCGTATCGTCGTAACGCAGGATGAATTGCCCCTTATTCTTCAGCGCAAATAACCAGTTATAAAGCGCCGGACGGGCATTGCCGATATGGATATAGCCGGTCGGCGACGGTGCAAAACGAACGATTACAGTCATAGTTTTCTTCTTCTGGGTTATTTTAATGCCGGTCGCGGAAGCGATTGGTTATCGGATAACGGCGGTCGCGGCCAAAATTCTTGGTGGTAATCTTTACACCCGGAGCGGATTGCCGGCGCTTATATTCGGCGATGTACAGCAGATGCTCCACACGCTCAACCACAGCACGGTCATAACCCTCGGCAACAATCTCATCCACGCTGCGTTCATGCTCGACCAGCGCCTCCAGAACCGCGTCCAGCACCGGATATGGCGGCAGGGAGTCCTGATCGGTCTGATTATCGCGTAGTTCCGCACTCGGTGCCTTGTCGATGATATTTTGCGGCACGACCACGCCTTCAGGTCCCATACCACCTTCCGGCAGATGATGGTTGCGCCAGTCAGCCAGCGCATAGACCTGCATTTTGTAGAGATCTTTGATCGGGTTGAAACCGCCATTCATATCGCCGTAAAGCGTGGCATAGCCGACAGCCATTTCCGACTTATTACCGGTGGTTACAACCATCGAGCCAAACTTGTTGGAGATCGCCATCAGAATAACGCCACGGGCACGGCTTTGCAGATTTTCTTCCGTCACGCCGCTCTCAGTGCCGGCGAACATCGGCGCAAGTACATTGAGAAAGCCCTCAACAGGTTCTGCAATCGGCACAATATCATAACGACAGCCAAGCGCCTCGGCACAATCTTTCGCATCTTTCAACGACATTTCAGATGTGTAGCGATAAGGCAGCATCACCGTGTGCACACGGTCCTTACCCAGAGCATCCACAGCCAGCGCCGCGCAGATCGCTGAGTCCAAGCCGCCGGACAGACCAAGCACGACGCTTTTGAAGCCGTTCTTGTTCACATAATCACGCAGGCCATGCATACAGGCAAGATAGTCTGCCTCTTCACCTTCCGGCACCCAGTTGCGGTCGCCGTCAGCACAAGACCAGCCGTCCGTTCCGCGTGTCCAGTCGGTCAATGACACCAGCTCTTCAAACTGCGGCAGTTGCACGGCCAGATGATGATTAGCATTGATAACAAATGAACCGCCATCGAACAGCAACTCATCCTGCCCGCCGGTCTGGTTGGCATAGACCAATGGCAGACCGGTTTCGACAACCTGACGTACAGCTATCTGATGGCGCACTTCCATCTTGGAGCGGTGATAAGGCGAACCATTCGGCACCAGCAGAATTTCCGCACCGCTCTCCGCCAGTGTTTCACACACGCCGAGTTCGCCCCAGATATCTTCGCAAACCGGAATACCTAAGCGCACACCACGAAAATTGACCGGACCCGGCATAGCGCCTGCCTGAAAATTGCGTTGTTCGTCAAATTCACCATAATTCGGCAAGTCAACTTTGAAACGTTCGGCAATGACCTTACCGCCATCCAGCACCATCACCGCATTATGCAGACCGGTGTCGCGCTGCAAAGGCGTGCCGATAATCACACCAGGGCCACCGTCAACGGTTTCCAGCGCAAAGGCCTGCACTGTCTTTTCGCAGGCTTTGACAAAAGCAGGCTTGGAAACCAGATCTTCCGGCGGATAGCCGCAGATGAACAATTCGGTAAACAGAATCAGGTCAGCCTGCGCATCAGCCGCAGTTTTGCGGGCTGCGCGCGCCTTGGCAAGATTGCCCTGAAGATCGCCCATAACCGGATTCAGCTGGGCGATTGCGATACGTAATTTATCGGGAGATGTGGTCTGTGTGCTCATAGCACAAGCATTACCGCGACTGCCTTTTTCTTGCAATGAGAAACGGGCGCAGATCAGTGAATACAGGCACGGTTATTCAATTTACAATATCATAAATAAGGCAATGAAAGCGCTCAGGCTTTTGCCTGTTCATAGGTTTTGAACAGATCTGTTACGAGAACTCCGTTTATCCGCATTCCCGTCAAATCAGCATTCTTAATATCTGCATTTGCCAATGTAACGCCATCAATCACCAAATGAGAGAGATTGGCATCGGTGATTGAGGTTCCGGACAAATTGACATTGTTAAAACATGCACCGGCAAGATTAACATCATCAAAAACCGCACTGCTTAAATTCGTATCAGTGAACTTTGCATTCGTCAGAACCGCATGAAACTGAGCATTTGCAAGGTTCACACCGTGAAAATCAGCACCGGTCATATCAGCCCGCTCATAGCGGATATTCTGCATCTGAGGTCCGTTAAATACATCTTCACTCATTTTCTCTTCTCCGGTAGTGCCTCATATTCGCAACAAATTTGCGAATATGAGGCCTCTGCTTATCTTTGAGCACTAAGTAAATGCTTCCAGATTGTGCCCTTAAAGAAGCGATTAAACAAAATAAAATATGCAATAATCAGCCCAAAGCATAGCAACGCGGGCCATCCATTAAGCTGAAATCCATTTTCAGTTATGCCACCGGAAACTAATGCTACAGCATAACCAATCACCCAAAACGCAGTGAAAAAATCTAAAATTGCAGCCGTCACAATCCTCCACGTGGCAGGTTGTTTGCGCGTTTCTAATTCATTCATGTAAGCCCCCACATTTTCCCAGAATAAACGTCTCATAAAACTCTGACACGCTCCAACATATCGCGATTTAAGCAGAGAAAACCAGCGACTGTACATGCGGCCAGAGATGATAAATCCAGACAGCAGCACACATGATTAAAGCGATCAGCACGGCAAGAGAACCGCAGTCCTTGGCAATCTGAATATCTTTTTTAAAATCGCGGCTGATAGCATTACAGGCGGCCTCCACGGAAGTGTTGATGATTTCCACCAGCAGCAGAAACAGCACTGCACCAACCAGCAGTAAATAAGCTGCCATATCCGCTGCCACGAACCACGCCACAGGCAGGGAAACAAGCAGCAGAACCAGCTCCTGCTGTACCGGCTTTTCATGGCGTGCCAGATGGTTCAGCGCCCGCATAGAATTGATAAATGCTTTAAAGATGCGTTCCATATCGCCCCGCAAAACCGGAAATCATAAAAATACGGGCGGGAAACCAAGCCCCGCCCGTATAGTTTTAATTATTTAAAATCAGGCATTTGCCGCAATTTTCTGAGGTTGAGAATCACGATCTTTCTTCAGAAGTTCCGCCACGAGGAATGCCAGTTCCAGAGCCTGATCCGCATTGAGGCGCGGGTCGCAATGGGTGTGGTAACGGTCGGACAGGTCTTCTGCAGAAATGGCACGTGCACCACCGGTGCATTCGGTCACATTCTTACCGGTCATTTCGATATGAATACCACCGGCATGGGTGCCTTCGGCCTGATGCACTGCAAAGAAGCTCTGAACTTCTTTCAGAATACGGTCAAACGGACGGGTCTTATAACCCGCAGCAGTAATCGTATTGCCATGCATCGGATCGCAGGACCAGACAACCTTACGGCCTTCCTTCTCGACCGCACGGATCAGGCGCGGCAGATGATCTTCCACTTTGTCATAGCCAAAACGGGCAATCAGTGTCAGACGACCGGCTTCATTTTCCGGATTCAAACGGTCAATGAGACGCAGCAGATCATCAGCTTCCAGCGACGGTCCGCATTTCATACCGATCGGGTTCTTGATGCCACGGCAATATTCAATATGCGCATGGTCAAGCTGACGGGTACGGTCACCGATCCACATCATGTGGCCGGATGTGCCATACCAGTCACCCGAGGTCGAATCCACACGGGTCAGCGCTTCTTCATAGCCAAGCAGCAGAGCTTCGTGGCTGGTGTAGAAATCGGTTTCACGCAGCGCATGATTGCTGTCTGCGGTAATGCCGATAGAGCGCATGAAATTGATGGTCTCGGAAATACGGTTGGCAACGGCAACATAACGCTCGTTCTGCGGGCTATCCGAAACAAAGCCGAGCGTCCATTTATGCACATTTTCCAGATTGGCATAGCCGCCCTGCGCGAAAGCACGCAACAGATTGAGCGTTGCCGCAGACTGGCGGTAAACCATTTCCTGACGGTTCGGATCAGGAATGCGCGATGCTTCATTGAACTCGATACCGTTGATTACATCACCACGGTAAGAAGGCAGTTCCACACCATTCACGGTTTCCATGTCGCTTGAGCGCGGCTTGGCAAACTGGCCGGCAATACGGCCAATTTTAACAACAGGCTGTGATCCGCCGAAAGTCAGCACAACAGCCATCTGCAAAAATACGCGGAAAAAGTCGCGGATATTGTCCGCGCCATGTTCCGCAAAGCTTTCTGCACAATCGCCACCCTGTAAAAGGAAGGCGCGACCTTCAGCCACTTCGGCCAGTTGCCTGGTAAGCTTGCGCGCTTCCCCTGCAAAAACCAAAGGCGGATATGTACGCAGACGAGCCTCGACATCGGCCAAAGCCTGCGCGTCCGGATAAGAAGGCACTTGCTTAATCGGCATGCCTCTCCAGGATTGCGGTGTCCAGTTCTTCGTCATTATAGCACCTGTAATATATTCTGATTTTATTTAGAGTTATCCCCTGCTGCACCGCACCATTGCAGCAACAGCCTTGCGTATATAGTCCACCGGAAGGCAATGTACCAGCCGCAATTAAGCCGGCGGGCTCCTGCCTTGTCATTTTTGCCAAGATTTAAGTTACATCTTGTAATTTTATGACGAAATCAGCCCATACTCACAAATTTGATTTACGCATTTTCCACACGCAAAACCGGTTCCACTGTTGCTGGAAATGCTTTTAAAACCGGCGATTTACACCGCCGGTCTGTCACTCTGTCTCATTTTCAATGCGAATAATCAGCTCTGACGCTGCCCCTTCACCAGCCTGTAGCTTGGTGTGTACATGGTCACGAACTCTTCCGCAGCGGAAGGATGCAGCGCCATTGTGCGGTCAAAATCATCTTTTGTCGCTGCTGCTTTCAAGGCAATACCAAGCAGCTGCGCCATTTCACCGGCATCCGGCCCGAGTACATGAGCACCCAGCACTTTGCGCGTATCCCCATCGACAACCAGCTTGGTCAGCATTTTCTCATAGCGTCCGGCCAGCGTATTACGCATCGGACGGAAGTGCGCACGATAGATTTCAACATTGGCATATTGCTTCGCTGCCTCTTCCTCCGACATGCCAACAGTGCCGATTTCCGGCTGCGAGAAGACAGCGCTCGGGATCAGCTCATGGTCAGGGCGCATCGGATTGCCCTTAAATGCCGTTTCAAGGAAGCACATAGCCTCATGAATGGCGACAGGCGTCAGCTGAACGCGATTGGTAACATCGCCGACAGCCCAGATATTCTCCACATTGGTATGGGAATATTCATCAACTATGATTGAACCATCTTCAGCCTGCTTCACACCGGCATTTTCAAGGCCAAGCCCCTTGGTATTCGGTACGCGACCGATTGCCTGCAGCACCTGATCAGCGGCCAGCACTTCACCATTGCTCAGTGTAACACTCAGACGATGCTCACCTTCAGCCTCTGCTACCGAGGTAATATTGGCTTCAGTGACAATACGGATGCCTTTTTCAATCATCGCTTCAGTAACCAGCCGGAACAGATCACCGTCAAAACGATGCAAAATCTGCTTACCGCGATAGACCAGCGTGGTTTCAACACCCAGACCGTTGAAAATACCGGCAAATTCTACTGCGATATAACCACCGCCCTGAATAACAATCGACTTTGGCAGCTTAGTCAGATCAAAAACCTGATCGGAATTGATGCAAAGCTCGTGCCCCGGCATGGCATCATCCATAAACGGATGACCACCGGTGGCAATCAGAATGGTTTCCGCAGTAACCGTTTTGCCGCTGCCGGCCAGTTCAATCGTATGGGCATCTTTCAGCACGGCACGATAAGGCAGAATCTCCGTCTTCGCATTGTTCAGCCCCTTGGTATAGAGGCCTTCAAGACGGGTAATTTCGGCTTCTTTATTAGCTACCAGCTTTGACCAGTCAAAACTGGTTTCGCCGACAGTCCAGCCATAGCCCGCAGCATCACTGAAATGTTCTGGAAACTGCGATGCATAGACATAAAGCTTTTTCGGCACGCAGCCGCGGATCACACAAGTGCCGCCCATACGGAACTCTTCTGCCAGCCCGACGCGCTTTCCCATAGCTCCGGCAAGACGCCCTGCCCGAACACCGCCGGAACCGCCGCCGATTACAAACAGGTCATAGTCATAACTGGTCATTTTAGTCTCCGAATTTTTTACGCGTTATCCGAATATGTTACCGGCACAATGGCTTAACAAGAGGAACCGTTACAGAACATTACAGCAGTTAAACTTACAACTGAATCGCTAAAACCATCGTAACTCATTGTTTTTACGCATCATCCCAAACAAAGGCGCTGCACAGCGTTGCTGGAAATGCTGTAAAGCCACAAGCCCGGCTTGCCAAATAATATGCAATAAAAAAGCCCGGCACTCGGACCGGGCTTTTTCTGTCATTGAGACTGAATTACTCAGCAGCAGCCGGAGCCGCACTGCCGGCAGCTTTCGCCAGCACTTCGCCAACCTGCATGGCCAGATCACGGGCAACGCCGTTCTGCCAGACTTCAGCAGCCTTCAGCACTTCACGGGTAACAATCGGACCTTCAGAAATCAGCTTTTTACCGGCTTCGGATGTATAGAAGCTGCTGATGGATTTCAGTTCATCTTCACTGAAAGAATTTGCATAGGCACGGGCAGCTTCAGTTTCCAGATCGGAGCGGCGGGCAGCCAATGCGATTGCCTTATCATCAACGGTTTTGGTGATGATTGCTTCAAGATTCGGGTCTTTCTGGATCAGCTCGGCCTTCAGAGCCTGTGCTGCACGTGGCAGAATGCCGTCAAACTGTTCGGTAGCGCCGATTGCAGCAATTGCAGCACGCGCGGCTGCCAGATGAGACTGTGACGCCTCCTGAGCCTGCGCGAGATTGACACCAGCCAGTACTGTAAGCGCCGCCAGCGGCGCAATAAGACGGCGATAGCCCGTTGCCTTGGTCATATGGTCAATACTCCGTTTTTTATTCACTTTACACCGTTCTGTACGGCGTGAAATCTGTTCTTTCCGGCAATAGCCGACAGATATGTATTTAAAATTACGACAATGTACGGATGCCTGATGTGCCTGCAACAATCGCAGCACGTGCAAGCCCGATAAACAAACCATGCTCAACTACGCCCGGAATGGCGAAGAGTGCGTCTGATAATGCTTTTGTATCCGGAATACGGCCAAAAGATGCATCAAGAATATAATGTCCGCCGTCCGTTACGAAAATTTCACCGTCCTTCATGCGAAGATTCAGCGGCGCTTCCAGTCCGAGACCGGCAATAGCCTTTTCAATTGCCAGCTTTGTTGCAGCCAGACCAAAACGGTTCACTTCAACCGGCAGCGGGAAGCGGCCCAGTGTATCCACTACTTTTGATTCGTCAGCAATAACAATCATAGCATCAGATGCGGCAGCGACAATTTTCTCGCGCAATAAAGCGCCGCCGCCGCCCTTAATCAGAGAAAGATCACCATCCAGCTCGTCTGCACCGTCAATGGTGAGATCAAGATGCGGGGTTTCTTCCAGCGTGGTCAGCGGAACGCCCAGTTCAGTGCACAAAGCAGCAGTACGCTCGGAGGTCGGTACGCCGATGATTTCAAAGCCTTCAGCTACTTTAACAGCCAGCAAACGCACAAATTCTTCAGCTGTTGAGCCGGTACCGATACCAAGCTTCATACCGCTTTTCACATGGGTTAAAGCCTCAGCGGCGGCGGCAATTTTCAACTGACGCGGATCAACCGAACTCATAAATCTGCTTCCCGTATTTTCATTTGCAGCTTTGACTGCGAAACGCTTAATGCCTTAACAAGACCCGCGCGGCAGCCGCGCAAAACACCGTTAATGCTGCTTATTTCCGCACTGCTGTAGCACGGGCATCACGCGCGGCAAATATATTATTGTTCTCATTTCATCTATTTAGCGAAAAAGACTATCAATAATCCGCATTTCAGGTAGTTTTTGCAATTATCGCGACACAATTTTGATGCCGCAATCTGTGAAATAGCAATGCGTCAAAGGGCAGATATGTCTCATTCCTCCGCCACCCGTCCCGTTATCGTCTTTGATCTTGACGGCACATTGGTAGATACCGCACCGGATTTGCTCGACAGTCTCAATCATTGCCTGATTGCCGGCGGTCTGACACCGGCTGATCCTGTTGCCTTACGCAAATTTGTCGGCTCCGGCGCTAAAGTGATGATTGAACGCGCTTATCAGGCACAAAACCGTCAACTGACCGATGCTGATATGCAAAAATTGTTTGCTCTGTTCATGGAACATTATAACGGCAATATGCCGGGTAGCTCAGTTTTCTATCCCGGCGTGCTGGCCTGTCTCGACCGTTTAAGCGATGCGGGATATGGCCTTGCCGTCTGCACCAACAAATTTGAAATCAGCGCCAAAACATTGCTGGAACGTATGGGGGAAGCACACCGCTTTGCCGCGATCTGCGGACAGGACACCTTCCCCTACCGCAAACCTGATCCGCGCCATCTGACAGATACGATTGCACAGGCGCAAGGTAATCCGCATCAGGCGGTTATGGTTGGCGACAGCCGTGCCGATATTGATGCCGCTAAAGCAGCAGGCATTCCGGTGATTGCCGTGGATTTCGGCTATACCGATCTGCATGTCTCGCATTTTGAGCCAAGCCGCATCATCTCGCATTTCGACGAAATGACACTGGATATGATCAGCGACTTGCTGGAGGCAGCAAAACAAGCAGCGGAATAATTTTATACGACCTGTGGGCACGATGACCGGTAAGCAGAATATTGCAGCGACACAATCTTTTGGCAAAACCATCGATTTTGGTAAAACGGCCTCTGATTACCGGAATTTTCGTGCCGGTTTTCCGCCGGAGTTTTTCGATGCCTTAAGCGCGAAAAACTATATCAGTTCTGATCAGTCAGCACTTGATATTGGTACAGGAACCGGCACTGTCGCCCGCGGCCTTGCACAAAAAGGGCTGATTGTTACCGGTGTTGATCCGGCGCAGGCTTTGCTTGATGAAGCAGCCGAACTGGACAAAGCAGCCGGCATTCATATCCGCTACCGGACAGGCTCAGCAGAGAACCTGACTGAAGCTGATGATAGTTTTGATCTTTTGACCGCCGGACAATGCTGGCACTGGTTTGATCGCGCTAAAGCTGCGCAAGAAGCAAAACGGGTTCTGAAACCTCACGGCCGTATCATTATTGCCCATTTCGACTGGCTGCCCTTTGCAGGCAATGTCGTTGAAGCAACCGAACAGCTTATTCTGAAATATAATTCGAAATGGACAATGGGCGGTGGCAGCGGAATTTATCCGCAATGGTTGCAGGACCTCGCAGAAGCCGGTTTTGCAGCGATTGAAACCTTCTCTTTTGATCTGCCGGTTTATTACAGCCATGAAGCATGGC
This sequence comes from Ochrobactrum sp. SFR4, assembly GCF_019730395.1. Lineage (NCBI taxonomy): Bacteria > Pseudomonadati > Pseudomonadota > Alphaproteobacteria > Hyphomicrobiales > Brucellaceae > Ochrobactrum > Ochrobactrum sp. SFR4. The sequence goes on along the minus strand of NZ_JAAPBB010000003.1, from coordinate 45,866 downwards.
GCGGGCGTATTCGTGCAAGCGCTGGTGTTAAAGCCAGCCTGTCACCGGAAGAAACGGTTCGTTTTGATAGTGAGCTGTCTCAGATATTGCTGAAAGATTTTCCTGAAGACCCACTGACAATTCCCCATCGGGTCTGGGCTGTCACAGCGCGCAACACAAAATAAGAAAAGCGGGATTTCTCCCGCTTTTCTTTTAATTATCCCAAAGGGGCAATATCACCTTTGACCCATTCCGCTGTCGTCGCTTCAAAGAAGTCATTGAAACGACCTGCTTCAATCGCGTCGCGGATACCCTGCATCAGATACTGATAATAATGCAGATTGTTCCACGTTAGCAGCATACCGCCCAGTGCTTCATTGGATTTCACCAGATGGTGCAAATAGGCGCGGCTATACTGGCTCGATGCCGGACAGGTGGACATTTCATCTAATGGTCGATGATCTTCCGCATGACGCGCATTACGCAGGTTCACCTTACCGCGACGGGTAAAAGCCAGACCGTGACGCCCTGCACGGGTTGGCATCACGCAATCGAACATATCAATACCGCGTGCAACCGATTTCAGCATATCGTCCGGCGTACCAACGCCCATCAGATAGCGTGGTTTTTCGTGCGGCAGGATCGGACAGGTCACATCCAGCATATCCAGCATCACCTGCTGCGGCTCACCAACAGCCAAACCACCAACGGCATAGCCTTTGAGATCCATATCCTTCAGCGCCTGTGCGGATTGCTCGCGCAGCTGCACATTATCGCCACCCTGCACGATACCGAACATCGCCTTGCCCGGCTGATCACCGAAAGCCACTTTACAACGTTCTGCCCAGCGCAATGACAGTTCCATTGCCTTCTGCATCACATTGAAGGATGCAGGCAATGCGGTACATTCGTCGAGCTGCATCTGAATATCGCTATCGAGCAGCCCCTGAATTTCAATAGAACGCTCCGGTGACATTTCATAAGCGCGGCCGTCAATATGCGAGCGGAAGGTTACGCCCTGCTCTGTCAGCTTGCGCAGCTGTGCCAGCGACATCACCTGAAAACCGCCGGAATCGGTAAGGATCGGCCCCTGCCAGCCGCCAAACTCATGCAAACCGCCAAGGCGTGCCACACGCTCGGCGCCCGGACGCAGCATCAGATGATAGGTGTTGCCAAGAATGATATCCGCGCCAAGGTCTTTGACCTGATCCATATACATGGCTTTAACGGTGCCTGCGGTGCCAACCGGCATAAAGGCCGGTGTGCGGATGGTGCCGCGCGGCATGGTAATCTCACCGCGACGCGCTTTGCCGTCTGTTGCCAGCACTTTGAATTCAAAATTTTCACTGCTCATATCAAAATCCATTAAGTGCGAAGCGTCAGAAGGCTGGCATCGCCATAGGAATAAAACCGGTATTCATTGCTGATGGCATGGGCATAGGCCGCCTGCATTGTCTCGAAACCGCTGAAAGCCGAGACCAGCATGAACAATGTCGAGCGCGGCAGATGGAAATTGGTCATCAGCATATCAATTGCGCGGAATTTATAACCGGGTGTGATGAAGATATCGGTCGCGCCTGACCACGGACGAATAATACCGTCCTCGCCGGTTGCGCTCTCAATCAGGCGTAGCGAAGTCGTGCCGACAGAGATAATCCGCCCGCCCCGCTCATGCACGCGATTGAGTGCTGTTGCGGTTTCTTCAGAGACATAGCCGATCTCCGCATGCATTTTGTGATCAGCAGTATCATCGGCCTTAACCGGCAGGAATGTGCCTGCCCCTACATGCAGCGTTACAAAATGCTCTTCCACGCCTTTCGCGCGGATACGCTCCAGCAGTTCCGGAGTGAAATGCAGACCGGCAGTCGGTGCTGCGACAGCCCCCTCTTCACGCGCATAGACAGTCTGATAATCCTGTCTGTCCTGCGCATCTTCCGCCCGTTTGGACGCAATATAAGGCGGCAGCGGAATATGTCCGACAGAAGCAATAGCCTCATCCAGAACAGCACCGGAAACATCAAACACCAGCAACACTTCACCGCTGTCGTGTTTTTCTGCAACCAGTGCATCCAATGTGCCCAAGAAACAGCTGGAACCGGAATGGCCGAAACGGATACGTTCGCCTTGCTTAACGCGTTTTGCAGGACGCAAGAACGCTTTCCAGCGATCAGCGCCGGTGCGCATATGCAAAGTCGCACTCACCGTGGCTAAAGTGCCGTCACGTTCACGCGTGCCCTCAAGCTGCGCCGGAATCACCTTGGTATCATTGAAAACCAGCGCATCGCCTTCGCGCAGCAAATCCGGCAAATCACCAACATGCAAATCCTGCAAAGGCTGATCAGGGATAACGCGCAACAGTTTTGCATGATCGCGCGGGGTAACCGGACGCAGCGCAATACGCTCTTCCGGTAAGTCAAAATCAAACAGATCGACGCGCATCACTGGCCTCAATTTCGGGGAGTTCAAATTTTTCTAAAATTCGCATTGCCTTGCCATACAGAACAGCGGGCAAAAAATAAAGGGCGCGTTACGGCTTGAACCATAACGCGCCCCTCAACTTATTAGGGTGCAAGCCTAGTATCTGAATAAAAAAGCGACAGGTCGTGGCGAAAATGGCGATTTTTGAGTACCGGAGCGGAGCGTACTGATTGTACGTGAGCACCGGAACGCAGAAAATTGCCATTTGCAGACCGGCATGGCGACTTTTGGATCAGATACTTAAATGTCGGCAGCGATTTTTGCAGAAGTAATTGAATCCGGATCAGTTACCGGCTCACCGCGCTTGATTTTGTCGACATTGTCCATGCCTTCGACAACCTGACCCCATACGGAGTACTGGCGATCCAGCCAAGGAGCATCAGCAAAACAGATATAGAACTGGGAGTTAGCCGAATTCGGGTTCTGGCTGCGTGCCATCGAGCAGGTACCGCGTACATGCTTGGTGTTGGTGAATTCTGCCTTCAGGTCAGGCTTGTCCGAACCGCCCATACCGGCGCGGGATGGATTGAAGCTTGAACCGCCCTGTTTACCGAATTTCACATCGCCGGTCTGCGCCATGAAACCATCAATCACGCGGTGAAATACAACGCCGTCATAAGCGCCTTCACGTGCCAGTTCTTTAATACGGGCAACATGACCTGGTGCCAGATCTGGATAGAGTTCGATTGCAACTGTACCTTTAGTGGTTTCCAGTACCAGTGTATTTTCCGGATCTTTATAAGCCATGGGGCTTCTCCTGTAGATTTTTCAGGCTGCAACTCAGACAGCCGCGTTTAAAGTAGAATTACTTACGATCGGCCAGAACAATGGCTTTAACGATACGGTCAGGATTATCAACCGCGCCATTGGCAGATTTGCTGCCTTTTTTGATTTTATCGACGGTTTCCATGCCGCTGACGACTTCACCGACAACAGTATACTGACCGTTCAGGAACGAGCCTTCATCAAACATGATGAAAAACTGCGAATTGGCAGAATCCGGCGATGAGCTGCGTGCCATGCCGACGGTGCCGCGCACAAATGGCTGTTTGGAGAATTCTGCCGGAATATTACCATAGGAAGAACCGCCGGTGCCTGCACGACCCGGATTATAGTCCTTATCCGCATTACCGAACTCTACGTCACCGGTCTGCGCCATAAAGCCGTCAATCACACGGTGGAACACAACGCCGTTATAAGCACCGTCGCGCACCAGTTTCTTGATCTGCTCTGCATGTTTCGGAGCCAGATCAGGGCGCAGTTCAATAACGACATCACCGTCTTTCAAAGTCAGAACCACTGTATTTTCAGGGTCTGCGGCCTGCGCATTAACCGGCTGCAAAGCGGCAGTTGCTGAAAATGCGAGAAAGGCTGTGACAGCCAGTAATTTACGCAAAAAGGACATGATTTTTCCTGTGTTAAGCTAAGTTCTTACTTTTTAAGCTTATGCTTTAGGGCTTTTTCGATAACAGGCGGCACGAAGCGGCTGACATCGCCCCCCATTGCCGCAATCTGGCGCACCAGTGTGGCAGTAATAAAACGCACATCGGGGGAAGCGGGCAAAAACACAGTCTGCACATCCGCTGCTAGCCCCGCATTCATGCCGGCCATCTGCATTTCATAATCAAAATCAGTGGCATCGCGCAAACCGCGCACCATCAGCGTTGCCTTGAAACTTCTGGCAGTGTCCACAACCAGACCGCTGAAGCTGGTATAATCAATACGGCTATTGTCTTTACCGAAAGCCTGCTCTCCGGCCTCACGCAGCAGCGCAACCCGCTCTTCAAAGCTGAACATCGGGGTTTTACCCGGATGAACGCCGATAGCGACAATCACCTTATCAGCCAGCCCGAGGGCCCCGCGCAGAACATCAAGATGACCATTGGTGACCGGATCAAATGATCCTGCATAGAGAGCTGTTTTCATACCCAATGAATTAATCATTATACTGACCAATTTCAATCTCTAAAGCGAAGTACACAAAGGGTTCAGCAAAGAGCGCAACAAGAACCTCTCTAAGCCTCAGTCTTACATCAAAAGCATAGGTTTACGTGCCACCAATGTGAACCTAGCATGAATAGACCAGTCAGAAATAATTCAAGTGAAAACGCCTATATTACCGGTAACACAGTAACCGCACAGATCTCACATGTCACAAAATGAAAGATTTTATGCAACCTTTGTGCCGCTTGCGCGTAATATAAGCGAAAGGATAAAATGATGATGCTATTTCTTCTCGCAATCTCAATGATCGTCGCGATGATGTTTGCAGCCATTATCCTGATGATCGAAGAAAGTGCCTCCAGGCGTCTGAGCAATCAGAAATCAGTCTTCGACCTGCGCTCTGTACGGCGTGTCGCCCGCGGCACCAGATCAAAGCGCATTACACACGCATAAGTGAAGTGATAATATCTTGGTTTCGCCTAAATCAGGCCTAAATAGATACAAAATACCTCTTTAATCAGAGGACAGTTGCAGCCGGAACCTCCAGTCCAGGCTTTTATTTCAAGGCGGTGTGAGAAGACACCGCCTTTTCTTTATGTAAGTACAATAAAAAACGCCCCGTCAAAATGACGGGGCGTTTTTTTGTTTCCGAGCTTATTCTGCAGCAGGTTCATCACCGCCCGTTTGGGTCGTTTCCTGAACCGTTGTCTGATCACCAGCAGTTTCCGAGGTTTCATCCTCTTCATCATCAGTTTCAGAAATCCGTTCTACCGACACAACCTTTTCACCATCAGCGGTGTTAAAGATGGTTACGCCCTTGGTGGAACGACCGGCAATGCGGATACCGCCAACCGGCACGCGGATCAACTGACCACCATCCGACACCAGCAGGATCTGGTCACTAGCCTCTACAGGGAACAGCGCAACCAGCGCACCGATTTCATCTGTCTTCGATGTATCTGTAGCGCGGATACCCTTACCGCCACGGCCGGAAATACGGAATTCATAGGAAGAAGAACGCTTGCCGTAACCGAACTCGCTGACTGTCAGAACAGTCTGCTCATGGGCTTTCAGCTCTTCATAGCGCTCATCATTGAGTTCCGCATCTTCGGTTACGTCTTCACCGACAACTGCGATATCTTCCACATCATCCGAGCCAAGGCTGCGGCGCTCCGCAACGGCACGCTTCAGATAGGCTGTACGCTCGGCCGGTGTCGCTTCCACATGCTCAAGAATGGCCATGGAGATAACTTTATCGCCATCCGCCAGATTGATACCGCGTACACCAATCGAATTACGACCGGCAAAGACACGAACATCATCCACACGGAAGCGGATACACTGGCCACCGGCGGCGGTGAGCAGCACGTCGTCATTCACAGTACAAGTATCAACTGAGAGGATTTCATCGCCCTCTTCTTCCAGCTTCATCGCAATCTTACCATTGCGGTTGACCTGAACGAAATCGGACAGCTTGTTACGGCGCACAGTACCGCGCGTTGTAGCGAACATCACGTCGAGTTCTGCCCAGCTTGCCTCATCCTCAGGCAATGGCATGATCGTGGTGATACGCTCACCCTGCTGCAAAGGCAGCATATTAATCAATGCCTTACCGCGGGATTGCGGAGTACCAATCGGCAGACGCCAGACTTTTTCTTTATAGACGATACCACGCGAGGAGAAGAACAGCACCGGCGTATGGGTATTGGCCACAAACAGACGGGTAACGAAATCCTCGTCCTTTGTCGCCATGCCCGAACGGCCTTTACCGCCGCGGCGCTGCGCACGATAGGTGTTCAGTGGTACGCGCTTGATGTAACCGGCATGGCTGACGGTGACCACCATATCTTCACGGGCGATGAGGTCTTCATCGTCCATATCGGCGCCGCCGAGTGTCAGTTCTGTACGGCGCGGCGTAGCGAATTCATCACGAACCGCAGCCATTTCGTCCTTAACGATAGACAGAATGCGCTCACGCGATGCGAGAATTGCCAGGTAATCTTTAATTTCTTCGCCGATCTTGTTGAGTTCATCAGCGATTTCGTCACGACCAAGTGCTGTCAGGCGCTGCAGGCGCAGTTCCAGAATTGCACGCGCCTGCTCTTCCGACAGATTATAAGTATTATCGTCGTTCAGCACATGGCGCGGGTCGTCAATCAGACGGATCAGCGGCGCAATATCAGCAGCCGGCCAGCGGCGTGTCATCAGCTGTTCACGCGCAGTTGCCGGATCCGGCGCACGACGGATCAGTGCAATAATTTCGTCGATATTGGCAACTGCAATCGCCAGACCAACCAAGACATGCGCACGTTCACGGGCTTTGTTCAGCAGGAACTTGGTGCGGCGGCTGACAACTTCCTCGCGGAAATGCACAAATGCATTCAGCACTTCCATCAGGGTCAGAAGCTGCGGCTTACCACCATTCAGTGCCACCATATTGCAGCCGAAAGAGGTTTGCAGCGGTGTGTAGCGGTAAAGCTGGTTCAGCACCACATCAGCATTGGCATCGCGCTTCAGTTCCACAACCACACGGTAACCGTCGCGGTCGGATTCATCGCGCAGATCAGAAATGCCCTCGATACGCTTGTCGCGCACCAATTCAGCCATTTTCTCGATCATGGTCGCTTTATTGACCTGATACGGCACTTCCGTAATCACGATAGATTCGCGGTCATTGCGCATCGGTTCAATCGTCACGCGACCGCGCATCAGCACAGAACCACGACCGGTACTGTAAGCAGAATAAATGCCTGCACGACCGAGAATCAGACCACCGGTCGGGAAATCAGGCCCCGGAATGATCTCAATCATTTCTTCCAGCGACATTTCAGGATTGTCGATCAGAGCAATACAGCCATTGATCACTTCACCCAAGTTATGCGGAGGAATATTGGTGGCCATACCAACAGCAATACCGCCGGAACCATTGACCAGCAGGTTCGGATAGCGCGCCGGAAGCACTTTAGGCTCCTGCTCGCGGCCATCATAATTATCCTGAAAATCAACAGTGTCCTTGTCGATATCTTCAAGCAGAACCGAGGAAACTTTTTCCAGACGGCACTCGGTATAACGCATCGCAGCGGCACTGTCGCCGTCGATGGAACCGAAGTTGCCCTGCCCGTCAACCAGCGGCTCGCGCATGGAGAAGTCCTGCGCCATACGCACCAGCGCATCATAGATAGAGGCGTCACCATGCGGATGGTATTTACCCATCACTTCACCGACGACACCGGCAGATTTACGGTAGGAGCGGTTCCAGGCAAGCCCCATCTCATTCATGGCATGGAGAATACGCCGGTGGACCGGCTTCAACCCGTCACGAACATCAGGAAGCGCGCGGCTGACGATAACGCTCATCGCGTAATCGAGGTAGGACCGCTGCATCTCCTCCACAATAGAAATCGGTTCAATACCGTTAAATTCGTCTGAACCGGGCGGCGGAGTAAGGTCTGTCACTATTCAAATATCTTTCATAAAGAATCGATTAGTTTTGATAGATTGTACTCTATCCCATAACATCAAAATCACGAAATTTCGACTGCCTTGCGGCGGCCTTCATACACACCAAATATAGCCGATTTTGTGCTTTTTTGGCATATTTATCACCCTGTCACGCATAAATCAGAGAATATTCTTGTTTCCCGCTCCGGACGGGCACAAATGCATCAGAATACTTCACTCATTGGCCTTTCAGAACCGGCACAAGAACCATCTTGCGCTTATACGGCAAAGACAGGCATAATTCTTACAATCATTCATAAAGAACAAGAACAGGAACACGGATGAGCTTTTATGACAGTCTCTTCAGCGCCTTTGTCACACTGCTCGTAACCATTGATCCGCCGGGGCTTGCACCGTTATTTCTTGCCGTTACAACCGGCATGGATCGCCGCGAACGGGCACAGGTTGCCAAACGCGCCAGCATCATCGCCTTTATCATCCTTGCGCTCTTTGCCGTTGCCGGCGCACAAATTCTGATGATGTTCGGCATCACACTCGGCGCATTCCGCGTTGCCGGCGGTCTTTTGTTGTTCTGGATCGCATTTGAAATGATCTTCGAGCGCCGTCAGGAACGCCATGAGAAAAGCGCCACAGTTGCGATTACCAAAGACCATATCCGCAATGTGGCCGCCTTCCCGCTGGCCATTCCACTGATTGCCGGCCCGGGCGCTATTTCCGCCACAGTCCTGCTCGGCGGGACATTTCCCACGATTGGCAGCAGACTTGCTTTGCTTGGTATTCTGCTTGCCTGTATCGTGCTTTCTTACATCGTATTCCTGCTCGCAGAGCGCGTGGATCGCTTTCTGGGAGAAACAGGCCGCTCCATCCTCACACGCCTGCTCGGCGTGATCCTTGCCGCTCTGGCAGTGCAATTTGTTGCGGATGGTATCCGGTCATTGATTGTAGGAAGTTAGAGCTACCATTGTGTGCCCAATAGGGTGTCCGGCACTCTAAATAAAAAAGCCCGCGTTTGACGCGGGCTTTTCCTTTTGAGAGAATAAATCTCAGAACGGAATATCATCATCCAAATCATGACTGAAACCGCCGGACTGCTGCTGCGGGCTGGAACGGCCGAAATCATTACCGCCGCTGCTGCCATAGTCACCACCGCGTGATGAACCGCCGCCACCGGCAAAACGATCGCCGCCGCTGCCGCTACCTTCAAAACGGCCACCACCGCCGCCGCCTTCACCACGGCTGTCGAGCATCTGCAACTCACCACGGAATTTCTGCAACACGATTTCAGTTGTGTAGCGTTCATTGCCGTTCTGGTCGGTCCATTTACGGGTCTGCAGCTGACCTTCAATGTAAACCTTGGCACCTTTTTTAAGGTACTGCTCTGCAACTTTGGCCAGATTTTCGTTGAAGATTACAACGCTGTGCCATTCGGTCTTGTCCTTACGCTCACCGCTCTGACGGTCGCGCCAGCTTTCCGATGTTGCGATACGCAGGTTTGCAACCGGCTCACCGGAGTTCAGGCGGCGGATTTCAGGATCCGCTCCGAGATTACCGACGAGAATAACTTTATTGACTGAGCCTGCCATAGACCTGCACTCCAGATTTTTTCTTACAGTTTGCGTGACAATACATAAGGCAGCTCCCCGAAGAAAGGGAAAGATAGCTTATCCAAAACAAAAAAGCCGCCGCGGAAGTCCGCAGCGGCTCTGATTTCACAGCGGATAATTCCGCCATACTCACGATTAACGGGAGTAATATTCAACAACCAGATTTGGTTCCATCTGAACGGCGTATGGAACGTCGGACAGGCCAGGAACGCGGCTGTAAGTTGCAGTCAGCTTGCCGTGGTCTGCAACGATGTAGTCAGGAACATCGCGTTCTGCGAGCTGAACAGCTTCCAGAACGATAACCAGCTGCTTGGACTTTTCGCGAACTTCAACAACGTCACCAGCCTTCAGGCGGTAGGACTGAATGTTAACGCGACGACCGTTTACGTTTACGTGACCGTGGTTGATGAACTGACGGGCAGCAAAGATGGTCGGTACGAATTTGGCGCGGTATACAACTGCATCCAGACGGCTTTCCAGCAGACCGATCAGGTTTTCACCGGTATCGCCTTTACGACGAGCAGCTTCTTCGTAAGTCTTACGGAACTGCTTTTCAGAGATATCGCCGTAGAAGCCCTTCAGCTTCTGCTTTGCGCGCAGCTGAATACCGAAGTCGGACAGCTTGCCCTTACGGCGCTGACCGTGCTGGCCCGGGCCATATTCACGACGGTTTACCGGGGATTTAGGACGACCCCAGATGTTTTCGCCAAGACGACGATCAATTTTATATTTGGAAGATTCGCGCTTACTCATCGCATTTCCCTTTAAAAGTTTTACCGGCGCGGCAGCTTGTCTGCCTCGCTCGAAGGAAACGCGCCCTCCTCTGCCTTCTTTTTGTGAAGACTGACAGAATATTGCGACAGCGAATGTGGCAATTATTCACGGGACACGTCAACAGATACAGGGAATCTGCAAAGATGCCCTGAAATCCTGAGCGGCTTTTAAGGAGTGGGAGCCTGTCTTGTCAAGGCCTGCAGATCAGCCCTCTGAATAATTGCGCATCTTAACCGAAACCGTCTTCATATTTTTTGGTAAAGCGATACGGTTTCTTGCATTAGAGTACTGTGGCCGGACTTGGCGCACAAAGGTCGTTCTAATGCATTGCCATTTCATGACAGTTAGCTCAACTTAAATACTTAGCATTCGAATAGCAAAGATAGTGCATGATAAAATTTATAATTCGCATATATCCTGATATGATCGCAGCTATATGCGGCCTTCTCATTCTCCCGTGGATACTTGGGGTTCCGGGACGGCCAACACCGGCTCAATTGTCAGGCTGGAACATCGGACTTTTCGCCATATGCGCCTATCTGCTACTCTATCAAACTATAAAATCCCTGAGAAATTTTGAGTTTTATAAAAAGAAGATTTCAATACACCGGCCTGTTTCCAATATTCTCATTGGCGCTGCCTTATTCACTCCTCCGCTGATGGTGGCTTCATTTCTTTTGCTTGTTTACTCTTAACAACCCCACACCATTGGAAATGTTTTTGAGGTGATAAACAAATAATCCTCGATACATATTTCTATAAAATGATATAGAAGGCAGGTTTTTACCCTCATTCGCACTAAAATAGATCATAGTTTTCTGCGATATTTTAAAAACCAATATTAATCAGATCATTACGATCAACAAGTATATTACATTCAATCAATAACCGGCAGGATTTACTATGTTAACTCTTCCTTTTAAAGCCTCTGTTGTAATAATTTCTCTTATCGGTTCATCCTCCCTTGTTCAGGCGGAAGCTGTGCCAAAACAGAGCTCTGACTTTAAAGCCAATTACAATCTGGCCATCAATGACAGCAAGGCAAAGCCGGAAACTGCTTTATGCTCTGCAACAGCGCATGATCTGGCCAAAAACAAGAAATATAAATATGACCGGTTCGGATTTACGCAGAACGATTATAATGCTGTGCAACTGAACCGCAACAACGGGAATGTAACCGTCAGGCTTAACGGCGAAGCCCGCAAGCGCAACGGAAGTGCTGCATGGGATGCAGTTACAGTCGATTGCAGCGTCGGCAACAACAAAGTCCGCTCTGTATCCGTTACCGTGAAAAAATAACACCATAAGCAACAAAGGCGCTTCGCCAGAGCGGCTTGTATTCAAACGGATCACAGCGCTCGCTCTATCTCTTTGTTTTTACGCGCATCTTATCCAAAAACCGGTTCCCATTTTTCGGAATACGCTCTGAGGATGTGCCTTTGATTTATTGTTGCGCATCAAAGCGTGCACGCTCTTCGCGCATCATATGGCGATTATCGACCGCCCATTGCCCCAGACTGTCAATGGGCTTGGCCAGCGACAGTCCCAATGCGGTTAGTGAATATTCCACCTCCGGCGGCGAAGTCGGGCGGACTGTACGCAAAACCAGCCCGTCACGCTCCAGCGAGCGCAAGGTGACTGTCAGCATACGCTGCGAAATGCCTTCAATCAGGCGACGCAACGCATTGAACCGCACTGTACCCTGTTGAAGATTGAGAATAACCAGCAGGCTCCATGTATCGCCGACACGATCCAGCACTTCACGGATCGGACAGGTGCCGTTTTCGTCCTCGGCGAATCCTGCGGTATCAGCCAGAATCGGCAAGGTATTTTTTTCATCGTCATACGTTGATATTGCAGATTTTTTCTTCAGAGCGGCATTCATCTGAGAGGTCATTACCTTCTCCTTCACTGCACATTACCGCAAAGTTGAACGGGAAAGCGCGTATTTGCAGGCGGTTACTTTGAAGTGACTTACTGACTTTAAAGTGCATTCTTCACAGTCATTTCAAATCATACTACATAGTTACTTATCGTAACCTAATTAAAAATAATTCTTATCAATCTTATAATATGAGGTAAGTCCTATGTCAAAAATCGCAATCATCGGCGCCAGCGGCTATGTCGGTACAGCTTTGCTTAATGAGGCAGTGAAACGCGGCCATCAGGTGAGCGCACTTGTGCGCCATCCGGAAAAAATCGCTGCCAATGCCAATGTCACCGCCGTGAAAGCCGATGTTCTCGACACAGACGGACTGGCTGCCCTTTTAAAAGGCCATGATCTGGTAATCTCCGCCTATAATCCGGGCTGGCAGGAAGCCGATATCCGCAATATTCACATCAAAGGCAGCAAATCCATTAGTGAAGCGGTAAAGAAAGCCGGCATCAAACGTCTGATCGCAGTCGGTGGCGCAGGCAGCCTTGAAATCAACGGTCAGCAGCTGGTGGATTCCCCTGAGTTTCCGGCTGAATATAAAGAAGGCGCATTGGGTGCCCGTCAGGCGCTCAATGACCTGAAAGCTGAGAATGAGCTGGACTGGTCTTTTGTTTCACCAGCCATTCTGCTGGTTCCGGGTGAAGCCACCGGCACATTCCGTCTTGGCAAGGATTCTCCGGTTTTTGACGACAAAGGTGAAAGTAAAATCACCGTCGGCGATCTGGCTGTCGCCATTCTTGATGAAGCAGAACAAGGCAAACATATCCGCCAGCGCTTCACAGCAGCATATTAAAACATCAAATGAAAAAGCCCGCTAAAAGCGGGCTTTTTATATCAGGCCGAAATCAAACCCAATCTCTTTGCCTGCGGCGAGTTCTTTTCATCTGCACGCAGGGTCAGCACCGATACGCCTGTTGCGGTCACTGCAACCGTATGTTCGAACTGAGCCGAGAGTAACCCGTCTTTTGTGGTGACAGTCCACTCATCCTCTTCAGTCTTTACATTGCGCCGCCCCTGATTGAGCATCGGCTCAATGGTGAAAACCATGCCTTGTTGCAGAAACAAGCCGGTTCCGGGTTTACCGAAATTAAGAATTTGCGGCTCTTCGTGCATCTCGCGGCCAATACCGTGACCGCAATAGTCATGCACAACCGAATAGCCGTTGCGCTTGGCATGGCGCTCAATCGCCCAACCGATATCGCCGATCCGCGCGCCCGGACGCACAGTGGCAATGCCCATCCACATTGCTTCATAAGCGGTACGCACCAATCGCTTGGCAGCAGTATTTACCTCGCCGACACAATAGGTTTTGCTGGAATCCGCGATATAGCCATTCTTCTCCAGCGTAATATCAAAATTGACAATATCACCGCTTTTCAACACATCGGACTGCGACGGCACACCGTGGCAAACCACATGATTGATTGAAGAGTTCAGCACAAAGCCATAGCCATACTGGCCTTTACTGGCCGGTCGGGATTGCAGATCCTCAGTAATAAAGCGCTCGACTTTGTCGTTGATCTCAAGCGTTGAAACACCTTCCAGCGGCGTTTTATCCAGCATATCAAAGACAGAAGCCAGCAAACGCCCTGCTTCAGCCAAAAGAGCCAATTCCTGCGGTTGCTTAATCATGCTTCACTCATGCCCAGCGATGAAACAGCAACACCGGCAGCATTCAGCTCACGGCGCATAATTTCTGAAAAACTGAGCGTCGGATTGGTCTCACATAACATGCCGATCTTAATCCAGAAGGCAGCCTGCGCATTAATAGAGCGGCAGGTCACCTTGCTCGCAAGACGCAACTGCTCATGCAGCTCATCTTCAATATTCACAATACCCATAAGGCCTCACATATGTTTCATATACATACTATATATGAAACATATATTGAGTCACAAGGTGAATTATCCGTCAGCGATCAGCTGATGAGTTCCACATCCACCACACCGCTGATGGCTTTCATTGCGCTGGCAATCTGCGGGCTGATGCGATAGCGATCCGGCAAGGCAACTTCCACCTCACGCTGACCATTATCTTTGATCACGATAAAGCTGACCTCACCGTCACCACGGGTTTTGAAGTAAGGTACAATCTGATCCAGCGCATCGCTATTCCGCAAAAACAGGCGCAATGCCTTTTGCAGGCGACTGGCTTCATCTTCCAGTGACACAACCGTGGCTATGCGCAGGCTCACACCTTCCGGCCGGTTCTCAGCGGAAACGGTAATCACCACCGAGCGACCAGGTTCCAGCAGGTCGCGGAACTGCTGAAGCGCCTCTGAGAACAGCACTGTTTCAAACTGACCGGTGGCATCAGAAAAGGCGATGATGCCCATCTTATTACCGGTCTTGGTCTTGCGCTCCTGCTTACTGATAACCGTTCCGGCAAGACGACCATTGGTTGCGCCCTTCTTCACCGCATTGGAGAAATCTGCCCAGCTCTGAACGCGCATTTTTTGCAGCGATTCATTATAATCATCCAGCGGATGTGCGGAGAGATAGAAGCCTGCGGCCTGCAATTCACGATGCAGTTTCTCTGATGAAGTCCAAGGCGTTACCACCGGCAATTGCAGTTTTTCTTTCGGCACCAGACCGGTGCCAAAAATATCGGACTGCCCGCTATTAGCATTTTCCTGCGTGCGCTGAGTATAGGCCATCAAGCTATCCATACCGGAACTCAGAGCCGAACGGTCGACACCAAAACAATCCAGTGCTCCGGCATTGATCAGGCTTTCAAACACGCGGCGATTGACCATGCGCGGATCAACGCGCTCGCAGAAATCTTCAAGGCTTTCAAACGGTTTTTCTTTCCGCTTTTCTACAATATGCTCAACAGCAGCATCACCGACGCCTTTGATTGCTGCCAGTGAATAGAAAATCTTACCTTCCCCCACCTCAAACGGACGGTAGGATGTCATGACCGACGGCAACACCACCTCAATACCAAGACGCAAGGCATCACGACGGAAATCATTCAGCTTTTCCGTGTTGTTCATATCATAGGTCATGGATGCGGCGAGAAACTCTGCCGGATAATGCGCCTTCAGATAGGCGGTATGATAAGAAACAATCGCATAAGCCGCCGCGTGGGATTTGTTGAAACCATAGTCAGCAAATTTGGCAAGCAGGTCGAAAATCGTATTGGCCTGCGCCTTGCCGACACCGCCTTCAATCGCGCCGTCAACGAAACGGACGCGCTGCTTGTCCATTTCTTCACGGATTTTCTTACCCATCGCGCGGCGCAGCAAATCCGCTTCACCAAGCGAATAGCCGGAAAGCTCCTGCGCGATCTGCATCACCTGTTCCTGATAAACGATAACGCCCTGCGTTTCCTTCACCAGATGGTCGATTTTCGGGTGAATAGAGGCAATCTCCTCCTCACCATGCTTACGCGCATTATAGGTCGGAATATTCTCCATCGGGCCCGGACGATAGAGCGCCACAAGCGCAATAATATCCTCGATACGGTCAGGCTTCATCCCGATGAGTGCTTTACGCATACCCACAGATTCCACCTGAAACACGCCGACCGTCTCACCACGCGACAGCATTTCATAGGTCAGCTGATCATCAAACGGCAGTGTTTGCAGATCGATATCGACACCTTTACGGGCAATCAGCTTCACAGCGGTGTTGAGTACCGTCAGCGTTTTCAGACCAAGAAAGTCGAACTTCACCAGACCGGCCTGCTCAACCCATTTCATATTGAACTGAGTGACCGGCATGTCCGAGCGCGGATCGCGATACATCGGCACCAGCTCCGACAGAGGCCGGTCACCGATAACAATGCCTGCAGCGTGCGTGGAAGCGTGGCGATAAAGCCCTTCCAACTTCAGCGACATATCGAGAAGGCGACCGACAACCGGCTCTTTCTCACGCTCCTCATTAATCCGCGGCTCTTCATTAATAGCCTGTCCGAGCGATACCGGATTGGCAGGGTTCGACGGCACCAGCTTACACAGCCTGTCCACCTGCCCGTACGGCATTTGCAGCACGCGACCAACGTCGCGCAACACCGCACGCGCCTGCAACGTACCGAAAGTGATAATCTGGGCAACCTGATCGCGACCGTATTTTTGCTGCACATAACGGATCACCTCTTCACGGCGATCCTGACAAAAGTCGATATCAAAGTCCGGCATCGACACACGATCCGGATTAAGAAAGCGCTCAAACAGTAGAGAGAAGCGCAGCGGGTCAACGTCCGTAATTGTCAGCGCATAAGCAACCAGCGAGCCCGCACCGGAACCACGCCCCGGCCCCACCGGAATATCCTGTTGCTTTGCCCATTTAATAAAGTCCGAAACGATCAGAAAGTAGCCCGGAAATTTCATACGGACGATAATCGAAATCTCATAATCCAGGCGTTTGATATAATCTTCATGCGTATGGCCTTCAGCAAGGCCAAAAATCTTCAAACGTTCTTCAAGGCCTTCACGTGCCTGACGCGCCATTTCATCTGCTTCTGCCTGTAAAGCGGCTTCCGGATCGTCGGACTCACCGGTAAAGCGTGGCAGGATCGGCGCGCGGGTTTGCGTGTACCAATGACAACGGCGTGCAATTTCAACTGTATTTTCCAGAGCCTCCGGCAGATCGGCAAATAAAGCGGCCATTTCGCTCTGGGATTTCAGATAATGATCCGGTGTCAGGCGGCGACGGTCATCCGAAGCAATGACCTGACCATCTGCAATCGCCAGCAAAGCATCATGCGCCTCATAATCTCCGCTCTGCTTAAAGAATGCCTCATTGGTCGCAACTAATGGCAGCTCATATTCATAAGCCAGATCAACCAGTTTGGATTCAAGCACACGGTCATAACCGCGCTGGCGGTGCAACTCGACATAAAGACGGTCGCCAAAGATGTTTTTTAAAAACTCAAGGCGGCTGCGCGCACGCTCTTCCCGTTCATTGCTGAGCGGCTTGCCAATCGGCCCCTCTGCTCCGCCGGTCAGAAAAATCACATCTTCTGACAAATCCGGCAGCCAGTCGGCACGGATATGCACCGGATCACCGGATTCTGTTTCCAAATAGGAGCGGCTGACCAACCGCACCATATTGGCATAACCTTCTTCACTGGAAGCCAGCAGTACCACCGGCGACAAATCCAGCGCATCGCGGCGGTTAATTGCACGGCCTTCCGGCTGATGGTCGCCAAAGGCAATATCAACAACACAGCCGATAATCGGCTGTACACCATCTTTCGATGCTTTCTGCGCAAATTCCAATGCGCCGAACAAATTATTCGTGTCTGTTACGGCAATTGCAGGCGCATTATCATCCTTGGCATGGCCGATAATTTTGCCGATTTGCAATGCCCCTTCCAGCAATGAATAGGCCGAATGCGTGCGCAAATGAATAAATGCCGGTGCACCAGCAGACATGTCAGAAGCAGCTACGGCAGAAACATCAGAAGGCAAAGGCATATACTCCGTCATTGCAACCATCGCCTGCCCGTTTGTGCAGTGATGTATCGCAGTACAAAGCCTTACATAGAAACTGCATTCCAAAAATAACAGTTCTGTAAGACGGGAAAATCAAACCGGATAATGAACTGAAGCCTGTCAGACTCCGCACATTCATCAGATCCTTTTTCCCGCAATGCCGTCATGATGTCCAGATGCATATGCGCATTCCGTCAATCATTACACATTCTATATCTCTAGTCGGCTATATCTTCAGCCGGCTATATCTTTACACAGAGCGTGCCGCGTTTAATTGTATCCGCTGTGCTCACTCTATCTTCTTGTTTTACGCATGTCGTTATCGGAAAACCGGTATCCACTTTTCCGCGGCATGCTCTAGTTAAATCAGGCTTTGTGCAGCCTCAGAACGCTGCCAGCCACATAGCAAAAGTTGCTACAAACAAACCGATGGAAATGAATGACATAACATCACGAACCAGATCAGACATGATATGAACTCCATTTGTTCTTGTATGTATGCAATTTGTTCCATTATTGTTCCACAGTCAACCCCTCTTTGTTCACGTAAAAACATCTATAGTTAGTGAAATATGAACCACTGATCTGTCGCCTTATTATGCAGACAGCGCCTGTTTTATTTTTGATTGCAGTTTCAGCTATTTAAGCCTCAGCTCTTTTTCCCGTATATTCAGAACAAAGAAAAATGCCGCATGCATTTTTCAGCATACGGCATTCAATAATTCAGCTTGCCTGACAATCAGGCGGCAGGTTTTCTCAAATCGAGATCAACGATCTTGCCGTCTTTCAATGTAACGCAACGATCCATCCGTCGTGCCAGATCATGATTATGCGTTGCGATCAGTGCAGACAGGCCCGACTGGCGCACCAGTGCCTCCAGTGCCTGAAACACATAAGACGATGTTGACGGATCGAGATTGCCTGTCGGTTCATCCGCAAACAATACCAGCGGTGCATTGGCCACTGCACGGGCAATGGCCACACGCTGCTGCTCACCACCGGAAAGCTCTGAAGGCCGGTGTGTGGAGCGGGGCCCGATACGCATATAATCCAGCAAATTTTGCGCCCGTTGTGACGCAACTTTGGATGACAGGCCACGCAACATTTGCGGCACCATCACATTTTCAAGCGCGGTAAATTCCGGCAGCAAATGATGAAACTGATAGACAAAGCCCAGATCATTACGGCGCATGGCTGTGCGTTCATCGTCATCCAGCTGTGCGCAAGAGGTTTTGCCCAGGATCACGTCACCGGAATCCGGTTTTTCCAGCAGTCCTGCCGTATGCAGCAAGGTGGATTTACCGGCACCGGATGGTGCAACCAGCGCCACCATTTCACCGCGCATCAGTGTGAAATTCGCATCTTTAAGAATAGTCAGCTCACGGTCTGCTTCATGATAACTGCGGCAGACATTTTTCAGCTGAAGGATCGGCTCTCCGGACATAGCAGCCATTATTCGTACCTCAGCGCTTCAACAGGATCGAGTTTGGCCGCACGCCAAGCCGGAAAAATCGTTGCAATAAATGACAAGAACAGCGCCATACCAATAACAGAAAGCGTTTCGCTGAGATTCATTTCAGCCGGGAGCTGGCTCAGGAAATAAAGCTCAGGGTTAAACAAAGTTGTGCCCGACAACCATGAGAAGAACGCACGGATACGCTCCACATTGAGGCACACGACAACACCGAGCACCACGCCTGCCAGTGTTCCCGTGACACCGATCGCCGCACCGGTCATCAGGAAGATACGCATGATTGCACCACGGGTTGCGCCCATCGTGCGCAGGATCGCGATATCGCGTCCTTTATCTTTCACCAACATGATCAGGCCGGAAATAATATTGAGTGCCGCCACCAGAACGATCAGCGTGAGGATCATGAACATCACATTGCGCTCAACCTGCAAAGCCGAGAAGAATGTGGCATTGCGCTGGCGCCAGTCTGTCAGCATCACAGGGCGCTCTGCCGCCTCTTCAACACCGGCACGCAGATCATCAACCTTGTCCGGATTATCGGCAAAGACCTCAATCGACTGCACACGGTCTTCCTGATTGAAGAACAATTGCGCCTCAGCCAAAGGCATCAGCACAATAGACGCATCATATTCCGACATGCCGATCTCGAAGATCGCCTTGATCGGATAGGCTTTGGTACGGGCATTGACACCAAACGGTGTTACGTCACCATCCGGCGAAATAATTTTCAGATCATCGCCCACGCCCAGACCAAGATTCTGCGCCATACGGGTACCGATAGCCACACCGTCAGACGTGTCAAAACTGGCGAAAGTACCGGATTTCACATTCTTGGCGATCAGCTCAAGCTTATTCACATCCTGCTCGCGCAGACCACGCACCAGCGCACCGGTGCCTGCACCGATACTGCCCTGCACCAGAGCCTGCCCTTCAACAACCGGAATAGCGAATTTCACGCCTTGCAGCGCATCCATACGCTTCACCAGATGATCGTAATCTTCCAGCGGACTGTCGATCGGTGCAACGATCAGATGCCCGTTGATACCGAGAATACGGTTGAGGAGTTCCGTGCGGAAGCCGTTCATCACCGCCATAACGATGATGAGTGTGGCCACACCGAGCATGATGCCGGTGAATGAAAAACCGGCAATCACAGAGATAAAAGCTTCGCGACGGCGGGAACGCAGATAGCGCCATGCAATCATACGTTCCAGTGAAGAGAATGGTCCGGTGCCCTGACGCTGTGCCTGAGCTGCCGGTTTCTTTTCTTGTTGTTTCTTTGGCAATTTATCGAGCAATTGCGCTCCCCCGTTGCCTTGATTTCCACCTGTCGCAGGCTTTTTGAACATTACTGCCCCGCAGTCAGAAGATTGATTGCGGCTTCAACAGTCATAGTCTGACGTTCACCGGTTTTACGATCTTTGACTTCAACTTCGCCATTGGCAACGCTGCGAGGACCGGCAATGATCTGCACCGGCACACCGATCAGATCCATCGTTGCGAATTTCGAACCCGGACGGTCGTCGCTGTCATCGAGCAGCGGATCGAGACCGGCATTGGTCAGGGCTTCATAGAGTTTTTCAGAGACTGCATCGCAAGCTGCATCACCCGGCTTCATATTGACGATACCTGCACCAAACGGCGCAATGGCTTTCGGCCAGATGATACCGTTTTCGTCATGGGATGCTTCAATCGTTGCGGCAACCACGCGTGAAGGGCCGATGCCGTAAGAGCCCATGGAAACCAGATGTTCTTTGCCGTCCGGTCCCTGCACTTTCGCGCCCATTGGCTCGGAATATTTGGTGCCGAAATGGAAAATGTGACCAACTTCAATACCGCGTGCAGCAACCTGATTGCCTGCATCAACTTTTGCCCATGCGGCTTCGTCATGCATTTCTTCAGTCGCAGCGTAAGGCGTTGTCCACTGGTCAACGATAGATGCCATTGCTGCATCATCGAAGAAGTCGATATCCGCACCCGGCACTTTCAGATCGAGATAAGCGCGGTCACAGAAAACCTGACTTTCGCCGGTATCCGCCAGAATGATGAATTCATGGGACAGATCGCCGCCGATCGGGCCGGTATCTGCACGCATCGGAACCACCTGCACGCCAATACGGGAGAATGTGCGCAGATAAGAAACGAACATACGGTAGTAAGCGGCTTTTGCGCCTTCATAATTCAGGTCGAAAGAATAAGCATCTTTCATCAGGAATTCACGCGAACGCATCACGCCGAAACGCGGACGCACTTCGTCACGGAATTTCCACTGAATGTGATAGAGGTTCAGCGGCAGGTCTTTATATGAGCGCACATAAGAGCGGAAAATATCGGTGACCATTTCTTCATTGGTCGGGCCGAACAGCATTTCACGCTCGGAGCGGTCTTTAATGCGCAGCATTTCCTTGCCGTAAGCATCATAACGGCCGCTTTCGCGCCACAGATCAGCGGACTGGATTGTCGGCATCAGAATTTCATTGCCGCCTGCGCGGTTCTGCTCTTCACGAATGATCGTATTGACCTTGTTCAGAACCTTCAGACCCAGCGGCAGCCATGTGTAAATACCGGCTGACTGCTGACGGATCATCCCCGCACGCAGCATCAGACGATGGGAGACAATTTCTGCCTCTTTTGGATTTTCTTTCAGGATCGGCAAAAAGAATCGCGACATACGCATGGAGGAACCACCGGAAATTGCTCCCGATCCCGTTAGAATCAGGAAAAAACACATAAAATCTCCCGTGTTTATTAACCACTTATCATGGCAATGAAAACCCGTCTCACGCAGAGCGGAGCCAGCATTTCTTCAGTCACGGAGATGTGCAGACCTGACGGATAAAGCCTGCCAAATTATGGCAGCGTCCGATGATTCCTCATATTTCAAGAGAGCAGGATAAAAATAATGTGAGCTTTAGAGCATTTACGGCTGCTTAAACGGGAAAAGACAGGTTCAGCTTCAGTTTTATTTCTTTGTGACAATTTTTTTACATTTTCGATTTTCATCAAAAAATCACTCTAAAAACTGCATTTCTTATGAAAACTTCAGTTTAAATCGAATTAAAAATCTTGAAATTTGCATTTCGGCTTCAATTCTTATGGCATTTTTGTGTCTGCGCTTAAAAAAAAGCGTGACAACTGATATTTCTCATTCTATTTTCCAAGCAACGACAACAGAGAGCAGGCTTAACTACTCTCTCACGCGGTCAAAGTCTTGGGAGGATGCAACTCAGGCGCGGTATTTCGCAGCCGCCTGTAACAAGGAAACGAGTTGGACGCGTATTTTATCAGCAAGGCTAACGCCTTGCTTTTTTTTACATCTTAATAATACAAATATAGTGTGATTATAAACTCGGGTTTTGCTTGACCGCAACAATAAAGCAATCTGCCCCAACCCGCTCCATATCCGACGCGCTATTCACCCGCATGAGTTCGCGGCAAGCATCTGACTGCGAAACGGTTTTTAGCAAGATGCATTATCGCGGGCATCAGATGTTACCATCTGACTGCGAAACGGTTTTTAGCAAGACGCATTATCGCGGACGTCAGATGTTACCATCTGACTGCGAAACGATTTTTAGCAAGACGCATTATCGCGGACGTCAGATGTTACCATCTGACTGCGAAATGCTTTGGGGCTCATGCCCCTCACACGCAAAAACTCGCGATTAAAATTCGATTTGGTGAGAAAGCCGCTGGCAAATGTAATCTGCGTCACCGGCTCGTCCGTCTCCCGCAACAGACGGCATGCCTCCTCCACGCGAAAATTATTCACATAGACAGATACGCTCATCCCGCGACAACGATTAACCGCCTCAGACACATGGCGCGGTGGTCTGCGCAGCCGATGTGCGATGCGCTTCAAATTAAGCTCCATATCCTTATAGAGCTGTTTATCCTGCATCAGCGCATCCAACTCAGTCACAATTGCCAGATGCTGTTCTGTTGTCAGTGCAGTCTCAGCTGTAAGTGCAGGTGCCTTCCCCTCATCCCGTTCATCTTCATCGGCATTGGTGCGATTATTCAGCGCCACACCGGCCGCCGCGCCCAATACAAGCAGCGACAGAATATTGGTCACCAGAATGATCGAGGGGGAATAGCGGCCGCTATTCCAGAGAAAATCGAAATTAATCAAGATATCGACGATCACAGATCCGATCAGCATCGCGGCAGTCATCTGCATCGCCCGATAGGAACGCATGACCCCGTCGAGCCGCGCAGCAATCAGCACATCCGGCCCCGCAAAACTCAGGCGCAGCAAAGCCAAACCATAGGCCAAAAAAATCACGATAATTGCCAATGCAGCCAGATCGCGGCGTATAAGCAGCAACACAAACACCGCTAATACCGGCAGCAAATGCGGCCAGATTTTATCGACCCGCAAGGCATCATCACTATTCTGCACCGTGAGACTGCGAAAACTTAAATATGACAGTCCGGCAATTATCGTCGCCAGCAAAATCTGTACTGGCAGAACAGCAAGGATGTCATACCCCCAGCGCAAGCCGAGCAAAACCGATTGCAGCATATAGGTGCCGATCAGCGCGATAAAAAACATATCTGCCCGACTTCCTGTCTCGCGATTGCGCAAGAGCTGCACCAATATAATGGCCAGTAATATTGTCAGCACAAATGGCAGCGGAATAAAAATCATCGGCAAATATCTCGGTCTTGTCTTATCTTGCGATCAGGAACATGAAGCAAAACACGTTATGCGTCGACCTTGATCCTGTTTCAGGTCGCAGAAATACACAGTCCGGCAAATGATCCATGCATTCTCAACGCAGTCAGGATCAAAATAATGGACTATATGCTTCTCTCAATTTTACTTTCCGCCATTCTCACGCTCAGCGGTTGCAGCAATGAAACAAGTGCATCAGAAAAATCCGTTACAACAGAGGGCATAAAGAGCGTAACGATCAGCGGTGATGCCAGCCTTATCCGCTTGAACGCGAAAGACGATCAGAAACAGCTGGCTGTCATGAGTGCCAAGCCATCAGGCTGGCTTTCCGGCTGGTTCTATAATGACTGTAAATCCAAAGGCGAGATGATTGTCAGCGGCCAGACATTACTGATTAAAGCGAAAAACAGTAGCTGGTATGATCTGTCTGAGTGCAGCACCTATCTGCAAATCAATCTGCCGCGCAATGCAGGCGTGACGATTAATCAGCCTGCTTTCAAAGGGGATTTGCAGGGACAATTCGCAGATCTGAATATAGAAACCCGAGCCGCAGATATCGACCTGCAAGGCTCTGCCACCTCAGTCAGAATTCGTGGTGACGCTTTCCGCACCAGACTGCAATTTGATGGTACAACACAGCCGGAACAGATTGATATTGCCGGTCGCGCGCTGGATACGAGTCTGATTTTTCCGAAAGGCACTTCGGTCAGTTATCGCATCCATTCCAAAGCCTCACTACTCGATGCCAAACTACGGAATACACAGGGAGCAAAGCCGGAAATCCTGATTTCAGGCGATTATGCGCGCACAGAAATCCGATAAAAACTATCGAATAGCGTTATAATTACAGTACTTTATGGAAAATATTTCAGAATGTGATTCACAGTTCCGGGAAGAAGTGCGGAATATCATCCAGACCGAAACCGAGTTTCTGCGTTACAAACCAAAACAGGCCGAAAATGACTGTCGCAAGAATAGTCGTACGCAGAAAAGCCAGCCAGATTCGCGGGCGCGCCGGTGCGCTCGCGACCGTGCCGCGCACAATATTATTCTCTTCTGCCTGTGTACGAAGACCGAAAGGCAGCATGGCAAACAGACTTGTCCACCAGATGATAAAATAGATCGCCATTCCGGATATTACAGACATATTCTTCCTCCCCGCATAACCACCGGCTAAAGCATTATGCATCTTTATTGGCTGCACCATAGATCAGCAAAAGAGCACGGGCAAGTGACAGAGCATTTCAGTTGCTCTTGAAACATGGGAAATGCTCTGTCTTTTTGTTTTTACGCGTATCTTATCCGCAAACCGCTATGCACTTTTCGGGATACGCTCCAGCATCACGCAGTTCCCCACAATGATACGCATAAAAATGCCAGCTTCAAATTTCAGACGGCGCGCTTAACCTGTTTATTATTTCGAATAATATCAGGTCATTAGTCAATGATACGCAACATTTTAATATTCATATTATGCAGTATTGTTAGTTTCATTCCTGCTGCCAAAGCGCAAGAAACCGATGCACAACAATTGGCAAAAAAACTGGCCAATCCGGTTTCCAGCCTCATAAGCGTACCTATTCAAAACACTTATACCTGTTGCACTGGCGCGAGTAATGCCGGTCGTTTTACTACCAATATTCAGCCGGTTATTCCCTTTTCCCTCAATGCCGACTGGAATTTGATCATACGCACCATTGTGCCAATCATTCATCAAAGCTCCCCTGCGCCGGATATCGGAGCGAGATTCGGGCTTGGTGATACGGTACAGAGCTTTTTCCTGTCTCCGGTTCAGGAAACAAACGGCATCGTCTGGGGTGCAGGGCCGGCCTTTCTGTGGCCGACCGCCACCAATGCCATGCTCGGCAATCAGAAATGGGGTGCAGGCCCGACTGCTGTTGTGCTCAAACAACAGCATGGCTGGACGATGGGTGCGCTGACCAATCATATCTGGTCTTTTGCCGGTGAGAGCGACCGGCAGAATGTCAGTGCCACACTGATCCAGCCTTTTATCAGCTATACTTTTCCCAATACAGTCGGCTTGTCGCTCAATAGTGAGATGACCTATGACTGGACGAATGAGCAATGGACAATACCGGTTGATCTCGGCATTTCCAAAGTCTTCACTTTCGGCAAGCAGCATGTCAGCCTTGGCGTTACCGGCCAATATTTCGCCAGTAAACCCGATAACGGCCCTGACTGGGGCGCACGCTTTACAGTAACATTCCTGTTTCCCAAATAAAAACCGCCGGTGAGAGGCTCACCGGCGGTACAATATTCATCCTGAACAGAAATATCAGGCTTCCGGTATACGGGTGACAAAAACCGTGGTCACCGGCTTTTTGCCCCAGACATCATTAGCAGCGGCACGCACTGCACGCCGCGCGGCTTCACGCACCAGCTCTATATCCTTGCGACGCGCACGCGGAATACTGTCAACAGCGCTGACGACTGCATCATAGAGCAGGTCTTCAATCAGATTTCGCTGACTATCTTCTTCCGGCAAACCAAAGGCTACAACCTCTGGTTCATCATAGATTTTATGCTGGTTATCGAGAAGAATTGACACCGCCACATGGCCGACATAGGCCAGCTTGCGGCGCTCGGTGATGCCCATTTCATCTTCATCACCAATCAGGCGACCATCTTTATAAATACGACCATAAGGTGCTTCATCAATAATCTTTGCAGGCCCCGGCGCCAGCCGCAGCACATCGCCGTTACGCACCTGTGCCACATCCGGAATACCAGCCTGTATGCCCAATGTGCCCTGTGCAACCAGATGCGCTGCTTCACCATGCACCGGCACAAGAATTTGCGGGCGTACCCACGCATACATGCGCTTCAGCTCATTGCGGCGCGGATGGCCGGAAACATGCACAAGCGCATCATCATCAGAGATGATCTTAATGCCCTGCTCGATCAGCATGTTTTTAATTTCAATGATTGATTTTTCATTGCCCGGAATAGTACGCGACGAGAAAATCACCGTATCACCGGCGGTCAGCGCCAGTGAGCGCATTTCATCGCGCGCCAGTTTGGCAAGCGCAGCGCGTGGTTCACCCTGACTACCGGTCAGTACCATCACCACATTTTCACGCGGGACATAACCATAGTCTTCCTCGGAAAGGAATTCCGGCAGACCTTCCATATAGCCAAGCTCGGTTGCTACCGAGATACAGCGCTTCATTGAACGGCCAACCACCAGCACCTGACGGCCGGCATCACGTGCCGCCTCGGCAATCGAGCGGATACGGCCGACATTGGAAGAGAATGTAGTAATTGCCACACGGCCTTTGGCATTTTCGATCAGCTCACGCAGGCTTTCCGATACCTGACGCTCGGACGGCGATTCACCCTCGCGCATCGCATTAGTACTGTCGCAGACCAGTGCCAGCACGCCTTCATTACCCAGCTGCTCAAAACGGGTTTCGTCAAGCACAGGCCCGAGCGACGGCTCCGGATCAATCTTCCAGTCGCCTGTATGGATCACACGACCAAGCGGCGTGGTAATCGCCAGCGATACCGGCTCAGGAATCGAGTGGGTGACGGCGAGTGCCTCAATCTTGAAGCGACCTACTTCAAAGCTTTCACCGGCACGGAACACAGTCACCGGAATTTCCGGTGCATTATATTCGGCCTGACGTTTGGCTTCGAGCAATCCGGCGGTAAACGGAGTCGCATAAACCGGCAGGCGCAGACGCGGCCAGAGATCCAGCAGCGAACCATAATGGTCTTCGTGAGCGTGGGTAATAATAATCCCGCGGATATTATTACGCTCGGCTTCCAGATAACGAATATCCGGCAGGATCAGGTCAGCCCCCGGCAATTCAGGACCTGCAAAACTCACGCCCATATCGATAATGATCCATTCACGCGCATGTTCCGGCCCGTAGCCGTACATTGCAAGGTTCATACCGATTTCGCCGACACCGCCCAATGGCAGGAACACCAGTTCCTCTTTGTCATTCACACGGCTATCATTTTGCACATCATCCAAACGGGACTGGGGCATTCCCCCTCCTCAAAATTTATAACTCAGATCATTACCTGCACGAACAGCCCTATTGCCTGATAACAGCAAAAAGCAGAGCATGTGGCATATGCGGCAATACAAATTCAACGTAATTAATTTCATGACCTCTAAAGAGACGAGAAGCAAGAATAGTTGTGTAAAATTCCCGACTTACGAAAAGAAAACTGAATTTTGACAGCAGGTTTTATGCATTATTGCGCTGTATGACTATTATACCATCGCAAAGCCGCTGCTTCGGTTTTGCTGATCCATTCATGTTTGCAGTCACCATAATCATGGGAATTGTCCGGATGCAGGTTTCGGCAATGCGCCTTCACCGCATCATAATTCTGTGCGATTATCGGATGCGCACGAAGATAATCACGAAAGGCGAGATGGCGTGTAATCTCGTCTGATCCTTGTGCATAACAATGCAGCTGCACCAGACGCTTGCCATTTACCGCATCTTCCTTAGTACAATAACGCCGGCCCGGAAGTCCAAACTCACCCCACCATTCATAGCCGAGTGCTTCAAGCGTATGCTGATACGCATCAAGCTGCTCTACGGTGTGAACAACCGGTATCAGATCAAAAACCGGCTTGGCATGAATACCGGCAATGGCAGTAGAACCAACATGATGAATCGTAACGAGACACTCTGCTAGCTCCGCCTTTAAAACAGCAATCTCTTTTTGCGCAGCATCATGCCATTCCGGATCATGGGCAAGAAGCTCGACTTTAAAGGCTGGCGGCATCAGATTCTCCTCACATAAAAACATTTCCGGTCTGCTTGTTTCAACGGAAAGGTCTGTTTTGTCTATAGCGCGCCTTTTTCCCAAATCGCATCACATTTTCCGGAGCAATACGCTGGCTTCTCTGTGGCCATCTAACCGAAAAAAACTTCACCTGCTGAGATCATCCGTTTACGTCCCTGTGGCAGGCTCAGAACCAGATGCCCCTGAGCATCAATGGAAGAGAACACACCTTCCAATGTCTCTCCGCCGCTTTGCACCCGAATGACTTCGCCCAGTCTTGCTGCGTGGCGCAACCAATGGGTACGAATTGTTTCCAGCCCCTGACCGTCATTCCACAAAGCAAAGTTCACAGCAAAGCGTTCTGCCAGAGCCTGCAGAAGCTGTTCGGCACCTTGTGCATAGCCATTGTCTTTCAGGCTGCTCACCATATAGGGCACACCTTCCGGTATATGCAGGACATTCACACCAATGCCGATAACCAGAGCCTTGCGCCCGTCTTTCAACAAACTGGATTCCAGCAGGATACCCGATAGTTTAGCACCATCAGCCAGCACATCATTCGGCCATTTCAGCTGAAATCGTGTTTGCGTATCCGGCAACAATTGCTCAACGGCTTCAACCAGAGAAAGACCGGCGACGAAACTCAGCGTTGCGGCCAGTTCCAGCGGATAATCATGAATAAGCAGCAGGGTTGCAGCCAGATTGCCGGTCTGCGTTGACCATTCGCGACCACGGCGACCACGGCCGGAGCGCTGATCTTTGGTCACATACCAGACAAACCCCGCCTCACCGGTCTGCGCATCAATCAGAGCTTCGGCATTGGTTGAGCCGATATGGTCAAATTCTTTTACCCGATATCCGGCAGCGATTGTTTTTTCGCTCAGTACAAAAGTCATAATCTCTCTGTCATCCATTCAGCCAGCCTGTGCAGAAACAAAAACGCCCGGCACAAAACCGGGCGTTTATAACATGTTCTATTCAGATCTTATCAGAAAAATGCTTTGGCAGCATTTGTCGCCCAGATCATGATCGGCGAAGCAATCAGTGCATAGAGCAGAACGAAAGCTGCAGATACGCCCATTACCAGCTTCAGTTCACCGGCAGGTGCTTCAAGACCAGCTGCTGGCTCATCGAACCACATGATCTTGATCATGCGCAGGTAGTAGAACGCACCGACTACAGAAGCCACGATACCGATAACCGCCAGCGGCACAAGACCAGCCTGAACAGCTGCAAGGAATGTGTACCACTTACCGAAGAAGCCGGCCAGCGGAGGAATACCTGCAAGCGAGAACAGGAAAATGGTCATGATCGTTGCCATCACCGGATTGGTGCGGGACAGACCTGCCAGATCATTGATCTCTTCAACAGTGCCGTTTTTGTTACGCATTGCCAGAATGAATGCAAATGTACCCAGTGTCATCACCAGATAGATCAGCATGTAAATAGCAACGCCGCGCACACCGTCTACAGTACCGGCAGCCAGACCGACCAGAGCATAACCAACATGGCTGATGGACGAATAAGCCATCAGGCGTTTGATGTTCTTCTGACCGATCGCTGCAAAAGCACCGAGGATCATCGAAGCCAGAGCCACGAAGACGATGATCTGCTGCCAGTCAGCGGTCAGCGGTGCAAAGGCCCCCATGGTCACGCGAACCAGCAAAGCAACAGCAGCCATTTTCGGAGCAGCAGCAAAGAAAGCGGTTACAGGGGTTGGTGCGCCTTCATAAACGTCCGGTGTCCACATATGGAACGGAACAGCGGAAATTTTGAATGCCAGACCAGCCATGATGAAGACCAGACCGAAGACCAGACCCAGCTGACGCTCGCCACCGGTAACGGCAGCGGCAATATCAGCAAAGTTGATTGTGCCGGTGTAACCATAGACCAGAGAAATACCGTAAAGCAGCATACCTGAAGACAGAGCGCCGAGAACGAAATATTTCAAACCGGCTTCTGTGGAGCGTACGCTGTCGCGGTTGAAAGCGGCCAGCACATAGAGTGCCAGTGACGACATTTCGAGGCCGAGATAGAGAGCCAGCATATTGTTGGCAGAAACCATCAACAGCATACCAACGGTCGAAAGCACGACCAGAACCGGAAACTCAAACTTGTTGAATTTCTGGTCTTTGGCAAAACCAACCGACATGATCAGTGTGACAACCGAACCGATCAGGGTCAGCACTTTCATGAAACGGGTGAAGCTGTCGCTGATGAATGCCGTGCCGAAAGCAGCGCCGTCAGCAGGGAAAACCAGCACGAGTGCGAGCGCACCCAGCAGCAATGCTACGGAAAGACCCGTAACAATAGTGCTGGCGCGGTCGCCGGAGAATACCCCCACCATCAGCAGCACCAAGGCGCCAACTGCGAGCAGCACCTCCGGTGCAGCGAGAGTAAGGTGGGCAATCAGATCGGTGTACATCGCTCGATGCCTTCGTCTTAATTTGCAACAGGCATGGCAACACTTGCCACAGCCGCATTGTAGTTGGTGACCAGAGCGTCAACGGCATTCGCAGTCGCATCAAAGACCGGAACCGGATAGACACCGAAGAAGATCGTCAGAATGACGAGCGGATACAGGATCGCTTTTTCACGTGGTGAAAGATCCAGCAGTGCTTTCAGGCTTTCTTTATCAAGCGCACCGAAAATGACGCGGCGATAGAGGTAAAGCGCATAGGCAGCCGACAGGATAACACCGGTTGTTGCAATCACAGCAATCCAAGTATTGGCCTGGAATACACCGAACAGTGTCAGGAATTCACCGATAAAGCCGGAAGTCCCTGGCAAACCAACATTGGCCATGGTGAGGATCAGGAACACAACCGCATATTTCGGCATGTTATTGACCAGACCGCCATAGGCCGAGATCTCTCTCGTGTGCATACGGTCATAAACCACGCCCACGCAAAGGAACAGCGCACCGGAAACGATACCGTGTGACAGCATCTGGAACAGTGCACCCTGTACACCCTGCGCATTGGCAGCAAAGATACCCATAGTCACATAACCCATATGGGCAACGGACGAATAGGCGATCAGCTTTTTGATATCGGTCTGAACCAGAGCCACCAGAGAGGTGTAAACAATGGCGATAACCGAGAGCCAGAATACGAATGGTGCGAAATCAGCAGAAGCCAGCGGGAACATCGGCAGCGAGAAACGCAGGAAGCCGTAGCCACCGAGTTTCAGGAGAATACCAGCCAGAATAACCGAACCGGCTGTCGGCGCTTCAACGTGCGCATCAGGCAACCACGTATGAACCGGCCACATCGGCATTTTCACTGCGAAAGAAGCAAAGAAGGCCAGCCACAACCATGTCTGCATTGATGCAGGGAAGTCGTAAGCCAGAAGGGTCGGAATATCCATTGTGCCGGCGGTGAAATACATTGCCATCATAGCAATGAGCATCAGCACCGAGCCCAGCAGCGTATAGAGGAAGAATTTCAGGCTGGCGTAAACGCGGCGCTGACCACCCCATACACCGATGATAATGAACATCGGAATAAGGCTCGCTTCAAAGAAGACGTAGAACAGGAACATATCCAGTGCGCAGAACACACCGATAACGAGCGTTTCAAGTATCAGAAACGCAACCATATATTCCTTGACGCGGAAGTCCACGGACTTCCAGCTCGCCAGAATACAGAACGGCATCAGGAATGCGGTCAGAACCACAAACAGCATGGAAATACCGTCCACGCCCATGTGATAGCTGATGCCTTCACCGAACCATGCATGTTTCTCAACCATCTGGAAACCGGCATTTGAATTATCAAAGCCTGCCCAGATCACCAGAGACAATGCAAACACAAAGATTGTGGTCAGAAATGCAACATTACGGATATTGCGGCGCGCTGCCTCGCTGTCGTCCTTGATCAAGAGGATCAAGAACGCACCTACGAGCGGCAGAAACGTGACCGTTGAGAGAATTGGCCAGTCGGTCATCAGAAAGAGCTCCCGATCATCATCCAGGTGACGAGCGCGGCGACACCGATAAGCATCGCGAATGCGTAGTGATAAAGGTAACCGCTCTGCAGTTTAACAACGCGGTTGGTAATGCCGACCACACGAGTCGCCACACCATTCGGACCCATGCCGTCAATGATCTTGGTATCACCGGTTTTCCAGAGGAAACGGCCAAGAGCCATGGCAGGTCGCACGAACAGGAAGTCATAGAGTTCGTCGAAATACCACTTGTTCAGCAGGAACTGGTACAGACCGGGATGACGGGCTGCAATTGCCTTCGGTGTTTCCGGCGAACGGATATAGAAAGCCCAGGCAAAGATGAAACCCAGTACCATTGCGATGAATGGTGAGAATTTAACCCAGGTCGGCACGCCATGGAAGTCATGCAGGATGTGGTTATCCGCACCGGTGAACAGAGCGCCCTTCCAGAAGGCATCATAATGATCGCCGAAGAAGTAACCAACGAAGAAGAAGCCTGCGAAAAGTGCACCAACTGCGAGAACAAACAGCGGCACCAGCATAACCGGAGGTGAATCATGAACGTGATGCATAACTTCAGCGGTGGCGCGTGGCTTACCGTGGAAAGTCATGAAAATCAGACGCCATGAGTAGAAAGATGTGAATGCAGCAGCGATCACCAGCAGCGTGAAGGCAAAGCCCGATGCAGCTGAGTGCGAAGCAAATGCAGATTCAATAATCGCATCTTTGGAGAAGAAGCCGGCAGTACCGATAACAGTGCCCGGAATACCAAGACCTGTCAGCGCCACAGTACCGATGATCATCATCCAGTAAGTCGTCGGGATCAGCTTACGCAGACCACCCATACGACGCATATCCTGCTCGTCTGATACCGCATGGATCACCGAACCGGCGCCCAAGAACAGCAGAGCTTTAAAGAATGCGTGTGTGAACAGGTGGAATACGGCAGCGCCGTAAGCGCCGACGCCGAGTGCCACGAACATGTAACCGAGCTGCGAACAGGTCGAATAAGCAATAACGCGCTTGATATCGTTCTGTACCAGACCAACGGTCGCGGCAAAGAAGGCAGTGATCGCACCGATAATGGTCACAACCAGCAGAGCTGTTTCAGACTGTTCAAAGATCGGCGACATACGCGCAACCATGAACACACCTGCGGTCACCATTGTCGCCGCGTGAATCAGAGCCGACACTGGTGTCGGGCCTTCCATCGCATCAGGCAACCATGTGTGCAGCAGGAACTGCGCCGATTTACCCATCGCGCCCATGAAGAGCAGCAATGCAACAACGGTCAGAGCACCTTGTTTGTCGAGTTCAAAACCGAGGAAACTTAAGACAACCTGCGATGCATTTTCACCGGCAGCATAATTCTGGGCTGTCGAGAAGATCGTGGCATAATCCACGGCGCCGAACAGAACGAAGATACCGAAAATACCAAGCAGGAAGCCGAAGTCACCAACGCGGTTGACTACGAAAGCTTTCATCGCAGCCGCATTGGCCGAAGGTTTCTTATACCAGAAGCCGATCAGCAGGTAGGATGCAAGACCCACGCCTTCCCAACCGAAGAACATCTGAACCAGATTGTCAGAGGTAACCAGCATCAGCATCGCAAAAGTAAACAGCGACAGATAGGCAAAGAAACGCGGACGATGCGGATCGTGATGCATATAGCCGATAGAATAGATATGCACGAGCGCCGACACGCTGTTGATAACAACAAGCATGATCGCGGTCAGTGTATCCACACGGATCGCCCAGTCAAAAGACAGGGTACCGGAAGTCAGCCAGTGCAGAACCGGCACACGGACAGGCTCGGACGAACCCATTGCAATTGTAAAGAAGGCAACCCAGGACAGCGCAGCTGCAATAACGAGGAAGCCGGAAGTAATATATTCGCTGGCCTTGGCACCAATCTTATTGCCGAACAGACCGGCAATAAGAAAACCAAGCAGCGGAAGGAAGACGATCGCGTAGTAGAGCATCTGCCCGTCAACCTTTCATGACATTGACATCTTCCACCGCGATCGAACCACGGTTACGGAAGAACACGACAAGAATAGCAAGACCGATTGCCGCTTCAGCAGCCGCAACAGTCAGGACGAAGAGTGCGAAAACCTGCCCGACCAGATCGCCGAGCGTTGCGGAAAACGCAATAAAGTTCAGATTGACCGAGAGAAGAATAAGCTCGACCGACATCAAAATGACGATCACATTCTTACGGTTGAGGAAAACCCCGAAAACGCCAAGCGTAAACAGGATCGCCGACACGGTCAGATAATGTTCGATACCGACTACCATCATGAGGCTCCTGTTAAATACCCTTGCCTGTTTCGACTTTTTTGATCTCGATCGCAGTTTCCGGAGTACGGGCAACCTGCGCCGGGATCGACTGACGTTTGACACCTTCTTTATGGCGCAGGGTCAGCACAATCGCGCCGATCATCGCCACCAGCAGGATCAGACCGGCAACCTGAAAGTAGAAAACGAAATCTGTATAGAGAATGTCACCAAGCGCCTGTGTATTCTGGCGTGTCGCCACATCAGGGATTGGGTAAGCGGCATTTGCTGCAATTTTCGGCGAGAAGATCGAAGCGGAGAATGCCAGGATCAATTCTGCCAGCAGAACCACACCAACCAAAGCTCCAACCGGCGCATGTTTAAGCGCACCCTGTTTGAGCTCAGCAAAATCCACATCCAGCATCATGACGACGAAGAGGAAGAGAACCGCCACAGCACCGACATAAACAACCACAAGGATCATTGCCAGGAATTCAGCGCCCGTCAGCAGGAACAAAGCCGCTGCGTTGAAGAAAGCCAAAATCAGAAACAAGACCGAGTGAACGGGATTGCGTGCGGTGATAACCATCAGCGCACTCGCAATCATGATGAAGGCGAATAAATAGAAAAACGCCGCCGCTATACCTGTCAGCATGGGGTTCCCCAATATCCTTTAACTTGGCAAGGCAACTTGCCTGTCCTACCACCTCATATCCTACAGCCAAGAACCGCGACATGAGGCAAAACTTCAAGCACAACAGCCATGAGCACCAATAAGCTCCGGCTATTGCACCAACTTAAATATTAGCCCTGCCCTCTTAAGGCAGAGGAAGTCATCTTAACGATCCGGTGGGCCAAGCCCATCTTAACGATAAGGTGCATCCATTGCGATGTTGCGCGCAAGTTCGCGTTCCCAACGGTCACCATTAGCGAGCAGCTTTTCTTTATCATAGTAAAGCTCTTCGCGGGTTTCCGTGGCGAATTCGAAATTCGGCCCTTCAACAATCGCATCAACCGGACAGGCTTCCTGACAGAAACCGCAATAAATGCATTTGACCATATCAATGTCATAACGCACGGTGCGGCGGGTTCCGTCATTGCGGCGCGGACCGGCTTCAATTGTAATTGCCTGTGCCGGGCAGATCGCTTCGCAAAGCTTACAGGCGATGCAGCGTTCTTCACCATTCGGATAGCGGCGCAGGGCATGTTCACCGCGGAAGCGCGGTGAAACAGGACCTTTTTCATGCGGGTAGTTCAATGTTGCCTTAGGCGCAAAGAACTGACGCATGGAGAGAAAGAATGCTCCGACGAATTCTTTCAGAAGCAGTGATTTAGCGGCTTGAGCGATAGAAGCCATGTGATGTCTCCTTAACCTGCAAGGCCGGTGAATTTGAGGAATGCAGCGGTTGCCACAACCATGAACAGCGAGATCGGCAGGAATACTTTCCAGCCCAGACGCATCAGCTGGTCATAACGGTAACGCGGTACAAATGCCTTAACCATCGCAAACATGAAGAAGCACATGCAGAGCTTCAGCATGAACCAGACAATGCCCGGCACCCATGCGAGGAACCATACATCCACGATTGGCAGCCAGCCGCCAAGGAACAGAATGGTCATCAATGCGCACATCAGAGTGATGGCAACATATTCACCGAGGAAGAACAGCAGGAACGGTGTTGACGAGTATTCGATCATGTGACCGGCAACAAGTTCGGACTCCGCTTCAACCAGATCGAACGGAGGACGGTTGGTTTCCGCCAGTGCCGAGATGAAGAAGATCACGAACATCGGGAACAGCACGAGCCAGTTCCAGTCGAGGAACGAATTCGGCAGACCCAGCGAAGTCCCAAGACCTGTGGACTGGGACAGGACGATATCGGTCAGGTTCAGGGAACCGGCAACCAACAGAACTGTTACAATCACAAAACCGATCGAAACTTCATAAGAAACCATCTGCGCTGCGGAGCGCAGTGCACCGAGAAACGGATATTTCGAGTTTGAAGCCCAGCCACCCATAATCACGCCATAAACTTCAAGCGAAGATATAGCGAGAATATAAAGGATACCGACATTGATATTGGCAATTGCCCAGCCTTCACTGACCGGAATAACCGCCCATGTTGCCAATGCCAGCAGTGCCGAAATAAACGGCGCCAGCAGGAACACGGCTTTGTTGGCACCCGATGGGATGATCGGCTCTTTGAATACGAATTTCAAAAGATCCGCAAAAGCCTGAAACAGTCCCCAAGGGCCGACAACGTTTGGTCCCCGACGCAACTGTACCGCAGCCCAGATCTTACGATCTGCATAAAGCAGATAGGCTACAACAATCAGCAATACGACGAGCAGAACGACTGACTTCAGCGCTATGATCAGCGCCGGTAAGACGTAAGCTGCAAAAATACCGTCCATTTTCCCGTCTCTCTCTTACAGCACTGCGTGGTTTTTGTCCCACGCAAGGGCAAGCTGTAAACCTTATTTTATCAGAGCATTTCCAAATTAATGAAAATGTGAAAATGCTCTGTTTTTTGTTGACGCAATTTCGGACGGAAAACCGGTTCCCACTTTTCCTGAAATTGCTTTGCAATATCAGCTCCTTAAACCCAAAAGCTTAAGGAGCTGCTTGCATCAATGCTTATTCGGCTGCCTGCTGGAAGCCGCCCTTTGCCAGCGCGGAACATTCAGCCATTACAGCTGATGCACGGGCAATCGGGTTTGTCAGATAAAAATCTGTAACAGGCGAAGTAAATGTAACGCCTTTTACCGGAGCTGCTTTTGCGCCAAGAGCTGCAAGGTCTGCAACCTGTCCTGCTGCCACTGCGTCAATCTGCGCCATGTGCGGATAGTCCGCATAAAGTGCTGAACGCAGCTGTGTCAGATTATCAAACGGCAGTTTCGCACCCAGTACATCAGACAATGCACGCAGGATCGCCCAGTCTTCCTTGGCTTCACCCGGAGCAAAACCGGCACGGTTTGCCAGCTGTACGCGGCCTTCCGTATTCACATAGGTACCGGATTTTTCTGTATAGGTGGAACCTGGCAGGATCACATCAGCAGCGTGGGCACCGGCATCACCATGGGTACCGATATAGACAACGAAGCTCGAACCTTTGTTGGACAGATCCAGTTCATCTGCACCGGCAAGGAACAGCACATCCATCTGGCCAACCATGTCAGCAGCCTTAGCACCGCCCTCACCCGGCACGAAGCCGAGATCCAGAGCACCGACGCGGGCAGCGGCAGTGTGCAGAACTGCAAAACCGTTCCACTCTTCGCTCACAGCGCCAACAGCATTTGCCAGCTGAGCAGCCTGAGCAAGAACAGCCTCACCGGTTTCACCGGTCAGTGCACCCTGACCGATCAGGATCAGCGGGCGCTGTGCATTTTTCAGAACATCAAAGAACTTGTCTTTGCCGCTTGCAACCTGAGCCAGCGTATCAGAACCGGCGCCGAGATAATTGTAAGCATAACGCAGATCTGCCTGTTCGCCGATCAGACCAATCTGCAGCCCCCCCTGACGCTGACGCTTCAGAATACGTGCATTGAGCACCGAAGCTTCAAAACGCGGGTTGGAACCGATGATTAGAATCGCATCAGCCTGTTCGATGCCTTCAATCGTCGGATTGAAGATATAAGAAGCGCGGCCGAATTTCGGATCAAGCGCAACACCATCCTGACGGGCGTCAATATTGACGGAACCGAGTTTGGTCATCAGGCTCTTCAGTGCGTAGAGTTCTTCCACATTGGCCAGATCACCGGCAATTGCACCGATTTTGGCAGCGGAAGTCTTGGCAACAGCAGCTTTAACCGCAGCAAATGCCTCAGACCAGCTTGCAGCCTGCAGACGACCATTGACGCGGACATACGGGCGATCCAGACGCTGTGTGCGCAGACCATCCCAGATGAAACGGGTCTTGTCGGAAATCCACTCTTCGTTCACCTGTTCGTTCAGACGCGGCATAATACGCATCACTTCACGACCACGGGTATCAACGCGGATATTTGAACCAAGAGCATCCATCACGTCGATAGACTCGGTCTTGTTCAGCTCCCAAGGACGTGCCTGAAACTCGTAAGGCTTGGATGTCAGCGCACCGACCGGGCACAGATCAATCACATTGCCCTGCAATTCAGAGGTCATTGCGCGTTCGAGATAGGTGGTGATTTCAGCATCTTCACCGCGACCTGTGAGGCCGAGTTCAGAAATACCGGCAACTTCCGTGGTGAAACGAACGCAGCGCGTGCAGTGAATGCAGCGTGTCATAATCGTTTTGACCAGAGGGCCGATATATTTGTTTTCAACAGCACGTTTGTTTTCGCGGTAACGCGAACCATCGGTACCGAAAGCCATTGCCTGATCCTGAAGATCACACTCACCGGCCTGATCGCAAATCGGGCAATCCAGCGGGTGGTTGATCAGCAGGAATTCCATCACACCTTCACGAGCCTTTTTGACCATAGGTGTGTTGGTGAAAATTTCAGGTGTTTCGCCGTTCGGGCCCGGACGCAGATCACGTACGCCCATAGCGCAGGATGCAGCCGGCTTCGGCGGTCCGCCTTTAACTTCAACCAGGCACATGCGGCAGTTGCCGGCAATGGAGAGGCGTTCGTGGAAACAGAAACGCGGCACGGTAGCGCCAGCCTCTTCGGCTGCCTGAAGAAGCGTGTAGTGATCGGGTACTTCGATCTCGTTACCGTCAACTTTGATCTTTGCCATCGCTTGTCCAAACCTGCGGCACTTGCCGCATTCTTTTAAACCCGCGGCATCCGCCGCATCATATTAATTCTGCGACAATGCCGCATTATGACTAAACGGGCAGACCGCAACCGGCCTGCCCTGAAGCTTATTCCGCAGCTTCGAGCCGGATGTTACGGCTCTGAACAGCATTGCGGGT
The DNA here is from genome assembly GCF_019730395.1 of Ochrobactrum sp. SFR4. NCBI lineage: Bacteria > Pseudomonadati > Pseudomonadota > Alphaproteobacteria > Hyphomicrobiales > Brucellaceae > Ochrobactrum > Ochrobactrum sp. SFR4. The sequence continues at coordinate 6,204 of NZ_JAAPBB010000003.1, read as the reverse complement.
ATAATCATCAATACGCTTTTCAATTTCCGGACGGAAATTGCGGATCAGACCCTGAATAGGCCATGCAGCCGCATCGCCAAGCGCACAGATCGTGTGACCTTCAATCTGCTTGGTCACATCAAACAGCATGTCGATTTCGCGCTTCTGCGCATTACCGGTAACCATGCGTTCCATAACGCGCCACATCCAGCCTGTGCCTTCACGGCAAGGCGTGCACTGGCCGCAGCTTTCATGCTTGAAGAAGGCCGACAGACGGGCAATCGCTTTGATGATATCGGTCGACTTATCCATAACGATAAGACCGCCGGTACCGAAAGACGACTTAACATCGCGCATACCGTCGAAATCCATGATGGCGTCCATCATGTTTTCTGCGGTAACCACAGGACAGGATGCACCACCCGGAATAACAGCGAGCAGATTGTCCCAACCGCCGCGGATACCGCCGGCATGTTTTTCAATCAGTTCGCGGAACGGAATACCAAGAGCTTCTTCCACGGTGCATGGTGTGTTCACATGACCGGAAATCTGGAACAGCTTGGTGCCCACATTGTTCGGACGACCAATGGAAGAGAACCATGCGCCGCCGCGACGCAAAATGGTCGGAGCAACAGCAATCGATTCCACGTTGTTCACAGTGGTCGGGCAGCCGTAGAGACCCATATTCGCAGGGAATGGCGGCTTCAGACGTGGCTGGCCTTTTTTGCCTTCAAGGCTTTCCAGCAGCGCAGTTTCTTCACCGCAGATATAAGCGCCCGCACCGTGGGAAACGAACACGTCCATATCCCAGCCGCACTTGTTGTTTTTGCCAAGCAGACCGGCTGCGTAGCATTCATCAATTGCTGCCTGCAGGGCTTCACGCTCACGCATGAATTCACCGCGGATATAAATGTAAGCTGTATGTGCGCCCATTGCACAACCGGCAATCACGCAGCCTTCGATCAGCGTATGCGGATCATGGCGCATGATATCACGGTCTTTACAGGTGCCCGGCTCCGATTCGTCGGCATTGACGACGAGATAATGCGGACGACCGTCGCTTTCCTTTGGCATGAAGGACCATTTCATGCCGGTCGGGAAGCCCGCACCGCCACGACCGCGAAGGCCCGAAGCCTTCATCTCATTGATGATCCAGTCACGGCCTTTTTCGACCAGACCTTTGGTATTATCCCAGTGACCACGGGACATAGCGCCTTTAAGCGACTTGTCTTTCAGGCCATAAATATTTGTAAAAATACGATCTTTATCAGCCAGCATCAATCAGCCCTCCGCTTTCGGATTGCCATCGGTCAAAGATGTCAAACCACCAATCGGCGCAGAGAAATCACGGTCGATCTGCGGGCCCGGCTTGATGGTATCGCCCTTGCCTGCCTCGAAAGCATCAATGATTTCTTCAAGGCGTTCAGGTGTCAGGTCTTCATAAGCGTCTTTGAAGATCATGACCATCGGCGCATTGACGCAAGCACCCTGACATTCAACTTCTTCCCAGGACAGCGTGCCCGAAGCATTTGGTGTCAGCGGATCGTGATGAATTTTGTGTTTGCACACTTTCATCAGCTCTTCAGCACCGCGCAATGCGCATGGTGTTGTGCCGCAAACCTGAATATGGGCGCGTGTGCCAACCGGCTTCAGCTGGAACTGGGTATAGAATGTTGCCACTTCCAGAACGCGGATCAGCGGCATTTCCAGCATCGCAGCAATATGCTCGATGGAAGCCTTAGTGACCCAGCCATCCTGCTCCTGCGCACGCATCAGTAGCGGGATAACCGCAGACTGCTGGCGACCTTCAGGGAATTTCTTAATTGTCTTTTCAGCCCAGACCTGATTTTCCGCATTAAACGAAAAGCTGGCCGGCTGAACGGAATCATCTGCGAGACGACGGACGGACATCAGCGGTCTACCTCACCAAACACAATATCGAGCGAGCCAAGGATCGCGGAGACGTCGGCCAGCATATGACCGCGGCACAGGAAATCCATGGCCTGAAGATGAGCAAAACCCGGTGCACGCAATTTGCAACGATACGGTTTATTGGTGCCGTCAGACACCAGATAAACACCGAATTCACCCTTTGGTGCTTCAACTGCGGCATATACCTCGCCTTCCGGCACATGGTAACCTTCAGTGTAAAGCTTGAAATGATGGATGAGAGCTTCCATCGAGCGTTTCATTTCGCCACGTTTTGGCGGAACAATTTTATTATCTGTATTCGACACAGGGCCGACGCGCTCTTTGCCGAGCAGCAGTTCACAGCACTGGCGCATGATATATGCGGACTGGCGCATTTCTTCCATACGGATCAGATAGCGGTCATAGCAGTCGCCGTTCTTACCGATCGGAATGTCGAATTCCATTTCATTATAGCATTCATAAGGCTGCGACTTACGCAGATCCCATGCAGCACCTGAACCGCGAACCATGACACCGGAGAAGCCCCATGCCCATGCATCTTCAAGGCTGACAACGCCGATATCAACGTTACGCTGCTTGAAAATACGGTTTGGTGTAATCAGGTTATCGAGATTGCTCAGCGTGGTCTTGAGGAACGGATCAATCCAGTTGGCAATATCCTGAACGAGCTGTTCCGGCAGATCCTGATGAACACCGCCCGGACGGAAATAAGCCGCATGCATACGGGCACCACAAGCGCGCTCGTAGAATACCATCAGCTTTTCACGTTCTTCAAAACCCCAGAGCGGCGGCGTCAGCGCACCAACGTCCATGGCCTGTGTGGTCACGTTCAGAATATGATTGAGAATACGACCAATTTCAGAAAACAACACACGGATCAGCTGACCGCGCTTCGGTACTGTAACACCGAGCAGGCGTTCAACTGCCAGTGCATAGGCGTGCTCCTGATTCATCGGCGCTACGTAATCGAGGCGATCGAGATAAGGCACAGCCTGAAGATAGGTCTTGGCTTCCATCAGCTTTTCGGTACCGCGATGCAGCAGGCCGATATGCGGATCAACACGCGCCACGACTTCGCCATCGAGCTCGAGCACCAGACGCAGAACGCCGTGCGCCGCCGGATGCTGCGGGCCGAAGTTGATATTAAAATTTCTTACTTGTGTCTCAGCCATTCTCGGCATCCTGTGTAGAGGCAAAAGCTGCCAGAAACTCTGCTTCCGTCATTTTGCTCGTATCATTGGCAAAAGCGTAACTATCAGGCTTACAATCGATATAGATCTCTGTCGTAAACCTGAATTGCGAAGGATTTTCAAACGCCTGAACAGAAACAACATTATGGGAGCCGTCCTGCATGCGCCACATCAGCGTGGAACCGCAGACCTTGCAGAAACCGCGCTCACCCCATGCGGATGAACCGTAAAAGCCCAGATCATCACCTTTGGTGATTTCAAGGCTATCTCCGCAATCCACACACAGAAACACACCGCCGGACCAGCGGCGGCACATTGAACAGTGGCAGGCGCCCATTTCGTCACTTACAGGCTTCGCCGAAAACTGCACTGAACCACAGAGGCAGCGACCTTCCAACTTAGCACCATCAGACATTTTGAAATCCTTCAGCTAACGTGACAGATTAATTAGACTTCGCTTTCTCATCGCCCGGAAGCACATAATCTGTTGCTTCCCACGGGGACAAGAAATCAAAATTACGGAATTCCTGACGCAGCTCAACCGGCTCGTAAACAACGCGCTTGACCTGATCATCATAACGGACTTCGACAAAACCAGTCAGCGGGAAATCCTTACGCAGCGGATGACCTTCAAAACCGTAATCTGTCAGCAGACGACGCAGATCCGGATGGCCGGAGAACAGAATACCGTACATGTCGTAGGCTTCACGCTCGTACCACAATGCACCCGGATAAACGCCGGTGATTGACGGAACCGGTGTATCTTCATCCGTGATCACACGAATGCGGATACGCAGGTTATGACGCGGTGACATCAGCTGATAAACCACATCAAAACGATTGACGCGACCCGGATAGTCAACACCGCTCAGATCGGTGAAATTCACGAACTGGCACTGCACATCATCGCGCAGGAATGTCAGCACAGAAATAATCTGGCTGCCCGGCACAGTGATGCTCAGTTCACCGTAACACAGCGATGTTTCATCGATCTTGCCTTCAAGGCGTTCGGACAGATAGGCCGAGAGTTCATTGAGAGCTTCTTGAATCATCATATCCCCCAATCAACGCTCAATCGTACCGGTGCGGCGAATCTTCTTCTGCAGCATGAGAATGCCGTAGAGCAGTGCTTCAGCGGTCGGAGGGCAGCCCGGCACATAGATATCAACCGGAACAACACGGTCACAACCACGCACAACAGAATAGGAGTAATGGTAGTAACCACCACCATTCGCGCAGGAGCCCATGGAGATCACATAGCGCGGCTCCGGCATCTGGTCGTAAACCTTGCGCAGTGCCGGTGCCATTTTATTGGTCAGCGTACCCGCAACGATCATTACGTCGGACTGACGCGGAGACGCACGCGGCGCAATACCGAAACGCTCAGCATCATAGCGCGGCATGGAAATATGCATCATTTCCACAGCACAGCAGGCCAGACCGAAGGTCATCCACATCAGCGAGCCGGTGCGCGCCCATGTAATCAGTGCATCAGCAGAGGTAACAATGAAGCCCTTATCGGACAGTTCATTATTCAGCTCGCCGAAAAACGCATCATCCTGACCGATCAGCTTGCCGGTATTCGGATCAATAATACCCTTAGGGCGGGGAGCAATCAGCGTCCCGCCACCCACATTGGCATTAGAAGACATAGTGTTTTGGCCAGAGGTCAATCCCATTCGAGGGCTCCCTTCTTCCATTCATAAATGAAGCCGATGGTGAGCACACCAAGGAAGACCATCATGGACCAGAAACCGAACATGCCAATTTCACCGAAGGACACAGCCCACGGGAACAGGAATGCAACTTCAAGGTCGAAGATGATGAAAAGAATGGATACCAGATAGAAACGCACGTCGAATTTCATGCGCGCATCGTCAAATGCGTTAAATCCGCACTCATAGGCGGATAGTTTTTCTGGATCCGGCTGTCTGTACGCGACCAGGAACGGCGCTACCAGCAACGCAATTCCGATCACCATTGCCACGCCAATAAAAATGACGATCGGCAGATAGGAACTTAAAAGCTCGTTCATTACCCTATTTCCGGCTTCAAGATGTAAAGTTGTGCACTACATAAGCCATTTGACGGCTACAGCCATGTGACACATTGCACCTTACAATCAATCTCGCCCAAACAGCTTCAAATGGCGTGCCGTGCGAATACAGTGCTTTGTGTGGGGACGGTTATCGTAGTCAACCCAATTGCGCAAGCCTTTAAAGCACATGACTGCCATGCACTCACACGGATATGATTAATAAAAGCCAACCTGTTAACAACTCAGCCGGACCTAATAACACAGCCTGATACGGTTCGGTTTATTTAAGTTCCACCGACAATATCCACATCAGCTCAAACGCCATGTGTTGAAATTGAACCGGCAGAACGTCTGCACCACTCCCGAAAACGTGAAGTCACCAGATTAAACCCCTGCCCTGACGCCAAAGAGTAACGCATCCCGATCGCATCACCATCCATCACAACATTATACGAATATAAAAAAAGAATCAAAAAACGCAGCAACGTACGCATTCATAGAATGCATCACGCAAAACTGACAGCTGGCAACTGCTCTCGCTGAAGCTACCATAGACGTAATTCTGGCCAATAACTTTACGGATAGTATTGCCATGCACGCACCAACCGGCGTTGTTCCCGGTCTTTGCACTGTAGCTTCAGCATACACTGTCTCAGGCATAGGCATTATATTTTATCTTACATCAGAACCCGCTGAAAAAATTACGCCTCTCATGCTTGCTTCACTGCTAACAATGCTGGCCGCGCTTTTTCTGACAGGCTGCGTCCCCTGGCTAATCTCCAGACCAGTAAAGAATGAAAACCAAATCAATCTGCAGCCCGCACGCAAAAGCCTTATCGCGGGCATGCTCCTTTTCCTGACAGCCCTCTTCCTCCTGATCATCGATGATGCAACCAAAGAGAATACCAAGGCTACGCCATCAGTAACGCAACAAAACTCACAACAGGAAATTAAATAGAAGCGGGGTGCGCCACTTTCTCACAAACTGTATTTTAAAGAAGAGAAAGTGGCGCGAGTGACGGGGCTCGAACCCGCGACCTCCGGCGTGACAGGCCGGCACTCTAA
>NZ_JAAPBB010000359.1:0-361 GCF_019730395.1 Ochrobactrum sp. SFR4 | reverse complement strand
ACGCACGAAAAGGCGAGCATCCGCGATCAGAGTGCGGAGATGCTGCACCAGTTCCTTTTCGCGCCGCGTATTCTGGTCACGCTTTTCCGCAATGATGCGATCACGACCGGGCTGAGCGTCACCGCTGGTGACCTGACGGGCAAATTTCACGGTCTGGAGCCAGAGGACGAGATCGCGCGTGAAGCGCACATCACGTCCCAGCAGGACAACCATCTCATCGCTTGCCATGCTGTTCGAGCGAACCACATCCGGCGCGTCGGAATCGTCGCTGAAGGGTGAGATGATGTTCACCGACAGCTCATGCTCCCGGTTCAGGCTGTGCCCGTCGAGCTTGCGGGTAAAAGCATAGTCCACACTGGTG
>NZ_JAAPBB010000358.1:0-362 GCF_019730395.1 Ochrobactrum sp. SFR4 | reverse complement strand
ACTCAGCAGGCCAGCCAGAACCGTGATAACAACCGTCCACCAGGCGCCTTGCAACAGCAACGGCATATAGGGGATGAGGACTGAGAAATCCAAACCTTCCATCTGTCTCCCCCTTTAAGCGATGACAAAACGCCGGTCGAGCCAACGCAGTACAATGGTGACAGTGATAATGATGACCATGTAGAAGAATGCAGCCACTGTGAAGATTTCAAACGGCTTGTAGGTCGCACTGATATAGCGCTGTGCCGTATAGGTCAGGTCGATTACCGAGATAGCCGAGACCAGCGCCGAGCCTTTGATCAGAGCCACGATATTGACACCTAACGGGCGGATCATCAGACGCGCGGCCTGCGGCAGAATAA
>NZ_JAAPBB010000357.1:0-363 GCF_019730395.1 Ochrobactrum sp. SFR4 | reverse complement strand
CCTAATCTGCTTGGAAGGCGTACTTTCACACTCGCCGGGCAAGGCCGCTCAATCAAAACACAGAACTATGATTATCTCTATCTCTGCACCGAGATATCCAAAAAATCGATGGTGCCGATTTTTGCTGTCGCTCATGCGCGAACACTGGAAGAATTCGGCCCGCTCATTCGCCATACCGGCGAGGAGTATTTTTATGTTCTTGAAGGTGAGCTGGATCTGCATACCGAGCATTATGCTCCGCTACGCCTCAAAAAAGGCGATTCCGCATATTTTGACGCCACAACTGGCCATGCGTACCTCAGTGTGAGTGAAGAACCGGCGCAAATTCTTTGCGTTTGCTCAACATCGGAAAGCGAGCTGGCA
>NZ_JAAPBB010000356.1:0-364 GCF_019730395.1 Ochrobactrum sp. SFR4 | reverse complement strand
ATGAAGCAGTCACCACCGGTAATGGTTTCGCTTTGTTTGCGGGTGAGGATACGGAAATCCGTTGCCGCCAGCTGGTCAATACGGCGGGTGCATGGTCAGATCAGTTTGCCACGCAATTTGGCGAGAGCGTTCCGCTCAAGAAAATCTACCCGTCAATGGTGGTGACCGAGCCGCTGCCATATCTTCTGCCGATGAGTATGGGCGAAGATGGCGGCAGTTTTTACGGCCGTCAGGTAACACGCGGTAATTATGTTATGGGCGGCGGGCGTGGTATCGTGCTGGATAATCCGGATTATTCACGGCCTTCTGTGACCGCAGCTTCATCGGTGATGCAGCGGGCGATTGCACTGTTTCCGCATTTGCA
>NZ_JAAPBB010000355.1:0-364 GCF_019730395.1 Ochrobactrum sp. SFR4 | reverse complement strand
ATAATGTTCGGACTGAACTGACCGGTATTTTGTGTTGCAGAACCTTCATTTGTTGGTTCAGAGACAGAGGTGCGGACTTTGAGCGATATACGGCCTGGTCCCAGCACGGTCGGCATAAATTCCAGCCCGATCCCATACTCAATCTTGGCCAGCGTATTTGTACGCTTTCCGTCGTCGTCATAATCAACACTATCAAGAACGTTATATTCACCACCGACTTTAAATGCCGCTTTTTCACCCGAAATTGCAGTCAGTGTCGGTTCTGCGAGGGTTTTCATGGCACCTGCAGTTTCCATCGCTTGCAGGTAGCCACGGAAATTACTGGTACGAATACCGAGTACATTATTTGCATTTTCCGAAACAA
>NZ_JAAPBB010000354.1:0-365 GCF_019730395.1 Ochrobactrum sp. SFR4 | reverse complement strand
GACAATGCAAACCCCTTCAACTCCTTCAGTCCTTTATCTCATCCATTGGGTTCCCCATGCTCAGTCCAATGGTTAGCTGCAAGCATCCTCATCAGTAAGGCACTAGCAGAGCCTCTCAGGAGGCATCCATATCAGGCTCCTGTCAGCAAGCACTTCTTGGCATCAGCAATGTTGTATGGGTTTGGTGGCTGTATGTACATGGGCTGAATATCCAGTTGGGGCAGTCTCTGAATGGTTATTCCTTCAGTCTCTGCTCCAAATTTCTGACATCACAGTACCACAAGCCGGGGACCAAGTCTTCAAAGCAGGAGCTTGTTGAGGAACATTCCAGATGGAGAACATAGCAAAGCCTTACCATATACAGT
>NZ_JAAPBB010000353.1:0-365 GCF_019730395.1 Ochrobactrum sp. SFR4 | reverse complement strand
GCCGCGAGATGTAGATCAACACGATGGCGATCTGAATCTTTGGATGCTTAAAGAATGCTGCCAGAGCACATAAACTCAGAGTGACGGATGCGTGAAGCAGCAGAGTGGAGCTGATATTACCTCCGGCAACAATGGCTTTGGAAATATCGATAATCCAGGTCAGGGCCAGAAGCGTAAAAAACCAATACCGGCGCTGAATGAAAAAATCCTGATAGCCTTTATATTCTGCAATATCGTCAGGAAATAACAGTGCGGTCATCAAAAACAGCGTAATCGCATAACCAATCTGGAATGCAAATGCGACGAAAGTCCATTCAACGTCTTTGCCGAGCCGGACACCCCACCACCAGAACAAAATAAGTTCC
>NZ_JAAPBB010000352.1:0-365 GCF_019730395.1 Ochrobactrum sp. SFR4 | reverse complement strand
CCACCCCCGTCGCCTTCATTCGCGGCCGGTGCGAATAGAGCGGATCCGCCAGATCACTGCCGTGAACGCCAAAAAATGCGGCCAGCGTCTCCGGCGTTTGCGCCTGCAAACCCGGCAAATACGGATAGAGCCTGCGGAACAGTTGCGGCCTGATCTGTGACTGCGGTTGCCGCGCACAAAAACGCCGGACTTTGGCTTCGCGGAAAATATCATAGCCCGCAAAGACCTCATCCGCGCCCTCTCCGGTGAGCACAGCTTTCATCCCGCTATCGCGCACCAGTTGTGCCAGCCGGTAAAGCGGTGCCGGTGCGGTGCGCACAAGCGGTGCTTCTGCTGCCGCAATCACATCGGGAAAAATCGTGGCA
>NZ_JAAPBB010000038.1:0-5919 GCF_019730395.1 Ochrobactrum sp. SFR4 | reverse complement strand
TGTGAAACTGCCATAATTCTTCTCCTTAATGACAAATAGTCTATTTAAGGAGGCGGAATCAAACCGTGACAAGTCCATATCAGTGACGGTATTCTTGCTGATGCCTAGATCGCGAGCTATCCAGCGATAGCTGCGGCCTTGGGCACTCAACGCGATGACTTTCGATGCCAACCGATCTGATTTGGGGCGCTGGCCTGTCTGGCGGCCGAGTTTTCTGCCGCGCGCTTTCGCGGCGGCGAGGCTTGATTTCACCCGTTCGCTCAGCAGATCGCGCTCGAATTGAGCGATGCCAGCGAGCAGGGTTGCCATCATGCGGCCGTGCGGCGTGCCAAGTTCGAAGGTCATGCCGCTCATGGCGACAACCGAGACCTTCCAGCCTGCCAATCTGTCGAGCGTCGTCAACAAATCCTGCGTGGAGCGTCCCCATCGCGAAAGTTCCGTAACGAGGATAGCGTCGATCAGTCTGGCCAGAGCCAGATCGAGAATCCGGTTTCTGGCGACAGACGAAGCGTCATTGTTGCGACATTACATTTTGTCCGATGACGATATGAAGCATATTCACGAGCGCCGCAGATCACGCAATCGTTTCGGCTTCGCATTGCAACTATGTGCTCTGCGATACCCCGGTCGGCTTCTGTCACCGGGAGAGCTTATTCCACAAGAGCTAACTCGGTTTCTGGCTGCACAACTTGGACTGCGCGTCGAGGACCTGTCCGAATATGCCATGCAGGAGGAGACACACCACGATCATTTGGCTGCCTTGCCCATGATCTACGGCTATAAGAGCTTTGCCGGTCGTGCAGCCCAGGAATTGCGGGATTGGCTTGCCACTCAAGCCGAGGATGCTCGTTCCAATGAGGGTATCGCGCGCCGATTTGTCGAGCGCTGCCCTCAAGCCCAGATAATCCTGCCTGCTATTACAACAATCGAGCGGCTGCGTGCCGACGCCCTGGTGGAGGCCGAACGCCGGATCGAGACGCGGATTGCCGAGCTTTTGGATCAACCCATGTGCGACAGGCTCGATGCGCTGCTGACGGAAATGGTCGAAGGCAACATCAGCCGCTTCATCTGGCTGCACAAGATCGAGGCAGGCAACAATTCGGCCATCGCCAACCGGTTGCTCAACAGGCTCGAATTCTTGGCTGATATCGCTCTCGACCCACAGGTGCTCGCCGACGTTCCGCCACAGCCTCACGTTCAAATTCCTTCGTAAAGGGCACTCGCTTCGTCATAAAGGTTTCCTTTCAACTCATAAAAACCTCTCCACTTTTGCAAAGCAAGTCCAGTCGAGGACATTGCACCATAACGCAAGGGCATGGCTGTTACGCGCTCTGCTAATGCGCCTATGCGCGATTTAGAGGCTGTGGTGCAGGCACTTACCACCCATGCTACCCGTGAGCGCGATTCATATGATCGACTTGTCCCGCGCCGCAGTCTTGTGACGGTTAGAACCGTGCCGAAAAAGAAAAATAACGTAAATATATCTTGCAACAAGTAAGGCATTGCCGTACAGTGTGACTATGCAAACGATCCTTCAAACATCAACCTTTCTCATGCAAGCCAAGCGGTGCGGTCTACCCGATGATGAATTGCAGGAGATTTTAACAACCATAGCGTCAGACCCCAAAGCGGGGGCGTTAATGGCTGGTACAGGTGGCGCTAGAAAATTGCGCCATGCCTGTAAAGGCCAAGGAAAGAGCGGAGGATTCCGCACAATTCATTATTTTGGCGGCGATGATATTCCAATTTTTGCGCTATCAATTTACGGCAAAAATGAAAAAGGAAATCTTACAAAAACTGAACGAAACGAACTAACTGCAATTCTGCCAAAGCTGGCAGAAGCCTATAGAAAGGTGAAAAAATGACATTTGGAAAAGAGCTTATCCAAAGTGCAAACGAGGCTCTGGCTATTGCTGAAGGCCGCGCAGAACCCGCCGCAGTATTTGTGCCGGAAACTGTTGACGTTGCAGCCATTCGTAAAAGTCAAAATCTTTCACAGGCTGAATTTGCTAAACGCTACGGCCTCTCTGCAGGTACAATCCGAGACTGGGAGCAAAAGCGCCGTCAGCCGGATCGCGCCGCAATGCTGTTTTTGAAAGTCATTCAAAAAGCACCTGATACTGTGGCGCAGGCTATCCAATCTTAATTAGATCCCTTTCAGCGTGTTTGAAAGGCAAAGCCGTGAACAATCTCAGCCCGCATCGAGCGGGCTGAGATTGTTCGGAAACCCCAAGCTCGTTTCCGAACCATTCCCCGCCTCTAATTTTAACACTGCCAAGGTTAAACGGTTTGCATGTAACTCAGAGCAATAAATTACCTATTTTTTATCAAAATACGGCTTGAAATATATGTAAGTGATTGAGATCAACGCAAAAATTGAGCCAATTGTAATCAATGATTTAAAATAGCTTTGATACGCAGGATCGTGGAAGGTTGCCAAAAAGCTGAATATAAAAGCTGCTACAGTACAACCAAGAGCAATGATTAAAAGCAGCATGAAAAACAGCGGCCATTTGGCTTGCTTTAAAGTTTCCTTTAAATTTTTCGGCTCATTTTTTATGTTTATTGTTAATTATCCCTCATTGACTGAAGTATTAACTGAATTGTCTATTTATAATTGACCTATGGTTGAAGATACAAGCCATTTTCTAATCATCAGTTGCAATTGATAGTCATAGCGTCACCCTACGGGTCGGGCTTTATTCCGTTTGCCCTGGCACTGCTTTGCAGCGACTAGGGCAAACTACACCGAACCCGCAAGCGGTTACGTCCATTCGGGTAACAATCCCTGACGCAAGAACGATTTTGACCGCGCAAGCGCGGACATTATTGATATTTCTGCCCCTGCCAACAGTCGCCCCATAATTGCAAGGGGCAAGCGCGGCGAGCCGCTTGACTCGTTCAAAAATAAGGTTCTCCAGCAAGCCGGAACCTTCCTTTTTAGCCCTCAACCCCTTTGCAATTTGGTTCGACCGGCGGGGGGCGGGCTGTGCCCCATAGGCGCTAACTTAATTTCATCACGGTTGTTATTATTGGGTGATTTGTGTAGCTCGAGGCATCTTGGTGGATCGCAGAGGCGGCATTTCATTCGATCGGCCGAGCATATGCATTAGTGCAGAATGGACTTGCTTCGCAAAAGTGGAGAGGTTTTCATGAGTTGAAAGGAAACCTTTATGACGAAGCGAGTGCCCTTTACGAAGGAATTTGAACGTGAGGCTGTCCGTTTGGCCGAGACGAGCGGTCGGACCCGGTGTGAAGTTGCTGAAGATCTTGGTGTCGGCCTGTCGACACTCACACGGTGGATTTCCCGCAACCGAGATGCCGCCATTGATGATCCCAAACTGGTTGACCCGAACGAAGATATGACGGCTGAACTAAAGCGTCTTCGTCGAGAGAATGAGATATTGCAGCAGGAACGCGAGATATTAAAGCGTGCCACAGCTTTTTTCGCCAAGGAGGGAAGTCGATGAAGTTTCGTTTCATTGATCAGGCGAAGAAGGAATTCCCCGTATATCGTCTTTGTCATGTCATGGGTGTCAGCCAGAGCGGTTATTTTGCCTGGAAAGATCGGTCGGCCACCCGCCGCCAGCGCGATGATATGGTCATGCTGGCGCATGTGCGCTCGGCCTGGTCTCTCTCGAATGAAACTTATGGCAGCCCGCGTATGGCGCGTGAGTTACAGGATCAAGGTTTCGCTGTCGGGCGTCGCTGGATTGTCCGCCTGATGCGTGAGAATGGAATGCAGGCGCGTCAGAAGCGCCGTTTCAAGAAAACCACCGACAGCCATCATGCTTTTCCAGTTGCACCCAACATTATCGCGCAGGATTTTGCCGCAACAGGACCTAACCAGAAATGGGGTGCTGACATCTCGTATATTTGGACGCGAGAAGGATGGCTGTATCTCGCTGTCGTCATTGATCTCTTCGCACGCCGTGTTGTCGGGTGGTCCGTCAGTGACCGCTTGCATCGTCGGTTGGCTCTTCAAACTCTCGAAAAGGCCATAACAATGCGGCGACCGCCGAAGGGCCTGATCCATCATTCTGATCGCGGAAGTCAATATTGTTCCCTTGACTATCAGGCGAACGGCATCACGATTTCCATGTCTGGAAAGGGAAATTGCTACGACAATGCCATGGTCGAAACGTTCTTCAAGACGTTGAAATCAGAGCTGATCTGGAGGATGGTATTCCAGACAAGGCACGATGCCGAAATCGCTATTGCCCGATATATTGAGAGCTTCTACAATCCTATGCTCCGTCATTCTTCACTCGACTATCTGAGCTCAGCTCAGTTCGAAAGAATGGCCGCCTAGTGGAAAAATGCCTCTCCACTTTTGCGAAGCAAGTCCAGGGCAAGTCTGGTTGACAGATGCGTTTTTCGAATTCATCAACGAATTTTACAACATATGCAGAAATCATTCGACACTCGGAAGAATATCACCCGCTCAATTCGAACCAATAATCGTCGAAAGGAGATAAAGAGGCGCGGGACAAGACCAGACTCACTCTGGCACGTTTCGATGCCGTTCGGGGGCGGTTCACTCCAACAGCTTCGGGCCACTGGGTCAGTAGGGGAAAATATGACGATAGACACAGCTTTTCAATATCAAAATGGCAAACGGATCGGTACTATTTCTGTTGGAGAAAACGTTTCAGCAGCACCGGATGATTTTGTATGGATCGCACTGAGCGAGCCCACGCACGAGGAAATCACGCTGCTCGCCACAACATACAATCTCCATCGATTGGCCGTTGAAGATGCACTGACCTCACGTAGGGCACCAAAGGTTGAGGTCTTCGGCAATGAACTGCTCGTTATCGTCAACACTGCTCAGCTTGAGGGGGATGATATCAAGTACGGCCAGATTGCCATTTTTGTTGGCCCGGCTCACGTCATTACAGTGCGACACGGCGCCAACTCTGTGCACGAGGAGGCCATGTGTCGGTTCGACGCGTCCAACGCTCTTCTCAAAAGCAGTCCAGGAGCTGCACTTCATGCCGTGTTCGATGTAACGGTCGATGGCTTCCTTCCCTTAGTTGAGGCCATTGAAGACAAGGTGCTGGAAATGGAAGCTCAGATGCTGGAATCCGGTCTCACTCGAGACCAGGTAAGACGGCTGTTCAAGCTACGCAGAGAGCTCATTCTGTTTCAGAGAGTGCTTGGGCCGACATCACAGGTCGCAGCCAGGCTTGTGGACCTTGTTGACCTGTCCTGTATGGATGGCGACACCACGCCCTATTTTCGCGATGTTACCGACCATCTCCACCGGCTCGACAATGTCGTTGATGGTCTATGGGAGGTCGTCACTTCCGTGTTTGAAGTGAGCAATCTTCTCGAGCAGCAAAGACAGAATGCAATCAGCAGGCAACTTGCAGCCTGGGCCGCTATCATCGCAGTACCAACCGCTGTCGCAGGTATATACGGCATGAATTTTCAAAATATGCCGGAATTGGCGACCGAATACGGCTATTATGTTGTCCTCGCTGCCATCCTCGTGATCTGCCTCACTCTTTATTGTCGGTTTCGAAAGTCCGGCTGGCTATAAGAGCCTTCTCTGATTGGCCCGTAGCCGAAGCGACGACGCTCAGACGCCACCTTCTTAATCGCCTCCCGAATGGCCGCATCGTCTGGTAGCACACTGCGGTATCGCAAACTCGACCGATCTACCGATAGAACCTATCACGCCCGACGCTGGCTCACCCCGTGCTGCAATCAGACGTGAGCCACGGCATCCCGCTTCACATCGGGCGTCACCATTTTTTGAAGCGACATCCGTCAGGATCGCATTATGGCCTCAGCCAATTGCTTCTTCAGCTTGGGGCATCGGACACGCCCATCCCGCCATTGGACTTGTCCCGTTTTATTTCCGCCTCTTTATCTCGTTTCGGCGGTTATCTGTTCGAATTGAGCGGGCGATAT
>NZ_JAAPBB010000351.1:0-365 GCF_019730395.1 Ochrobactrum sp. SFR4 | reverse complement strand
CTTTGTGTGCCAACTATGGCACACGGCGCTCAAGTGCCGATGTCGGAATATCGCTCAGCAGCATCTGCGGCGCGTTGCGGATATCAACCCACTGGCCGGTATGACGGGCCGACTGACGCTTCAGATAGGTGTAGTCGGTCTGATTCCAGTTTTTGACGCTATCTTCCAGATTGTCGAGGATGAAGTCACCACGGTCTGTGCGGACTGTCAGCACGGCATGGCCTTCGCCATTGCTCTGGCGCACAACAGTGATCAGCAGGGTATTGACCGGAAAACCGGCATTAATCAGCATACGGCGCTTGAGCAGCACATAATCTTCACAGTCGCCATATTGGGTCGGATAAGACCAAACCTCTTCTTTGCCC
>NZ_JAAPBB010000350.1:0-365 GCF_019730395.1 Ochrobactrum sp. SFR4 | reverse complement strand
CGCAAAGCCCATCTTTCTGAAAGGCTGAAGCGGCTGACGCGTACTACTCATGACGGTGCCATTTCTCACGGCAGTATTGAGGATGAAGCGTTAAGAATCGGCAGGCTATTCGCCAATGTGCCTGAAAATGCTAAGGTACTGGTTCTTGATATTTACCGTGGAATGTCGCCCGCGCGGATCACCGTATTCTTTTGGAGGTTAATGCTAACGTCGGATTCTCTGATACCTTTCCCGATCTGAGAACTGGAGTGCTATGCAGCGATCTGTTGGCTTGTTGAACGTTCTGCTTGCCGAAGGATTTAATCTCGGCCTTCGGAAAATAGCTGGAGCCTCCAACACGCACTATTACTGACAACTCTCGCGCC
>NZ_JAAPBB010000349.1:0-366 GCF_019730395.1 Ochrobactrum sp. SFR4 | reverse complement strand
TGGTAGCGGTTAAAATAAGGCGCGAAAGAAATCCGGCAAAGAATGGTATGCCGAGATAAATCAGAACAGCTTCTGCAATTGTCCAAAAGGATACATCAATTACGCTGCCTTCGAGGCCAAGAAGTGGTGGCAGAAATGTTAGGAAGAACCAAGCGTAAACACTAAAAAAAAGAATTTCGCCCCTTGAGTTGAATGCTACAAGGCCTGCAACATATTGATTGTCGCCTTTAGCCAATTGGTTCCATACCAATACCATAGCGATACAACGAGCAAGTCCGATTAAAATAACGCCAGTCATGTATTCTGGATAGTCGCGTAAAAATATAACCGCTAGCGCGAACATTAATGTCGGCCCAATTATCCAGT
>NZ_JAAPBB010000348.1:0-366 GCF_019730395.1 Ochrobactrum sp. SFR4 | reverse complement strand
ATGTTGTTGATCATCCGAACATATGCCTTCGATATGTCCCCATCGGACGTATCGAGCGTAATGGCATCGGTCAAAAGCCGCACATCAGAAGTCGGATCGGCAAGGCCGCCGACATTTTTGAGCTGGTCGCGATCGGCAATGATGGAATTGGCAACGGCCAATCCACCTTCAGCAACCGGCTTGCCTATGGCTTCATTGCCGTAAGACCAATTGCGGGATGCATTGGCAACGTCATTGCCACCATAGCCGGCAACCCCCTGCCCTGATTTTCCGATATTGAAGATGCCGGAAAGATCGAGACATGCCGAAGCCGCAGGATCATAGCGGCCACCTTCGGCCGCAGCGCGTGCTTTCTGGCGCTCACGG
>NZ_JAAPBB010000347.1:0-367 GCF_019730395.1 Ochrobactrum sp. SFR4 | reverse complement strand
CCTATACGCGGGCCGGAACCGCCGCAGGGCTGCGTAAGCAGCCCGAACAGCGGCGACCGCTTATGTTTTGCCTCTTAGATAAAGATCAGATGGGGATTCAGTCTGGTTATCGGACTCACGTTTCATGAAGTTTTTCGCCATGCGCACAAGGGCCTGTCCTAGCGGGCTATCGCCGGCGTCGATCTGCGTTCGCTCATCGAGGGGCAGGGTGGTCTTGTAGGCGTCGATTGCCTCGCTCCAAGCCCGCTGATCCTGTCCATGATCGGCGGGCGGGGGTGGAGCCTTGCCGAACCGTCCAAGGAACTGCCGGGCCTTCTCCGGCAGGGACAGGCGATAGGCGTTGCTGGCCTGCTGCACCTGTGGGCCG
>NZ_JAAPBB010000346.1:0-368 GCF_019730395.1 Ochrobactrum sp. SFR4 | reverse complement strand
GATAAAGTTGCAGCGATAAAGACCTTAGGCATAAATTCGGCTTTGGCTACTTTGATACCTGCCTGACTGGCCTGCATAGCCGCATAGCCTGCCTGAATATCAGGTCGGCGTGAAAGGGCCGCTTCGATGACTTCTTGCGTCACACCATCAAAACGGTTTGGAATTTTACGGTCGAGTGCGCCTTTAATTTTAAGATCAAGTGTTGCATTCACCCCCATGCCGGCCAACAGCAACTGATAAGTGTTTTGCTCCTGGCCATTGGCGCGCACAATGCGCAATTCTGCCTGTGCCACTTGCTGGCGGGCAAGTGCTAATTCAACTGTAGTAGCTCGCCCCTCATTGAGTTTCGCTTGCACGGCTGCGAGCAC
>NZ_JAAPBB010000345.1:0-368 GCF_019730395.1 Ochrobactrum sp. SFR4 | reverse complement strand
AAAAACAAATAGTTACAGCGGTTCCAACGATTCAGTTTTAGCTGGAACCGCTGTAAAGCGCAAAAATGGGAGTGGGATAATGAAAACGATTAAAGGACCAGCGATATTTTTGGCGCAGTTTGCAGGCGACAGCGCTCCTTTTCATTCTTTCGATGCTATCTGCAAATGGGCGGCATCGCTCGGCTATAAAGGCGTACAGATTCCCACTTGGGACAAGCGGTTGTTTGATCTGGAAAAAGCTTCAGATTCACAAACCTATTGCGATGAAATCAAAGGCATAGCGGCATCGCATGGTTTGGAAATTACTGAGCTTTCAACCCATCTTCAGGGACAGCTGGTTGCTGTTCATCCGGCCTATGATACTGCAT
>NZ_JAAPBB010000344.1:0-368 GCF_019730395.1 Ochrobactrum sp. SFR4 | reverse complement strand
ATCACCGGTTGTGAAGGCTATGTGGAATCCTCCGCAATGGGCTTGCTTGCCGGTCGCTTTGCAGCAGCCCAGTAGCGCGGCGAAACTCTGGCTCCGCCTCCGGTTACTTCGGCCTTTGGTGCTTTGCTCAACCATATTACCGGCGGCCATCTCGTCAGCGATGACGAACCGGGCAAACGCTCATTCCAGCCGATGAATGTGAATTTCGGCCTGTTTCCGGAAATTACAGTTCCAAAACAGGAAGGCGTGCGTCTGCGAGGCAAAGAAAAAACGCAGGCTAAGAAGCGCGCCCTCAGTGCCCGCGCTTTGAGTGATTTCAAAGTCTGGCTGCAAGAACAGCAATAATATAAAAAGCCGCCTCAAAGGGC
>NZ_JAAPBB010000343.1:0-369 GCF_019730395.1 Ochrobactrum sp. SFR4 | reverse complement strand
GAGGCTCGCCAAGACCATAGCCGGAGTTGGCGGTCGCTTGGCCAGCGCCAGATGTAGCGCGGTCTCGCCAATGACATCTCGCTCGGGTAATTGGCCCGGAAGGCCCGAGAGCGGCACTCCCTGGGCTGAGAAAGCGCGCGCGATCTGGCGCAGTTCATCGCCCGACAGCACGGCGATTTCACGGGCCGAAACGCCGGACTCAATCAGCGCCCGGGCTTGGGCGGCGGCGAAATCGGCGCAGGCGGCGGGATCGCGCAGACCATAGAACGCGAGGCTGTCATCCAGAACCCCGGCCTCGATATCCTGCGCTGAAACACCGCCCTGCAGCGCGTGCAGGCGGCTGCCGATTGCGGCCCGGGGCGTATAGGC
>NZ_JAAPBB010000037.1:0-2500 GCF_019730395.1 Ochrobactrum sp. SFR4 | reverse complement strand
GTTCTCCGCGAAATCTATTTAGGTAGAGCGTCCAGCGAATACCTCAGGGGGTAGAGCACTGAATGGGTAATGGGGACTCACCGTCTTACTGATCTCAATCAAACTCCGAATACCTGAGAGTACTACTGGGCAGACACACGGCGGGTGCTAACGTCCGTCGTGAAGAGGGCAACAACCCTGACCACCATCTAAGGTCCCTAAGTTATGGCTAAGTGGGAAAGGATGTGAGGATCCCAAAACAACCAGGATGTTGGCTTAGAAGCAGCCATCATTTAAAGAAAGCGTAACAGCTCACTGGTCTAGATAAGGGTCTTTGCGCCGAAAATGTACCGGGGCTAAAGCCATACACCGAAGCTGTGGATGCACGTATGTGCGTGGTAGCGGAGCGTTCTGTAAGCCTGTGAAGGGATACTCGTGAGAGGTCCTGGAGGTATCAGAAGTGAGAATGCTGACATGAGTAACGATAAAGAGTGTGAGAGACACTCTCGCCGAAAGTCCAAGGGTTCCTGCTTAAAGTTAATCTGAGCAGGGTTAGCCGGCCCCTAAGGCGAGGCCGAAAGGCGTAGTCGATGGGAACCACGTTAATATTCGTGGGCCTGTGGGTAGTGACGGATCGCGTGTGTTGTAAGGTCTTATTGGATTGATCTTGCAGCGAAGCGGTTCCAGGAAATAGCTCCCACATATAGACCGTACCCTAAACCGACACTGGTGGACTGGTAGAGTATACCAAGGCGCTTGAGAGAACTGCGTTGAAGGAACTCGGCAAATTGCACGCGTAACTTCGGAAGAAGCGTGACCCTTGTTTGCGCAAGCAGATGAGGGTGGCACAGACCAGGGGGTAGCGACTGTTTACCAAAAACACAGGGCTCTGCGAAGTCGCAAGACGACGTATAGGGTCTGACGCCTGCCCGGTGCTGGAAGGTTAAGAGGAGAGGTGCAAGCCTTGAATTGAAGCCCCAGTAAACGGCGGCCGTAACTATAACGGTCCTAAGGTAGCGAAATTCCTTGTCGGGTAAGTTCCGACCTGCACGAATGGCGTAACGACTTCCCCGCTGTCTCCAACGCAGACTCAGTGAAATTGAATTCCCCGTGAAGATGCGGGGTTCCTGCGGTTAGACGGAAAGACCCCGTGCACCTTTACTATAGCTTTACACTGGCATTTGTGGCGACATGTGTAGGATAGGTGGTAGACTTTGAAGCGGAGGCGCCAGCCTTCGTGGAGTCATCCTTGAAATACCACCCTTATCGTCATAGATGTCTAACTGCGACCCGTATATCCGGGTCCAGGACCGTGTATGGTGGGTAGTTTGACTGGGGCGGTCGCCTCCTAAAGAGTAACGGAGGCGCGCGATGGTGGGCTCAGAACGGTCGGAAATCGTTCGTCGAGTGCAATGGCATAAGCCCGCCTGACTGCAAGACAGACAAGTCGAGCAGAGACGAAAGTCGGTCATAGTGATCCGGTGGTCCCGAGTGGAAGGGCCATCGCTCAACGGATAAAAGGTACGCCGGGGATAACAGGCTGATGACCCCCAAGAGTCCATATCGACGGGGTTGTTTGGCACCTCGATGTCGACTCATCGCATCCTGGGGCTGGAGCAGGTCCCAAGGGTATGGCTGTTCGCCATTTAAAGCGGTACGTGAGTTGGGTTCAGAACGTCGTGAGACAGTTCGGTCCCTATCTGCCGTGGGTGTAGGAATATTGAAAGGATCTGTCCCTAGTACGAGAGGACCGGGATGGACGTATCTCTGGTGGATCTGTTGTCGTGCCAACGGCATAGCAGAGTAGCTATATACGGACTAGATAACCGCTGAAGGCATCTAAGCGGGAAACTAACCTTAAAACGAGTATTCCCTATCAGAGCCGTGGAAGACCACCACGTTGATAGGCCGGATGTGGAAGTGCGGTAACGCATGCAGCTGACCGGTACTAATAGCTCGATCGACTTGATTGTTCTCATTATCAATATCCATCTGATCAGCACACAATGTGTGCTGAAAGACGGAATGCACGAAAAATTCCAGCTTCTTATTTGTTTCTGTGCCCTTTGCTGACCTGGTGGTTATGGCGGAGCGGCTGCACCCGATCCCATTCCGAACTCGGCCGTGAAACGCTCCAGCGCCGATGGTACTTTGTCTTAAGACACGGGAGAGTAGGTCGCTGCCAGGTCTGCAAAGCGCACAGAAATCAAAATATCTCACAGTCAATAAAACAAATACTTCCAATACCGGCTCATAAATTACCCTGGCGCGGGGTGGAGCAGCCCGGTAGCTCGTCAGGCTCATAACCTGAAGGCCGCAGGTTCAAATCCTGCCCCCGCAACCAAATCTCCTCAAAGCAATTAAAACCACGATCCAGATGCCATTCCCATAGGCGTGTCAATGCATCCTGGACCAGCCCGTTCGAGCTAAAATCGATAATCAATCGATTTCTATACGCTCTCACCTCATTACGTCCATAACCTGAAGGGTGAGGAGGAAAAGCAAGCAATTGACTATCGAT
>NZ_JAAPBB010000342.1:0-370 GCF_019730395.1 Ochrobactrum sp. SFR4 | reverse complement strand
CGGTTTGGGCATGCAGGATCAGCAATTGGTGGAAAAGGCCATTAAGGCACTGGAAATCGGGCATCTGCGCGATAAACCGGCACGGGAATTGTCCGGCGGTGAGCAGGCGCGGGTTCTGATTGCCCGTGCACTTGCGCAAGGCACACCCTTGATGCTGGCTGACGAGCCGGTGGCCGGACTTGATCCGTCACACCAACTTAGTCTGATGCAGATATTCCGCGATCTGGCAGAGAGTGGTCGCAGTATTATCTGCACGTTGCATGATCTGGGGTTAGCGGCACGCTGGTGCACACGATTGCTTTTGGTGAAAGACGGCCGCCTGGTTGCGGATGGCAAACCTGCAGAGATTTTGGACGATGAGGTTATCCGC
>NZ_JAAPBB010000341.1:0-370 GCF_019730395.1 Ochrobactrum sp. SFR4 | reverse complement strand
GAAAATCCGCATTGTTCTGGAAGGCCTGCGTGGCGAGGACAGTATTGCCGCGATTTGTCGCCGCGAAGGGATCGCCGAGAGCCTTTATTATAGTTGGTCGAAGGAATTCCTCGAAGCGGGCAAGAAGCGGCTCGCAGGCGATACTGCTCGCTCGGCGACCAGTGACGAGGTCAAGGCGCTGCGCCGTGAAAGCCGCGACCTGAAAGAGGCGCTGGCTGATCTTACCTTGGAAAACCGCCTGCTCAAAAAAAGCATGATCGCGGATGGGGGCGACGACGAATGAGATATCCCGTCACCGAGAAGCTTGAGATCATCCGGCTGGTCGAGCAGTCGCACCTGTCGGCCAGACAAACCCTCGACCGGCTCGGCA
>NZ_JAAPBB010000340.1:0-371 GCF_019730395.1 Ochrobactrum sp. SFR4 | reverse complement strand
TGAGCTACCGCAGCATGCTGTTCGTTGCGGCGGTTTCTGACATAAGATTTCCGAAACCGCAAGCCATCAAATGCATTTCTTTTGTTAAAATAGCAAAAACAGTCAAAACCTGTGCATATGTATGCTTCTCCTGACGCATTTGCTGATGTAAAAGAGCTGCACAATGACTGATAAGCCTGATACTCCATCTAAAAAAGCCGAAATAGATCAGCGTGCTAAGCGCCGTTCTGAACAATTGCGTGCGAATCTCATGCGGCGCAAAGCACAGATTCGTTCAAGACGATTCGGAGCGGAAGACGAGCGCGGTGAAGGACTGCCCGCTGCTAATGTCAGCCCGAATGACGAGCCGTCTGAAACGGACTAGAGTGAGC
>NZ_JAAPBB010000339.1:0-371 GCF_019730395.1 Ochrobactrum sp. SFR4 | reverse complement strand
CGGGATATCTGCGTGGTCGCCAGCCAGCAAATGACGGATGATGATTTCTGGTCATGTCTGCTGCCTCATTCTCTGACGATGATCCGCAATGGCAAAATTATCGGACAGGTACGCACAGAAAATCCGGCTGATACCACCATGCAGAAAAACCATGCTGCTTCTCTCCGGCAATTCCAGAAAAACCGGCTAGCCACTATTGCAGAGCGTCAGGAGCAATACGTCGGCGACGGGCATCTCTACGAGTGTAGCTGAGGTGTTCTCTGATCACGTTTTTACTTTGGCGGCCTATCAGCCGCGCATCCGTTAACGGAGATAAACAATGGCTGTGAAAGCCCTGACACAAAATAGTTTTACCAATGATGTTCTCAATA
>NZ_JAAPBB010000338.1:0-372 GCF_019730395.1 Ochrobactrum sp. SFR4 | reverse complement strand
AGGTATCCTCATCGCACTGGATGATTTCGGCGTCGGTCACTCCAACCTGAATTATCTGAAAGAATTTCAGGCAGACATGCTCAAGATCGACCGTGGTTTCATCACCGGCATTGGCAGTAATGATCTGTCCTGTCATGTTTTGCAGAGCATCATTGACCTTTCCGGACAGCTGAAGCTCAAAGTTATCGCCGAAGGAATTGAGACACTTGAACAAGCCAATTACCTGCAGGAAAAAGGCGTCGAATATTTGCAGGGCTACTATTTTTCAAAGCCGCAACCTATTGCCGTCTTCAAGACACAGATCAACAAAGATTAACACATAGCATGCCAACTCAGCACGACCGGCTAGTCCGGCAGCACTGTATTGGCAGG
>NZ_JAAPBB010000337.1:0-373 GCF_019730395.1 Ochrobactrum sp. SFR4 | reverse complement strand
CAGCGTGTTATGATTGCCATGGCACTGGCCTGCAATCCGAAACTGATTATTGCTGACGAGCCGACAACGGCTCTGGACGTGACCGTTCAGGCGCAAATTCTGGATTTATTACGTGAATTGCAGCGTGAAACAGGCACAGCCATTTTGTTCATTACCCATGACATGGGTGTGGTGGCCGAAATGGCGGATCATGTGCTGGTGATGCAAAAGGGGCGCGAGATTGAACGGGGCGAAGTTCACGAGATATTTTCGAATCCGAAAGATGACTATACCCGCACGCTGATTGCAGCAGCGCCAAGCCTTGTCGGACGATCGGTGAAACGGGTCGAGCCATTGGAAGTTTTGCAGGAACTGCCGCTGACTGAAGGCTCAA
>NZ_JAAPBB010000336.1:0-373 GCF_019730395.1 Ochrobactrum sp. SFR4 | reverse complement strand
ACAGATATCGTAATTACCGACATCAAAATCACTATAATAAGTGGGTACGGACGTATATTCCGTCGCTGTAGAAAGTGAAAATCCGTGCTTTTTATCCAAGCGATGATGCTTGATGAAGCCGGTCAGTAAAACAGTGAAACCTGGCTTCAGCTCTGCCCAGCGCACCTCGCTTTGTTGAGCAAAAGCGGGCAATGAAAGACCCGTGAGTGCACCTGCAGCCGCGATACCGCCTCCACAGAGCATGGTTCTGCGTGTCATTCTATTCATAAATTTTCTCCCTCCCGAGCAACAAGACTTAAAGCGAATACGCCTCACTCTGTTTTGCCTCCCGCAATTACAGAATGTCTCTTATTCTTCTAAAACTTACTCCGAT
>NZ_JAAPBB010000335.1:0-374 GCF_019730395.1 Ochrobactrum sp. SFR4 | reverse complement strand
AGTCGCGCTATTCTGATCTGGCGATTGAAACATCTGTGATGTGCGGGATCGTTTTCCATCAGCCCTTGCGCCAGACCGAAGGCTTGATGACGTCTTTGTTGCAATTGATGGGCCTCGATCTACCAGTGCCTGATCATACGACACTGAGCAGACGCTGTGCCAATCTGGCGCTTTTGAATGCTCCGGATCGTAACAGGATTAATGCAAGCCATGAACCCATTCATGTCCTTGACGACAGCACGGGATTGAAGATTTATAGCGCAGGCCAGTGGCTTGAGGACAAGCATGGCGGCAAATCCCAAAAACAGTGGCGCAAACTGCATCTTGGCGTAGATGCTAATACGGGTGAAATCATCGCTGAAGTCCTGAGCGAT
>NZ_JAAPBB010000036.1:0-6649 GCF_019730395.1 Ochrobactrum sp. SFR4 | reverse complement strand
GAATATCGCCCGCTCAATTCGAACAGATAACCGCCGAAACGAGATAAAGAGGCGGAAATAAAACGGGACAAGTCCATTCCGCCGGTAGTCAGCCGAAGGGCGAAGTCAATCCACACGCGCTCAAAGAACTCGTTGCCCTCGGTTACCCGTCAGCAGGTTTCTCGTCCAAGAGCTGGGATGTCTTCGCCGAGCCGGGTGCACCGCAGATGGATTTCATCTTTACCGTTTGTGACAGTGCAGCGGGTGAGGCCTACCCGGTATGGATCGGTCGCCCGATGACAGCCCATTGGGGTGTCGAGGATCCGGCAGCCGTGACCGGAACCGAGGTAGAGATTCAGCGAGCATTCGCGCAGGCCGCGCGGTTCCTGAAGAACCGTATCAACGCATTCCTCAGTCTCCCGCTCGCGTCGATCGATCGTATGGCGCTGCAAACACGGCTGCGGCAGATCGGCAAGATGGAAGGGGCCACCGATGTTCAAGAGGCCATTAATTAATACCAGATGACGGATGCGACCGAGTAAAGAAACGGGCGACGTTATCTCGTCGGCGCCTCGGTCTCCATACTCTTTCTCCAGTCAAGCGAAACGGCGTAAGTTTAATGAACAAACCTTGGGACGTTATCATCTACCATAACCCGAACTGCGGGACCTCGCGCAACACGCTTGCGATGATCCGCAACGCCGGCATCGAACCCCATGTGGTCGAGTATCTCAAAACTCCGCCATCGCGTGCTTTGCTGGAGCAGATGATCGACAGGATGGGACTTTCCCCGCGCGACCTCCTTCGCGAAAAAGGAACACCGTTTTCCGACCTCGGTTTGGGCGATACGTCCTTGTCCGATGAGCAACTGGTCGATGCAATGATGGAACATCCCATCCTGATCAACCGCCCGATCGTCGTCGCTCCGATGGGTGTGAAGCTGTGCCGTCCATCGGAAATGGTGCTGGATATTCTTCCAGCTGGCCAGCAGGCTGCGTTTACCAAGGAAGATGGCGAGGTCGTAGTCGATCGGACCGGACGTCGCGTCGTCTAATTCAAGACATTTAAGTCGAATTTGTGTGACCGTAGCTTAATGGCAAGGCTGCGGACGATGATTATCTGCTAAGGAGAACGCCAATGCGTCCCGAAGAACCAACACTACGACTGTCATTCCTCGACCGCTACCTGACCGTCTGGATTTTTGCCACTATGGCCTTAGGCGTGCTGCTCGGTACTGTCTTTACCGGCCTGCCTGAAGCCCTCGACAGCCTGTCCGTCGGCACCACCAATATTCCGATTGCCATCGGCCTCATCCTGATGATGTATCCGCCTCTGGCAAAAGTGCGCTTCGAAGAACTGCCGCAGGTGTTTGCCGACAAGCGGGTTTTGGTGATTTCACTTTTGCAGAATTGGATTATCGGTCCAGTATTGATGTTTGCGCTGGCGGTGATCTTCCTGCGGGATTATCCGGAATACATGACTGGTCTTATCCTGATCGGCCTTGCGCGTTGCATCGCCATGGTTCTGGTCTGGAACCAGCTTGCCAGGGGCGATAACCAGTATGTCGCTGGCCTCGTTGCCTTCAATTCGATCTTCCAGATCCTATTTTTCAGCGTCTATGCGTGGTTCTTCCTGTCCTTCCTGCCTCCGCTGTTTGGCCTTGAAGGCAGCGTGATCGACGTATCGTTCTGGACGATTGCGGAAGCAGTGTTGATCTATCTCGGTATTCCATTTCTCGCCGGTTATCTTTCTCGCCGCTTGCTGACTGCGAGCAAGGGTAAGGATTGGTACGAGAACGTCTTCCTGCCGAAGATTAGTCCAATGACGCTGGCTGCCCTTCTGTTTACGATCGTCGCCATGTTCAGCTTGAAGGGCGGGGACGTGGTGCGCTTGCCGGGTGATGTGGTGATGATCGCAATTCCGCTGACAATCTACTTCCTTATCATGTTCCTTGTCAGCTTCTGGATGGCGAAGTCAGTTGGCACCGATTATCCTCGCACAACGGCGGTGGCGTTCACGGCTGCCGGAAACAACTTTGAGCTAGCGATTGCGGTTGCTATCGCCGCGTTTGGTCTCGCTTCGCCGGTCGCGTTTGCGGCAGTCATCGGTCCACTGGTAGAAGTTCCTGTGCTGATCCTGCTGGTTCAGATGGCACTGTGGATGGGCCGCAGATATTTTGCCAAATCGGCGGGAAGTCCAGCAACGCAACAATCATAAAGGAGCATTGGTGTCTTTGGAAACCTACGATGTCGTTGTGGTAGGCGCCGGGCAAGCAGGCCTGGCGTCCGCCTACTATCTGCGCCGAACCGGCATCAATTTCGTGGTGCTCGATGGCGAAGAGGGGCCGGGTGGCGCATGGCGACATGCCTGGAAGTCTCTGCATCTGTTTTCACCGGCATCCTTCAGTTCGCTTCCGGGATGGATGATGCTGACGAAGACCGAGGCGACCTATCCCGCCAGAGGTGAAGTGCTGAATTACCTAACCCGATATGAGAAGCGCTATCAGTTCCCGATTGAGCGACCGGTTGTGGTCCAGTCCGTCAGAAACGTCGATGGCGGGCTTGAGGTGATAGGTGAAAACAAAACTTGGCGCGCCCGTAGCGTTTTGAGCGCCACCGGCACATGGGGCCATCCGTTCATCCCCGGTTATCCGGGGCGCGAGATATTTCAAGGTAGTCAGCTTCACTCAGCCCATTATGTGGATGCTGACGCCTTTATTGGGCAGCGGGTCGCCATTGTGGGCGGGGGCAATTCCGGGGCACAGATATTGGCAGAAGTATCAAAAGTAGCTGAAACCATCTAGGTCACGCCTCAAGCGCCGGTTTTCCTTCCCGATGATGTCGACGGACACGTGCTATTCCAGCGCGCCACTGCACGGGTGCTTGGCGGGGCGAGTGGCCCAGAAATTGGCAGCCTCGGCGACATTGTCATGGCTCCCCCGGTAAAGGACGCACGGGATCGCGGCGTGCTGGGTTCCGTGCGGCCGTTCTCACACTTTGATCGGGATAGCGTTGTCTGGCAGGACGGGACCAGAAGCAATATTGACGCCGTAATATGGTGCACCGGATTTCGCCCAGCGCTGGATCATTTCCAAGATCTCGGCGTCATTACAGGGGACGGCAGGGTTGATGTGGATGAGGGGCGCTCGATCAAGCAGCCACGCCTTTGGCTTACCGGTTATGGGAACTGGACTGAGGCCGCCTCGGCGACACTTCTGGGTTCAGGCCGGACGGCCCGAGACTTGTCGCGGCGCTGTAAGCGCGCAATTCCAAGGAAGGCGACAACTGCACAAGCGCCAAGCGCCGTTGTAATGGTGAGCGACCACATTGTGCCGATATGGGCGATGGCAAACGCTAGCGCAAAGGGTGCGGTGGCTGACAGTATCAACCGTGCGGCCATGACCTTGCCTTGAAGCCTGCCATAGCCATCGCTGCCAAACAGCATCAGCGGTAAAGTACCGGTGACTATGCTGAAATGACCGCAGCCCAAACCAAAGACAACTGCAAAAGCCATGGCCCCTGCTACTGACGGAGCGCTGAGGATCAGGATACCGCCCGGAATCAATGTGGCGGCGATCGTTGCCAAAGCCAGCGGCGGCAGGTTGCGGCCAAGCACCATATTGGTGAACCGGCTCAGTACCTGCGACGGACCAAACAGCGTGACGACAATGTGAGGCAGCCGGAACCGTAGCGCCTTTCAGGCTCAAATCATGCGGTTGCGGTTGCGACCAACCGGGGATGACCTAGGCCGGCGCTAGATCGTGAGTATGGGTTTACGGGCGGAGGAGACCGTTGTTTTCATGTGGGCACTCTAACAGAATTGAGCGGTTTATACCATAAGAATTGTCATTACCGCACAGCCGGTCGGCAAAATAATATGAATGATAATCCACATTAATGAACTTTAGTTCAATATATCGAACTAAAATACCTGTTATTATCTGCAACTGCGATCTGATCACTCCGTCCCTTTTGGGAATTGCTGATGCAAAATGCTTTCAGTAAGTTGTACATAATTAAAGGTAAAATAGATCAATGAGCTTTCCATCGGTAAAGTTGTTACAATGTGCGAAGTCGTATTTTCGGTCCACTGTTTCCCGTCCAACAACGGCCACATATTTGGGTATGGCGTATTTCATGCCAGTTCTCGGTGGTATTCTGATCAACGATACAGCGCAGGCGGCTTGCGTATCATCGGGAGGAAGCAATTATGTCTGTAACGGTCAGACCAGTGTTACACAGACAATTAAGGCGCCCAATGTCAGCATTGTAACGGCTGAGGGATTCAGTATAGCCGTTCCGACGGGACCGGGAGTTCTCGTCTCTGGTGACGGAAAGCTCATTTACAATGACAGCTATTCGTCAAGCATAAGTACGATTTCGGGAGATGCATTAAGATTCGTGGCTGGGACCCCGACCAATCCAAGGGATCCTTTTAATACTCTGCGCGGCGGCAATGGCGTTACAATAAGCACCAATGCCTTCATTTCGGCTGCGACTGGAGGGCAGGGTATCAATGTGTCGAATAGCACTGCGGGTGCAATCGACATCACTGCGACAGGCCAGGTGACGGGCACGAGCGGCATATCGGCCCGGAACCTTGATGCTGCGGATATCCTTATTCATGCGGGTGCAGTCACTGGTACGAAGGGCAGCGCTATCGTGGCCGATAATGGCAGGGGTACCGGTAAAACGGTGATCCGGACCGACGGCTTGGTGACTTCCCTTGGAGGGCGGGAGGGCGACACCGGCATTCAGGTTGTCAACGGCATATCGACTTTGGGTGGTGTGAGTATCAATGCGGCTGACGTTCAAGGAGTAAATGGTATCTCGTCCATCAATGCGGGTGCTGGTACAAATGAAGTTGTCGTAAGGGGGGATGTTGTTGCGACGGGGCTCATGAAAGAAGTTCTTTTTAATGGCATTCCTACGATCCCACCCACATTCGCCTTAGTAGGTGGGCGTGGTATCTCTCTCACTTCGGACAATGCTGGTGCTGCAACAAATGGTACCGGTCTCTCTGTGAGAGTCAATGGTAGTGTGAATGCTGCTGCCGAGGGCATCTATGCGTTTAATAACGGCAAGGGTGCAAGCGCTACCGGCGTCTATATTGTCACAAACGGGGCGGTTACAAGTACGCATGCAGACGGCATTACGGTTGGCACGGGTAACATGGCAATTGGAGATGTAACGCTGCAGTCGAATGGCAGCGTCACCGGTTCAGCGAACGGTATCTCCGCAAAAAATAATGGATTGGGTGATGTCAATATCACGGCAAGCAATGTGAAGGCTACGGGGAGCAATGGGCGCGGCATCGACGCTTACAGCGGGAAGGGTAATGTGACGATTAGCGCGACAGGAGCAATTGAGGCCGCTGCGACCGGTATTGGAGCGTCGACTAATACCAAAACGGGGGGGGGGGTTATTGTAAATGCCTACGGTCCGGTTGTGGCAACTGGACCGGCATCGTCAAACCTCGGGGCTACTGGTATTTTTGCTAGCGCCAGAGGTAATGTGATGGTAAATAGTTTTGATACTATCTCCGTTGCTTCAAAGGTTGGATCGGTAGCTATAAAGGCTGAGAGTGCCGGGACTGGAAACGTCAGTATTACGACAAATGATGTAATCGCGACGGGCTCCTATTCTTATGGAGTATGGGGGATGGGATCGCGTGATATAATGATCCATACGAAGGGGAATGTTACAGCCGGCGGCTGGGGTATTAGGGCCGTTTATCCGACCGGAGCGCCGAACACGCTGCCTCCGGGAACAACTGAGGGGATCATATCGGTCGTTGCCGATCGTGATGTCAAGGCAACCAACGCTGCAAACGGCTCGCTGCTGAACCCGGTTTCGGCAATCCTCATTCAGGCAAGCGGCAAAATACCAACGACCACGGTTGAGACGGGCGGAACGGTTACTAGTAACGAGACGGGCATTAATATGCTCAATCTCGGAAATCATATAAATGGCCAAACCTATATCAACATCAGGGCAGAAAGCGTTGTAGAGGGCGGATCGGATGCTATTCGTCTCGCCGCAGATCTCGCACAGACTGCGACAATCAACAATGCCGGTATTGTACGTAACAAGTCGGCACTGCCCGATGCGCTTGCCATTCGTGCTTTTAAGCAGTTGGATGTACAGACTGGGCAAAAAAATCTTTATTCCGTATCGGTTGTGAATAGCGGCCTTGTTCAGGGTACTGTGGACCTGGGCGGACCCGACAACAGTTTTGTTAACCAAAGCGGCGGTGTCTGGAACACGGCAGGTGGTACGAACTGGCTGACTAGCGATCTGGTCAGCGGAGGAGACGGCAAAATCGTGAATGCAGGTACGATCATTGCCGCGACGCAAGGAGCTTCTGGCGTGGTCACAACCACCTTCAATGGTGTGGGTGCAAACAGCCTTGACAATGCCGGCCTCCTGACCATGAGGAACGAAGTTACTGGCGACATCACCGTTATCAACGGCCATTATAACGGTTTTGGTGGTGTTGTGGCAATCGATACTGTTTTGGGCGATGACTTGTCTGCAACGGACAAGTTGGTTATCAATGGTGACACGAGCGGTTCGAGCCGGGTACAGGTTGTAAATGTTGGCGGAACTGGCGCGCCGACGGTCGAGGGTATCCGGATTATTGAAGTCGGAGGCGCCTCAAACGGCAGCTT
>NZ_JAAPBB010000334.1:0-374 GCF_019730395.1 Ochrobactrum sp. SFR4 | reverse complement strand
GCATCATGCTTGAAGCAACTTTGTCTTTCCTCGGAATTGGTCTGCCGGTGACAGAACCGTCACTCGGCCTGCTTATTTCAAACGGTTTTGAATATATGCTTTCAGGTGATTACTGGATCAGCCTTTTCCCAGGCGTTGCACTCTTATTACTGATTGTTTCCATCAATCTGATCGGTGATGCGCTGCGCGACATCCTCAACCCTCGCAGAGAAGGCTGAGCTATGAATAAGACAACTAGTCCGATCCTTTCGATTGCAGGTCTCAATACGTCGTTTCGTGTTAACGGAGAATGGCGCAATGTCGTGCGCGATGTCAGTTTTGATATTGCGCCTAAAGAAACTGTTGCCGTAGTGGGTGAATCCGGTTCCGGTAAA
>NZ_JAAPBB010000333.1:0-374 GCF_019730395.1 Ochrobactrum sp. SFR4 | reverse complement strand
ATTACTTGGGAGTAATGTTTGCCGGTGTGACATCAATAATCATAACCTTTGAAGTTGAGCTTGATCTCACCAAGGGCGATTGCCACCCCGGGGTCTGCAACAACTGTTAAGAATGGCGCGATAACTTTAACCCGCTTAACACCAACAACATGCAGCCTTGCTTCTATCCAAGACGGTTCCAAGTCAAAGCCAACGCTCGATTCATCAGCCCATGCCTTACGCAGGGTGACCGGCATTGCCTCAATAACTGCATTTGTTGTGTTTGGAAGAAGCCAAACATCTGCCTCTATGTCTGTTACGGTGCTGGCTGCTGCCTCAACAACAATCGTGTCGTTAACCAGCCTGACCTGATCACTCATAACAACGGCTTTCAC
>NZ_JAAPBB010000332.1:0-375 GCF_019730395.1 Ochrobactrum sp. SFR4 | reverse complement strand
AATGACACGGTTCCTCCAAGTCGCAGCAGCCATTCCGGAGCAGATTATCCGGGCCATTGGTCCTGCGCCTAAAGTCGGCCGTCCTCGCTGGATGCAACTGGCAGAGACACTTCGCGATAAAGTGCTGTTGAAGCAAGCACAACGGATTATCACCGAGCATGAGTTTACCGATGCAGAAACTGATTTACGTTTTCAGCATTTGTTACAGAAATTAACCCATGTCGAAAAAGCAGAAGCATCAAAGCCTGCTGAGCAGAAGTTACAAACTGCAAATGGTGAAAGCCTCGGGCTCTTACGTCTGCAGCAGGGCAGGGCGCAATTTGATTTGCAACGCCATGATGCGGAAGATTTCGCTGAATATCTCGCTCGTGAGAT
>NZ_JAAPBB010000331.1:0-375 GCF_019730395.1 Ochrobactrum sp. SFR4 | reverse complement strand
GCACGGATGTTGATAAGGTCAATGTACCGCCGCAAGGTGCATGGGTATTGCGTGGCGATCGCGGCATTACCTATGCCAAGAACCTGCCGGAAAACTCGACCATGTCTCAAGGCGAATGGTGGCCGGCGGATTACAGCGGCGAGCCATTGGTTTCTTTTGCTGCCAAAGAAGCAGAAGAGCTCGGGCTGAAAATCGGTGATACGGTGACAGTGAATGTGCTTGGCCGCAATATTACTGCAAAAATTGCCAATTTCCGTCAGGTGCAATGGGAAACACTGGCGATCAATTTCGTCATGGTGTTTTCGCCCAATACTTTTGCCGGTGCACCGCATTCATGGCTGGCGACACTGACGGATGCCGATGCTGCACCGGAAC
>NZ_JAAPBB010000330.1:0-375 GCF_019730395.1 Ochrobactrum sp. SFR4 | reverse complement strand
CAATGTGTTGCGTGTAAGCCTGGAGAGCCGGCTACCCCTCCGTTCGTGTTGAAACAGCTCATCATTTTGAATTCATTTAAAACCTTCTGCATTGCTCTGACGGGGTGAAATCCTGTGGCCGGAGAGCTGTGAGGTATTGTGTTTAAACAGGCTGATCTGCTCCTGAAATTGCAGAATGGGAGAGAACGAATATGCCTGCTGATTTCCTGCTTTCAAAAATACGCCCTCAGGGAGGGGTGCTGAAAGACGTGCTGATCAAAAACGGCAAGATCGTCTCGGTTACCGATCACAACAGCGCGATCAATCACGAAGCTCTTGAGGTCGTTGACGGATACGGGCAGCTGATGCTGCCTTCTCTCATTGATGCCCATACGC
>NZ_JAAPBB010000329.1:0-376 GCF_019730395.1 Ochrobactrum sp. SFR4 | reverse complement strand
CGGCAGGCAAAACTGGCTTATAAAACCTATGGCACCCTCAATGCCGCAAAAGATAATGTGATCCTTTACCCAACCTCTTTTGCGGGGACGCATGAGGATGCGGCATGGTTGATCGGTACGGGAAGAGCGCTTGACCCTGAAAAATACTTCATCATTATTCCTGATGCTTTTGGTAACGGTTTGTCCAGCTCGCCGAGCAATACTATAGCTCCGAATAATGGCAGTCGTTTTCCGCAAGTCACATTGCATGATAATGTGCAGCAGCAATATCGCCTGTTGACGGAAAAATTCGGTATCGGGAAAATCCGGCTGGCCATTGGCTGGTCACTCGGCGGGGCACAGGCGTTTGAATGGGCTGCAGCTTTTCCCAATAAAG
>NZ_JAAPBB010000328.1:0-376 GCF_019730395.1 Ochrobactrum sp. SFR4 | reverse complement strand
AAAGCATTTTATTTTACGACCAGATAAACCGGCGTTTTATTGCATTTCCGAGCCAAAAGTACGAAGCGGTTTTGAGTCGGATAATGCGTAAATACAAACTGTTACAGCGGTTCCAACGATTCAGTCTTAACTGGAAACGCTGTAAAAGGTGATGCAGAGCGGCCAAAACCGCTCTGCATCATAATCAAACTATTCAGGCAGCTACTGAGCGTGCCAGACGCGGCAGTGCTTCAACCAGTTCACGCCAATCCGTGCGCTCTGCTTCACCTTCATGACGCTCACCAAAGAACTGCGCGATCATTTCGCCCTGTGCATCGTAAGCTTCCAGCGACGTTACATGACCGTCTTTAGTTGGTTTGCGAACTGCCCAAACACT
>NZ_JAAPBB010000327.1:0-377 GCF_019730395.1 Ochrobactrum sp. SFR4 | reverse complement strand
TTACACTTAATGGATATGCATCATTTCATCCCAAATTGGAGAATGGAATATTCAACTCTAGCCAAGTGGTTTCAAAAGCAAACCGATAGGCCGTCCATGCAGGAAACCTTAGTTTTTAATTAGTTTCTTCCAGTGGGACAGGTTTGTCACCCCAACGCCAATTTCCACTAGCCCAATCAAGCCAGTCATGGGCAAAGAATATATTCGGGTCAGCGGTCGGAATTCCTGACCCTATCATGGCTTTTCGAAACTGCGATTGAAACGGCTCAGGAATGTTACGTGCGTCCATCATGTCCCGACCGCACGGCACTTTATGGAGATCATACAGCAATTTAACACTCCCAGCCTTCATCCATAAAAGCCTTCTCATCAAAATC
>NZ_JAAPBB010000326.1:0-379 GCF_019730395.1 Ochrobactrum sp. SFR4 | reverse complement strand
CTTCCCTCACTCAAGACAGCGACCCCGCAGGAGGGGTTCGACCTTGCCACCAAAATGGCGCGGGTCGGCGTCAAGGTGACCCAGCCTTCCGCCGAGATTCGCGACAAGCTGCGCGCGGCCTACGATCAGGACACCGCGCAACTGATCGCTTCCTCGCAGGTGATCGCCATCCATTTCCAGACGGTGGCGGCCGCCAACAATTACTGGCGCGACTGACGCCCTCGCCTACGACTGACGCCAGGGCGTCAGTCGCGTCAGCGTTTCAGTCACAGTTTCAGACCCCGCAACCGCAGCGCGTTGGCGATGACGCTGACCGACGACAGCGACATGGCGGCTGCTGCGATGATCGGTGACAGGAGCAGGCCGAAAGAAGGGTAGA
>NZ_JAAPBB010000325.1:0-379 GCF_019730395.1 Ochrobactrum sp. SFR4 | reverse complement strand
GCCTTCTTCAAAGTGTTATTGAGACCTCTGTTTTCCCTAGGTTCTTTGTGAAATAGAAAGGTTCTTAGAGACTCTCAGTGTGTCGTGAACTTCTGGCAAGATTACACTGGCATGTTAGGCCTTCCTGAGAAACACAAGGTCTCAGGCCTTGACAGGGCTCGATGTGTGTCCTACAATATTGCAAAGTTGAACCTAAGGTTTTGCCTAGATTCTCTGTCAGTCTAAGAAGGTCCCCAGGATCACACAGCATTTAACGTTTTCTGCAATACCTCCCCGGGATAGAAGAGCTTTTGGCGTTCTTACTGCGACCCAAGGCTTTCAAAAGGTATTCACGGAAACCTAAGGCCTCACCAAATCCAAACTGTGGTTTTTAACTGGT
>NZ_JAAPBB010000035.1:0-7333 GCF_019730395.1 Ochrobactrum sp. SFR4 | reverse complement strand
TGATAGAGCTATCATGAGCCGAAAATCCTCTCTTCTCAATTAACACTGTTTTGTCTCAAGGGCGCTGATGTCGGACAACAAGAATGCTCAGAGCCGATCTCGGTCTTTCGTGCAGCTTTGGGCATGATAAGAATCTCCGCATATTCCGAGTACCATGAGTACTATAATATAGTCTGCGCCTGTCTGACACTGACGGCCCATAATCTGGGCCTGCCGATAAAACGGAAGGTGGTCCGCATATTTGGAAACCAGAACATGTGCGACCGTTGCTTCCGTCGGCAAGCCTGACGGGATCAACCGGGCGGGTACTGGCACTTGCACAACACCATCCGTACACGTGCGGCAGGCATATTTTGGACGGTGGGTGACAATGACACGGAACTGCGCGGGGATCACATCCAGTCGTTCAGAAACATCTTCGCCAATGCAATGCAGACAACCACCGCAGGCACATGTCAGGCTTTCTGGTTCAATTACTTCATCAATGCACGGCAGGTGCTTTGGTAAAGAACCGCGATTGATGGCACGTGGCTTTGAGGCAAGCTGGTGCAAGCTGTATCCGCTTCATCTTATGCATGGGTCGCCGCTACGGCTGTTTCCAGATCTTCCAGGGCCAGATCTAACTGCTCAGGATTAATCTTCTCTGACTCGCGTCCAAAAGCGGCCTGTTTGAAGGCGGCAACCAGCTTCTCCAGCCGCGCTATCCGATCATTTTTACGAAGACCGAGCGCTGTTGCTGCGATCAGAAGCGCCTTCAACTCAGCAATATCATTGGGAAGGTCAGTGGCATCCAGCATGGGCCGAACTTACCAAATCCGGCCTTGATATGCTCGATGATTATGTTCTCAGAGTCATCGTGCCGCAGCTATCGTGCCAGTGCTCAATAGCTATTCAACCGTAATCGGCGCTCTCGCGTCCACCGCCCGCACGCGTCGCCAATCAAGCCCTGCAAATAAAGCTTCAAACTGTGCATGGTTCAACGACATCAGCCCATCCCGATCTTTGGCCAGCTGAACGTATGGGCTTCCAAACGCTTATAAGCCAGGACCATACCTGTGCCGTCCCAGTAGATCAGTTTTAACCGATCCGCCTTGCGCGAGCGGAACACGAATACAGTTCCCGTAAATGGATCCTTGCGCAGTTCGTTCTTCACCAACGCAGCAAGCCCGTCATGGCCTTTACGGAAATCGACAGGTGTTGTCGCCACCATGATACGCACCCGATTGGAAGGAAATATCATCCTGAGACCGCCAGTCCACGCGCCACTAACAATACGCGAAATTGGCGCACCCGATTCAAGGCAGACTGTCACTGGACCAATGCATATCTCAACGCAGCTGGTGTCAGAGCCCGATTGTTCCGCCAAGGGCTCGCTGATCACCAACCCTGCGAGTTCTATTCCGTCTTCAGGTGCGGGCAAAACCAGTTGACCACGTTTGGCCAACGTCCGCCACATAGATAAACGGCTTGCCCGAACACCATAGCGCTGCGCAACATCCTCGTGCACCAGGCCGAAGAGTTTCTGAGACAAGCCTAGCCTTGAATTCCGGCGTCCATTTATTGCTTCCCCCGCTAATACTCTTCTCAGGGGTGAGAAACTCCACCGTAGGCCCCATGGGGAAACCCCTTCATCCTGCCATGAAGGCCTAGTCGAACCGAAGCTGCGAAAATGGCCAACTTACGAAACAGACAATGAACAAAAGACATCAAATGGGCGGCCATTGCTGCGCACCATGCAGAAAACGCAAGATTTCGATCCTTTGTAACTTCAGTTGAACGCGATAGACGAGGACAAACGGCGTTCGGTTGATAACCAATTCTCGGGTACCTCGTTTTCGTCCGACTCGTCCCATTTCTGGGTACTGGATGAGCCTCTCTGTTTGCTGTTCAATCTCGTCGAGTTGATCAAGGGCGGTACGTGGATTTTCTTGAGCGATATAGGCAATGAGATTCATGCGATTTCCGCGCGCTTGAGGAAGCCAGACAATTTTCATTCAGTTTCGCCTGTGATCCGCGCCAACAATTCAATGCGTTGGCGCGTCATGTCCTCTTTGACATCCTCATGAGAAACCCACTCTGTATCGGGGTTATTGGCTTCCTTCAGTGCTGTTTCGACCTGTTCGCGGAACCATTTATCATGGGCTACAGCTTCGTGAGCCTGACGTAATGCAGCACTGCGATCTGGGCGCGTATAGGATTTTCCACCATCGGCTTCGTAATCGGCAGCATCAACGTCGAAGTGCTGTATTCCGATATCTTTGAGATAGGTAACAAGTGTTTCCATACGCCGGAATACACGCACCTGACGGTTACGTTGTGCTGCAAGAGCCCGCTCGACCATACCGTATTTAACCATCAGCGACCATCCGCCAGGCTGTCCGATCACATGTGCACCGCGTACGGCACCAGCTTCAACAAGACGTGACAATGTATTGTGATCAATGATTTCGGCAGACATTACGGGGGGGAGCTCCTTTTGCCGTGTAATCTATTGAAACATCATCGCGCAATCAATTAATTTTTGCAAGGTATTTAACAATAAACCCATCAGTTCACGTTCCATAACGCCCGTTCTCTGATCGCAAGTTCAGACTTTGTTCTTTGAAATGGCCAAAATCGCAGTTTCGGGCCGACTAGGCCAAGTCCGTCGCCAAAAACTTCACCAACCTCCAGACGAGCTCGGTATTTGGCCGATAAATTATCGTGGTGCCGATGCGTTGGGTTTGGACCAGTCCGGCGCGCTTCAACACGTTGAGATGAGACAACATCGTGTTTTGCGGAATATCGAGCAGTTTTCCGATGTCTCCTGAGGGCAATCCCTCCGGCGAGTGATCCAGGAGAAGACGCAGTGCATCAAGTCGCGTGGTTTGCGCAATGGCTGCAAATGCCTCTACGATAGCTGATTTTTCCATATGTCTAGATATATAGACTGTTACTCGATTGATCAAGCTGGGGCTAACAAAACACGCAGAATAAATCCGTATTTCTGGAAAAATGCAATGTTGTCATCTTCCTGTAGTGCAAGTACC
Organism: Ochrobactrum sp. SFR4; assembly: GCF_019730395.1. Classification (NCBI taxonomy): domain Bacteria; kingdom Pseudomonadati; phylum Pseudomonadota; class Alphaproteobacteria; order Hyphomicrobiales; family Brucellaceae; genus Ochrobactrum; species Ochrobactrum sp. SFR4. The sequence continues at coordinate 4,304 of NZ_JAAPBB010000035.1, read as the reverse complement.
GAATAAGCGTAGGTGTGTGTTTTGGATCGATGGAGAACCTGATGGCCGCACTGGCGATATCCGTAGCTTTTGCAATGCCAGCTCAGGCGGACTTTAAACTCGACGCCCGCTACGCGGATGCGGACGGCGATATGGTCGCCGACATTCCGACCGATACCAGCCAGCTTGTGGACCCTGATACACTGGTGTTCGCCTACACCCCGGTCGAAGATCCAGCTGTTTACGCCGATGTCTGGAAAGGCTTCCTCAATCACCTCGCAGAAAAGACTGGCAAGAAGGACCAGTTCTTCCCAGTTCAGGAGAACGCGGCTCAGATCGAAGCCATGCGCGCCGGTCGTCTGCACGTATCCGGCTTCAACACCGGCTCCAATCCGATCGCTGTCGCCTGCGCCGGGTTCCGGCCGTTTGCGATGATGGCGTCCAAGGACGGCGCTTTCGGCTACGAAATGGAGATCATTACCTACCCAGACTCTGGGATTGAAAAGATTGAAGATGTGAAGGGCAAGAAACTCGCCTTCACTGCTGAGACGTCCAACTCCGGTTTCAAGGCACCCTCGGCATTGCTGAAGTCCGGATACAAACTTGAGGCAGGTAAGGACTTTGAACCGGTTTTCTCCGGCAAGCACGACAATTCGGTCCTCGGCGTTGCCAACAAGGACTACCCAGCTGCCGCGGTTGCAAATTCCGTCATGAAGCGAATGGTCGCCCGTGATATCGTCAAGGCAGACCAGATTATCTCAATCTTCAAATCGCAGACTTTCCCGACCACAGGTTACGGCGTGGCCCACAATCTGACCCCGGAATTGCAGGAAAAGATCAAAGACGCCTTTTTCTCCTACAACTGGGAAGGCTCGGCGCTCTTGAAGGAATTCGAGACCTCGGAACCGCCGCAGGAAAAATTCATTCCAATCTCCTTCAAGGAAAACTGGTCTGTCGTTCGCCAGATCGACGAAGCCAATGGCGTCACCTATGCGTGCAAGTAAACACGTTGGACCAATAGGCGCCGGGTCGTACACGCGACCCGGCGCTTACTCAGGTTGTGAAGGCGGAGAACGATAATGCTGAGGATCACGGGGCTCACGAAAACCTACAAGACCGGCGACAAGGCGCTGAACGGGATTAACTTGCAAATCCCTGCTGGCCAGGTCGTTGGGTTGATCGGACCCTCGGGAGCCGGAAAGTCCAGTCTCATCCGCTGCGTGAATCGTCTTATCGAACCGACGGCCGGCAAGATCTTTCTTGGCGAACGCGATGTTACCGCGTTGTCGCGATCTGATCTCAGGGTCGCGCGCCGCCGTATTGGCATGATCTTCCAGGAATATGCTTTGGTTGAGCGGCTGACCGTGATGGAAAATGTGCTCTCCGGTCGGCTCGGCTACGTTCCGTTCTGGCGCAGCTTTTTACGCCGCTACCCCGCAGACTACGTGCTGAACGCATTCGCACTTCTGGATCGCGTTGGTTTGACGGCTCATGCCGACAAGCGGGCCGATGCCCTTTCAGGCGGTCAGCGCCAGCGCGTCGGGATCGCGCGAGCGTTGGAGCAAGACCCTGAACTGCTTCTTGTCGATGAGCCAACAGCGTCGCTCGACCCCAAGACCTCACGGCAGATCATGCGGCTGATTGTTGAGATCTGCAGGGAACGTAACCTTCCGGCAGTCATTAACATCCACTACGTTCTGCTGGCCCAAGCCTTTGTGCAAAGGATTATCGGCCTGCGAGCCGGTGAAGTGGTCTTCGACGGTACGCCTGATCAACTCGACACAGCTGCACTCACCCGCATCTACGGCGAAGAGGACTGGGTCGCTATGCAGAAGCAAGCCCAGGATGATGTCGAAGAAGAGCGTCTCGCAGCTATTGAGCGCAAACAAGCGCAAGAGCACATGGCGGGAGCCCTCTGATGGCCGAGGTGGTGTCAATGCGCTATCCCGACAGGTGGCGGCGGCCACCGCTGTTTATCAAATCCGCGGTTTTGCGCTGGCTGATCTATGTGTGTGTTGATCTATATCATCGCTGCCGTGGCGACGATCGAGATAAACTGGGCACGCGCCTACGAAAGTCTGGATCGTGGCTGGCGTTTCCTGCAAGATTTTCTGGTTCCGGATTTCACCACGCGCTTGCGTGACATCGCGCAGGGACTTGAAGAGAGCCTGACGATGACTGTGACCTCGACAATCGTCGGCATCCTCATTTCCGTTCCGATTGGTATCGGCGGGGCGCGTAATCTCGCGCCGGTGCCAGTCTACTATGTGTGCCGTTCGATCATTGCCACATCGCGCGCCTTTCAAGAAATCATCATTGCGATCCTGCTCGTCGCGATGTTCGGATTCGGCCCCTTCGCTGGCTTCCTGACGCTCACGTTCGCGACGATTGGTTTCGTAGCAAAGCTGCTTGCAGATGCTATCGAAGAAATCGATGAACAGCAGGCAGAGGCTGTCCGTGCCACAGGGGCATCGTGGCTGCAGCTCGTCAATTATGCGGTCCAACCTCAGGTGATGCCGAGGTTGATAGGACTTTCGCTCTACCGGTTTGACATTAACTTCCGTGAATCGGCCGTTATCGGCATCGTCGGGGCAGGGGGTATCGGTGCAACGCTCAACATGGTGACGCTTGGAGCGCTCGCCGGCACGGTGCTGGCGGTACCGATCGCGTTTCTCGCTGCACGCAACACGACGCCAAGCATGCTTGTGTTTCGGCGGATCGCACTTTTCCTGATTGTGGCATCACGCTCTATCAACTCGCTGATCTGGGCACTGCTGCTTGTCTCCATTTTCGGGCTTGGACTACTTGCCGGCATCATCGCGATCGCTCTGCGGTCAATCGGCTTCGTCGGCAAGCTTCTTTATGAAACGATCGAGGAGATTGACCAGATGCAAGTTGAAGCCGTCTCATCGACCGGTGCAAGTTGCATGCAGGTGATCGACTACGCGATTGTGCCTCAGATTCTGCCATCGTTCCTCGGGATTACCGTGTTCCGTTGGGATATCAACATCAGGGAATCGGCGATCCTCGGCCTCGTTGGTGCAGGCGGGCTCGGTCTCAAGCTTCAGTCTTCTCTGAATATGTTGCCTGGCCCCAGGTGACGACGATTTTCATCCTCATTCTAGCGACGGTCATCCTGTCCGAATGGGTCGCGGCCACCGTGCGCAAGGCGATAGTGTGATCCTGAGATGCAGAAGTTTTGAGGCTCGCCGCGCGACCTATGGTATCGTTGTGGAGTCGTTTCGCGCCTTATCCGAGGAAACACTTTGCAGGGCACGATATAATAAACATGTTGACTTTGACCATAATTCTAGTAATCTAGATATATGGAAAAAGAACAGGCAATTCTCGCTCTTGCAGCGCTCGCTCAACCAACCCGTCTTGAAACCTTTCGGCTGCTTGTAAAGCATGCGCGGGAAGGGCTGCCGGCCGGCGATATAGCGCGTGCACTCGTGGTGCCGCAAAATACCATGTCGGCGCATTTGAATATTCTGTCGCGGGCAGGGCTCGTATCATCGCAACGGCACAGCAGGATCATCATGTATCGTGCGAAGATTGAACAGCTTCGCGATATGACGTTGTTTCTTCTAAAGGATTGTTGCGGTGGATCAGCTGAACTGTGTGCCCCACTCATCGCTGAACTTACCCCGTGTTGTATCCCGACCCCGCAGGAAAGTCTGGCATGAGTGCCCTCAGGATCGAACGCGTGCACGGGAGCAATCTCGATCTCAAAAAAGCGCTAGTGGACGCCGATCTTCCGACGGATGACATCGAGGATGAGGGGCGGATGTTCTTCAGGATTGTGTTCGACGATGATCAGACGGTCGGCTTCGCAGGTCTTGAAGCATGCGGGGGTGATCAGCTTCTGAGATCAGTGGTCGTTCTTTCGGGTCAAAGAGGGAAAGGTGTCGGCCATGCAGCCGTCTCGGCGGTTATGGCGCATGTCGAGCGAGGCCACGATGTTTACCTTGCGACAACGAACGCATCGCCGTTTTTCGAGCATCTCGGATTCATCGAAGTTCAGCGGAAAAATCTGCCAGCTGGGGTGCTCGCAACCCGGCAGCTTTCCTCACTCTGCCCATCATCGGCGACCATCATGAAACTTATTCGTCCGCCGACCTAGCCAAGGATCACAGAAATGACCGAAAAGACCTTTAACGTACTCTTCCTGTGCACGGGCAACTCCGCACGTTCCATCCTCGCCGAAGCTATCCTCAACAATGAAGGCGACGATCGGTTCAAGGCTTATTCTGGACTTGTCACGGTTTGATTCCGCCTCCTTAAATAGACTATTTGTCATTAAGGAGAAGAATTATGGCAGTTTC
>NZ_JAAPBB010000324.1:0-379 GCF_019730395.1 Ochrobactrum sp. SFR4 | reverse complement strand
GTTTTCTGGTAAAAGCAACGCAAAAGACGCCCGCCTAATAAACAATGCGGATGCCAATATACGTTTTCAGGATCACGCAAACGCTGGCTCCAGCTTCATTATTAATGCTGGGGATTTCATATTCAGTAGTAACAGCTCAGCCGGACAGGCTACAATTATGACAAGTGAAGGCGGTAATACACAATTTTTGGGAGATGCAGATGGTGGTACGGCATCTGTACATATTGACCAAAACGCCAGTCTTGATGTCAGCCGGTTAAATGCCCATCGCCTTTCACTCGGTTCACTGACCAGTGCGGGCGATGTTAATCTTGGCCACACCGTTTTATCAGTAACAGATAAAATCGTACTGAATGAAAGCTCGAAGCTTAATCTGATA
>NZ_JAAPBB010000323.1:0-379 GCF_019730395.1 Ochrobactrum sp. SFR4 | reverse complement strand
GCGAGTTCGCAGCCAGAAAATCCTCAATCAGGAGGGTCTCTAGTGTATGGGCCATCGCAAGCGGGGTCGTGGTATCGCGAAGGTCACTCTCGGCTGAGAGGTTCAACTCGGGCTCATAACGGTCTAGACGGCTTTCGCTATCACCAAGACTACGAAAGAAGTCCGTCACCTTTTCTGGGCCGCCCAGTGCTTTGATCAGCAGATTGGCGGCGGTATTGTCACTCATATCGATGGTTGCCATGCAAAGATCAGCAATCGCCATCGGCGCATCCAGGTGCTGCTCTGTGACAGGGGCATGCGGGATCAGGTCGCTCGGTTTGATTTCGATCTTCTGCTCAAGGTCCAAGTGGTCCTGATCGGCAGCAGCCAAAACGGCACC
>NZ_JAAPBB010000322.1:0-380 GCF_019730395.1 Ochrobactrum sp. SFR4 | reverse complement strand
GACGATGTCGGATCGTATTGCTGTTTTCAACAAGGGACGTATCGAGCAGATTGGTACGCCGCGTGCGATCTACGACGAGCCACAGACCCGTTTTGTTGCGGAATTCATTGGTGAGACTAATCTCATTGAGGGCATAGTGGAGCGGATGGAAGGCAGGAATGCATTGGTACGGCTGCATGATGGTCAGTTAGTAACGGCCGCTTCCACAGCGCAGTTCAACACGGGAAAGAAAGTATTCTTATCCGTGCGGCCGGAACGTATTGAACTGGGCACTGAAACCACAGGCGACAATCATTTTAAAACCAGTGTTTTGGATAGTGTGTATCAAGGTGATCACCTGCGTGTGCAGCTTGATGAACGGGCGCACAATTTTGTTGCGC
>NZ_JAAPBB010000321.1:0-380 GCF_019730395.1 Ochrobactrum sp. SFR4 | reverse complement strand
ACTTCCGAGACACGACCTCAACAACCGCCGCCTTCTGGAGCCCATCAGCAACATATCGCCAGCCGAAGCCGAACAGCGCTACTACGCAAGGCTGGACGCCCCGGCTATGGCCGCATAACTTAAACCAAACGGCCTCCGGCAAACCCGGCGCGGTTCAGTTTCGTTTTCCGCGTGAAATTGTTGCCTACGCGGTCTGGACCTATCACCGGTTTGCGTTGAGCACGGCCGATGTGGAAGACCTGCTTGCTGAGCGCGGCGTCATTGTCAGCCGGGAAACCGTTCGCCTCTGGATTAATCGCTTTGGTCGTCATTTTGCGGACTGTATCCGCAGGAATCGATCAAAGCCAAACGACAAATGGCACATCGATGAGGTCGTCATC
>NZ_JAAPBB010000320.1:0-381 GCF_019730395.1 Ochrobactrum sp. SFR4 | reverse complement strand
TTACGGCTCTGGTTATCGGAGTGGTATAGCTAACAATGCAACTGAGCGTCTGCAGCAGGTAGGTTCTCCACAGACGAACTCAATTAATGAAGTTGTAATGCGAACCAATGCAAATGGGGAATTTATTGTTAGAATGGGTATTTGGAACAACTTATTCTATTCTACGCGGGAGGCTGGTACTCTCTATGTCTCGTATAATAACATTAAGGCAAGCAGAGTGTTTACCTTTGTTTAAATATTGCATTTTGAATGTTTAATTCATTGGAATCCAAGGCTCCGGTAAAAGGGAGCCTTGGATTTTTATATGCTTTAAAACCGTAGTGTTGCAGTGCTGCCGAAACGGTGGCTTTGGCTGTTACTGCCAAGCAAGCCACTATAAAT
>NZ_JAAPBB010000319.1:0-381 GCF_019730395.1 Ochrobactrum sp. SFR4 | reverse complement strand
GGCGATTGACCGCCTGAAGGACGACGCGGGCTTGCGAGGGCGCGCGCCGATCATCGAGGAAGCGTTGAGGTTCTATATCGAAGCGAAGCAAGGGACATAACGGCAAAACGCCCGACCGTTGGCGCGGTCGAGCGTTTTATAGGCCGTCAGACACACCGTAGAGCCGGGGCCATCAAAGTCTCCCCTTATCTACGCTAGAGCACTCCAATTCGCAAGATTGATTCTTGCGGAAACGGGGAAAGCTGTGCCTGCCGTCCGCGCTGTCATGTCCTTCAAAAGGAAGGACGAGGGCATATGTTGAGGACGCACTACGCGGCCGCGATCGGCTGCGCGCGCGGGAACGCGCTTGATGAAATCATGCGGGAGGTTTGGACTCGATAC
>NZ_JAAPBB010000318.1:0-381 GCF_019730395.1 Ochrobactrum sp. SFR4 | reverse complement strand
AAATTCCGCCAGTCGCCATGCGACCGCGGACGGGTTATAGGCCATAGAATGGGTCAGACCGCCCAGCAGAGAGATAACTGAAAGATCGCTGATTTCGCGCCACTTCAGATTGCTCATGCAGGCTTGCAGGGTTGCACCCCAGCCAACACCGATCGTCAGTCCGTCTTGCAGACGATCGGAGAGATAGCGCCCTGTGGCATGGCCGATGACCGCAGACAGACTGGCTTCCGACTGGTCAGAGGATGGCACAACAATCGCCTCAAACAATCCGAGGTGTTTCTCCAATGCCCGCTGTAATTTAATCAGCGGTTCCGCATGGGAATTGAGCGAGATTTGCACAATGCCTTCTTCGCGGGTTGCTGCCAGTAAGCGGAAAGCCTT
>NZ_JAAPBB010000317.1:0-382 GCF_019730395.1 Ochrobactrum sp. SFR4 | reverse complement strand
ATGTGAGTGGTTCTGCAAATCTTGGCGGGTCTATGGCACTGAGTGTTGCCAATAGCGGCTATGCGAAAAGCGGGCGTAATGATTATGTCGCGCTTCGTGCCGAAGGCGGGGTGAATGATGATGGTATGCTTTTGGTTGCGCCAAATACTGCTGTTGCCACTTACACGCTGGAGTATACAGATAAGGAAACAATTTTGGGGGCGAATATTGATTATGCCGAACGCGGACTAACCGAAAACGGCATATCTGTTGGCACTACGATTAATGCTATTCAGACTGATCAGACCTCGTCTGCATTCCGTCCTTTGGCTGAGGCGATTTTTGCCCAGCCGGATATTGCCAGCCTGCAAAGAACTTACGATCTTATTGACGGTGAAGGAAC
>NZ_JAAPBB010000316.1:0-382 GCF_019730395.1 Ochrobactrum sp. SFR4 | reverse complement strand
AGCATTGGTCAGGATCAACATTTCAAGACCGAGTGCTTTCAGTGTTTCCAGCACTGGACGCATGGCACTTGCATTGCCCTGCTCGTAATAATGCGCACGACCTGCCAGCACCATCACCAGTTTGCCGGAAAGGCGACCGAAAACCACCTCGCCCGCATGGCCGCTGACACCGCTTTTAGGAAAATCCGGCAGATCTGAATAGCGGATATGCACCGGATCATCGAGTTCACCAACCAGCCCGCCAAGACCGGACCCCAGCACAACTGCTGTTTTCAGTGTCTCACCGGCAAAAGCCTCATTCAGACGGGCACGTAAAATCAGAGCAGCTTCAGTCATGGCTTTAACCGATCACATCAGTCTGGAAACTAAACGGAAGCAATTC
>NZ_JAAPBB010000315.1:0-382 GCF_019730395.1 Ochrobactrum sp. SFR4 | reverse complement strand
TTCAGAGCCGGAAAACGTGATTGATCCTGATTTGTTTGAAGGCGAGGATCAGCACCCAGACTGGAGACCGTTTTAAAAGCATGGGCAAAACAGGACCTATTTGAAAAAGGTACAAACATAAATGCTTGGCTCTTCACTATTCTACGCAATGAATTTTATAATTTGATGAGAAAACGCGGCCGTGAGGTTCAAGATAGCGAAGGCATATATTGTAATAATATTGCAATTCATCCAGCACAGTACGGCTCACTTGATTTACACGATTTTCGTGTGGCGCTCAATCTACTCCCTGATGATCAACGGGAGGCGATTATTCTGGTAGGCGCCTCTGGTTTTTCGTATGAAGAAGCTGCAGCTATTTGTGGATGCGCGCTTGGAACAA
>NZ_JAAPBB010000034.1:0-8133 GCF_019730395.1 Ochrobactrum sp. SFR4 | reverse complement strand
TGCAATTCGGCAACCAAAGCCGGGGTTGATCCAGCACTCGGACAGGGGGAGCCAATATGCCAGTTATGAGTATCGCAAGATCTTCAAAGCTCACGAGATACTTCCATGCATGAGCGGAAAAGGAAATTGTTATGATAATGCCATGGTCGAGACCGTCTTCAAGACGATCAAGTCGGAACTGATCTGGCGCACTGTATTCCAGACCAGAAAGGACGCGATCAAAGCCATTGGCGAATACATTGACGGGTTCTATAATCCGGTGCACAGACATTCTGCCCTCGGATATAAATCCCCGATCCAGTTCGAGACTATGAACAGGAAATTAGAGACAGAAGCTCTCCACTAAATAAGGGCAAGTCCATCGGACATCCATTCGAAAATCATGGAATTCAAAGGCCACCGATTAGGGTTCGGCCAATCCTTCTATTATGGGAAAACGAACAGCCACGCTGTGTAACAGCGCGACTGGTAATGAAAATGTATTCCGAAACCACGAAGCGATTTTCGGAAACATGTCGATCTGAAGTTTTGGTGGGACAGGAACTTGGGTCAGGCCTTGCGGGCTTTATCCCACAATGAGAGTGCAAAATAGAAAACCAAACCAAGCAAGAGAGCGGGGCCAAGATCATCGGTCATGACACCATAGCCGGAAGGCAAGTTTTCCAGATAATAAAAAGGCCATGGCTTAATACGGTCAATCAGTAGGAAAAGACCCGCGAAAGCAACGCGCGCAAACCAATGGCGTCCGCGCAAAAAAGTGACCCCCAGCACAAATGCTGCGACTTCATCAATGACAATCCGACGATCGTCATTCACACCTGATGCGTCGCCGATGGTTGATGCCAGATAAACACCAATCACCAGAATCACGAAGCCAAAAAACGGCACTGCAAACCTCACGGTTTTGGAAAGCGGCAGCACGATAATAGCGGCAATGGCGATTGCCAGCCCGGCACGCAAAGGCTCAACAGGGCCAGCGCCAAACCAAGTCGCGATGAACCATTGCCATTGAGGCACCAATGCTTCGGCGGGTGGGGGAAGAAGAGTCATTTGTTCCTATAAAATATAATTTTGTTAAGCCGCCGGTGCTTGGGAGGATTTATGCCCGGCAGCTTAACTCAAACAGTGTTACGATTAAAAATCGTCGCCGCCGAAATCTTCATCGTCCATATCGTCAGTAGATGCCTCAGTTGCCGGTTCTGCTGCCTGTGCTTCATTGCCTCTCATCATGGGGGGGGCGGATAAAAACTTGGAGGCAACGTCGACACTTATCATGGATAAGAAGGAGCAGTTTCGTTGTAAAGATCAAGTGTGAATGTTAGAGTGTTTCATTTTTTAGTCATGCTTAATAAATTCTGCAATATTGCACCTTGATTGAGGGGAGACCAGACTGCGGAAAATGGTATTGGCTCTGGCTCATCCTGTAATGGACGAAACACAATACCTGGGACATTAAGTAAAGATGTCTCGTGACCCGCAACTGATATGCCAAAACCTTGGGCTATCAGTTGTAATAAGGTGTGGCGTTCGACATCATAGCGCTGAATCAAGGGAGGCGGCCAACTACTTGCAAGACGCTGAGTGATAAGGTCATTGACTTGCGGCCCTGTACCATTATGACGAACAAGAAAGGTTTCATCACTCAAATCGTCCCAACAAATATTAGATTGATTGGCAAGTATGTGGTTGGCTGGCAAAATAACTTGGAGAGTTTCCTGCCATATACAGCGTGAGAGACAATCCGGAATATCCAATACACCAGCAACAAATGCAATATCGAGTTGATCAGCACGAAGTTTTGAGACAATATTCCGTGCTGAACCTTCCATAATTTCTACAGTAATATCAGGGTATTTTTCACGAAAACAAACCAGCAAATCATCAAGAAAGCTGCCAGAGGTGAGCGCTTGAGTACCTATGCGAATGCTCCCACGACCACCATTAGCATAAGTTGTGGCTGTTTTCACGGCGTGTTCAAGATGGTCAATGCCAACTTTCACATTTTCAACAAAATATTCCCCCGCCTCTGTTAATCGTACGCCGCGGGTATGGCGTTCAAAAAGAACAATTCCTAAGTCTGTTTCCAGTTTTTTAATATGTTCACTGACGCTGGGTTGGCTCACACCGAGATATGTCGCTGCATGACTGAAATTTAAATATTCTGCGACCGCCAACACGTGAGTAAGGGACATGAATGAAATGTGCATACCGAGTGGGCGCAGTTCATTTCGGACATTTGAGGTGCTATTTGAACGTTTCATAGTTATGGCCACTATAAGATTAATTTATTGCTTATTGTTGTTTTCTGAAATCAGTATTAGTCAGCCATAATCTGCTCACAATACATCATTGCATCTAATATCTAGCTGACAGGTGGAAATAAAATTCCAGAAAATTGGAATAAAATGAAGCTATAAAGTCAAGTTATTTGGCATAAGATTACTTTGACAATTGTGATCAAAAATATTGTGCACATACAATTCCTCCCTTTAACTGTAAGATACAACAGTGACTTCTCTGAGCGGCATTGGTGCATGGAGATGAGTATAAACAAATCCCAGTTTTGATATTTGTTTATACTGTTGTCCCTGTCACGCGGGCACAATTCGGGCGCGCATACGTGTATGCGATTGAAACCATCGTATGCCAGCGCTGTTTCCCGCTTTCTGATTTGTGGGCCCGAAACCGGTAACCATTACTACCCTTGAAACGACTTATCGTGGTTTCAGCCCTAGATCGTATACTTTATACCTCCTCCCTGACATACCCAGACGCCAGAGAGGAGGGAGTGCTATAATCCGTTACCGAGGAGGTAGATCACAGCACCCTTTCACGGACTTGAACCGCTTAGGGCGGGGATGACGGCTCAAGTCCGTGATTGCTTTACCACTTGACGCGGAAACCGATATTTCCCTTCAATGAATAACCGTCACCAGGGTTGTTGAGGCTCGTATTAACAAGACCTTTCCCATAGATCGAATATTTGTCATTGTCCCAGTTATAGGATCCGCCAACCCCAACACCGCCCCACACGCGGTCTTTCTGGTTTGCAAATGAGATATTGTCCACACTCACCTGAGTTCCTTCGAGGAACTCATAATAGAGATTAGCGATCCCGTAGACGTGTGCCCGATCCATCTGGCCATTTGCATTTTGCCAACTGGTTTGATGATCCAGTGTAATACCAAGCCGGCCTTGCAGGCTATCACCCTTGTCGAGACTGACAGATGAACCAAACGCATCGGTGAAATCATCGAAGGTCACGCGCGAATAAATCAGCTGGGCTTGTGGTGTTACAGACCATTGCGGATCAATCACAATCCGCTGTCCGCTTTCAATCGACAGCGCATAGCCAAAGCCTTTACGGCCATCACCAAGACCTGCATTCCCGCCGTCATAGCCCAGATCGCTTCTGTACCACGTTGCCTGCCCCTGCGTATCGAGATAAAAGCCATTGTTTCCATACCAGGTCAAAGTCCCGCCAAAGCCATAGCCATCGGTGCTGATTTCACCGCCACCATTAAACGCGTCATAGACGGATATGGTTTGGGTTTTCCCATGTACATAATGAACCGTCACACCGCCAATCAGTACGCCGCCTGCGTTTTCCATCAGCTGACCATCAATACCGGCTTGCATCTTGAACACATCCTGCCGGTAATCAACACCCGTGGTCGATTGCGCGCAATTGATGCGGTCATAACCACCTTCGATCCGACCCCAGACACCATTGCCTTCAACGGCCACCCCTGCTTCTTCAGCAGGCGCATAAGGTGTACCGACCGGATCTGCACCTTGTGCCACAATTCGGTTGCCGGCCTCCGCCCACGTCCGGTTGCCAATACGCTGCTGCAGCGTCGACATCCCATTGAGACCAAGCAGAGCCTGCGGGTAAGCCTCATACACCGGAGCGCCAGCCTGATAGCGGGGCTTCGACGGTTCAAGCGGGATAATCGGAACAACAATTCCTGGATTTACTGGATCCACCGGCTTAATCTGTGAACGCAAATACCAGTCACCATCAACCGGTGTCGCAATGCCATTTTTGTGCAGTGTGTACGCATAAGCACCACCCACCACAGCATTCTCGCCATCCTTCGTTTTGTAATCGCTCAGCAAACTGAACGTTCCATTTGAAGCGCCATCAACTTCAATGATCCGGATGCCCTCAACCGTCGGTGCACCACCACCGCCAGCATTGAAGATCTGCACCCGGCTTGAACCGCTTGTGTCCCCGTTGACGATCAGTTGGTCTGTTATTGAACCGTCATCGCCCAGAACCGTATCGATCGCTACCGTACCGCCCTGACCGCCATAATGACCGTTGATCACGGTGGTATCGCCAGCAAAATTGTTCTGCATGGTCACAAGGCCAGCGTTGTCAAAGCTGTTTGCTCCGACACCATTAAAGGTGGTCGTCAGCGCGTCTGTAGCACCCGGAGTTGCTGCAATGATCGTACCAGCATTCAAAATCTCGCCATCACCACCGCTGACCAGATCACCACTCAACCAGTTCGTGCCGCCTGCCGTGTTCCAGATACCACCAATCTGATTGCTGAAACTGTTACCGGAACCAGCCAGATCCACTGTACCCTGGATGAGGCCGGCGTTAATGATAGAGGTCACAATGAGATTAGCCGGCAGAGATTGCCCGAACATCATAACTTCTGGAGCGGCAATGGCGATATCGCTGGAAGCAACCGAAAGATTGCGGATCGTACCGGCGTTGTTGATCGACATAGCGGATACAACAGAGGAATAACCCGCCACGCCCTCCATGTTCCCCTGTACTACGCTGCCGGATTTGATATTGATATTAGTCGCACCGACGCCAGCGGTTGTCATGTCGAAGGCCATAATTCCTACGTCGGTTCCCGTGACTATGCCAAACGTAGTGACGTCGGCCGTAGAAATGTTTCCTTGTGCCATTGTCATTATACCAGCAATCGGCATACCACCTGCAAGGGACATTGATGACCCTGTAGCGCTGACATTTCGTTCCGCTACAATCGAAATGGTGCCAGTACTTCCAACTCCGTTGAGTCCTGCAGCTCCAGCTGCTCTGATGCCGCCACTGATAGCAACAATATCTCCCTTGGTATTAATGGAGATATTGCCTCGGCCTGTTGCCCCGATCCCAAACGGATCGTTCGTGTCGAAGGCGTCCTTGACGCTCACCTTGCCATAGGAGGTAATGGAAACATTGCCAACGCCGTTATTTGTCGCTCCAATACCACCGCTCGCGGCAATCACGTCCTCATGAGTGGAGATGACGATATTACCTGAAGCTGCTTGTGAGGGGGTAATAAAACCGTTTGGATCACCCAGAAGCGCATCAATACCGATGCCTAACGTCGAGACTATCTGATCGTTGGCGGTAACTGATAGATTTCCGTTTAGGGACCAATTTTGCGCGCGAATGGCTCCAGCAGCACTTCTCACCACACCATTCGTCGTTAGTGTAAGATGGCCGGCATTGGTTCGATTTCCTATCAGAATACCAATTGGCGGGGCGGCGGCGTTAGACAAATCTTGCGATAGTGCCGTAACTGCTCCTGTGGTGACTACCGTATCGCTGCGTCCTTCATTGAGAATCCCTAACCCGATACCTGCACTTGCCGACACTGACCCTGTTGCCTTGACAGCCACTGGGCCTGTCCCTTGACTAACGGCAAAAATGCCAGCTGCGCCGCCACTGACCGCATCATTGGCCTCAATTGTCAAACTCGTCGTGTTGGTACCAGCTAAAGCATATATAGCCGAATCTATGACGATTTGCCCCCCTAATGGGTCAAAACCTGAGGCTGAATAATGGTTACCGGTTGCGGTAACTGTCTCATTGGTCGTGATATTCGTATTGCCAGAACCACGATTTGTCACGAAGATGCCACTAGATGCGCCAAGAATCCCCTTGTTCGATTGAACAACGACCCCTCCAGTTGCTGCGATACCTGTCTTCACCTTAATACCTGCCGCACCAGAGCTTGTCACTGCTCCATTCGCAATCACGTTGACACCGGTAGCTCCTGCCCCCTTGCCGTTATTCGAGACGTAGATGCCTTCAACCGTAGCATTAATGCTCCCATCGGCCCTCACATAAGTACCAGTGCCTTCCGTTGCCGCACCGGCATTGTTCGAGATGAGAGAGATACCGCGGCCGCCGTCAGCAACGATGTTGCCCGTGACGACAACCTCATTGTTCCCTGCGCCCATATTGGTCGACGAAATACCGATCAAACCGCTAACATCCGCAGCATGAACACTCACACCGCCAAAGGTCGAAACGCCTCCAACCGCTTGGATTCCAATACCGACACCAGCTCCTCCCAGTGAAGCCACAGGACCCGTTGCTGTGACCATTGTTTTGCCAGTACCGCCAACATTGTTGGCAATAATACCATTATTCGTGGTCCCAGTGACGGCACTTGTATGAACTATGAGATCCGTACCACCATAATTCTGGGCACTTATCCCTGCGCCGCCGGTTACAGCTCCGGCCGCAGTAATATCTATCGCACCAGTCAAGCCATTGACCGCTGCAATACCGACCCCATCCGTAGCGCCCTTAAGCACGCCATTGGTATTTACGAAAATTCCGCTGCCCCCCTGAACGGTGCTTAAGTCGCCAGGAGTAGTCATTGTTCCTGCAATCAGGCTTAACGCCGAACCAGAATCCGCCTGAATGTTGGAAAAAAACCGGTCATTGTAGCTTGGCGCACCGTTCCCCGTAACAACAATACCCGGTCCGTTCGAAGTCGAGACGCCGAACCCGTTCGCAGTCGTGACACTGGCACCGGGCGCAGTAATGGACTGGGTCGTATTCGTCGCTCCCGAACAGCTGTAGTTGCTCCCCGATGTAGCAACACAAGCTGCTTGCGCCGGACTATCAAGCACCATGCCACAGAGAAATGCGCTTACACCAAGAATTGGAAAAAGCACTACATCCCGATTATTTAGAAGAACTGTACGAGAAACCGTTGATCTATAATACGTCTTCACATTATGCGACCGATGTACACGATTGCATTTCACCAATTACATCCTCATTTTTCACGAACTACAGTCGTAACATGCGAACCACAAAATTTTGAAACATCAATGAAAAATTATTGTGATTTTGTATTGGATGATCGGCACAATATATGGATAATAGTAAGGAAAAAATAATAACGGCGTTTTAGCCCCACGTTTTATTTGGGTTGTCTGATCAACTTTATGCACACTGATGTGCCGTGAGTCAGACGGTATGATCGATAATCTGCTGGTTCATCACGCTTGATACCTGCCACCTTTTAACAAGAGGGCCCAGATCGTGTGTGCGATTTTGTTCGCTAGTGCTATAGTTACAACCTTATAAGGACGGCAGACTGTCAATCCCGTAACTCACTTTGGTATAGGTGCACCACGCCAAGCTCGCTTAAGAATAGGCGTTGCGCCAATAATTAACAGTAACTGGAACTGCTTGTTTGAATAGCCCCGAGTTTGTTAGACACCTTGTCTCCTAAAAATGAGGCAAGGAGCTATTGATGGGCAAGGGTAATTTCACGGACGAATTCAGGCGGGATGCGATCAAACAGATCACGGAGCGCGGTTATTCAGTCGCGGATGTTTCGAAGCGTCTGGGTGTCAGCACGCACCGCTTTATGGATGGATGAAGCGCTATAGCGTTTCTCCGCAATCGGGGGCGAAGGACGATCAATCGTCAGAGATCAGGCGACTGAAGCAGGAACTTGCTCGTGTCACTGAGGAGCGTGACATCCTAAAAAAAGCCACCGCGTACTTCGCCAAGGATGCAAAATGATGTACGCGTTCATCAAGATGCATCGTGTGCAATTCAATGTGCGTGTGATGTGCCGCATGCTTTGTGTTCATCCCAGCGGTTTTTATGCCTGGCTGAAGCAGCCGTTCAGCAAACGTGCCAACGAAGATATTCGCCAGACAATGCTGTTCAGGAATGCATGGCACGACAGCGGCAAGGTCTATGGATACCGCAAGCTGCACGATGATCTGCGGGATCAGGGAGAGACCTGTTGTCCGAACCGCGTGGCGAGACTGGCTGGACTTGTCACGGTTTGATTCCGCCTCCTTAAATAGACTATTTGTCATTAAGGAGAAGAATTATGGCAGTTTCAC
>NZ_JAAPBB010000314.1:0-382 GCF_019730395.1 Ochrobactrum sp. SFR4 | reverse complement strand
ACCATGCACAATATCCGGTCGCAGATGCTTGAATAATTTTCGTGTTGCGAGAATAGCACCAATATCACTGAGGCCGATTTTACGGCTGATTGGAATGCGGTGCAGTCCCAGCGCTAAATCCGGCAGGAGTGATGCAAATTGCGTCTGTTCGAGCGCACCGTCTTCGCATAATTCGCAGATGACTCCGACCTGATGACCGGCAGCATTTTGCATCGCTGCCAGATCGCGAATATGCCGGAACACGCCGCCGACAGGTGAGCGGAAGCAATGGATAATCCGCAAAGACTTTTGCTTCACAACATCCTCATCTCAGCTTCTGAAACTGCTGTATGCCCCACTATTTGCTGATCAGAATAACCGCTCACGGACATAAATGGTATCG
>NZ_JAAPBB010000313.1:0-382 GCF_019730395.1 Ochrobactrum sp. SFR4 | reverse complement strand
AGGCAGATCATAGAGAGATTGCGTGCTTTGCGGCGAGAGGGCGATGAGGTTAATTCCCGCCTCAGCCACAGTCTTCACAATATCATCAATCTGGCAGGAATGTGCATAAGGAACCTGCAGAGTTGCGCCGACAGAAACGCGGATTGCTTTACGGTAAAGCGGGTCACAGCAGGTTTCATCAAGTAAAACGCAGGCTGCTTCAAAAGCCGCTGCATTACGGAAAATCGAGCCGATATTATCATGATTGGATATGCCGCACAGAATGAGCATCAGGCCATTTTTCGGCATGTGATTAATTAATGTATTGATATCATTCGGAGTTTTACGAGTACCAACGGCAAGAACACCACGATGTACATGAAATCCGGCGATCTGATCCATA
>NZ_JAAPBB010000312.1:0-384 GCF_019730395.1 Ochrobactrum sp. SFR4 | reverse complement strand
CATCACCAAGAATGCGATCGACTCGACCATCGCCCTCAACTTGCTTGGTGGCGCGGGCGGCCTGTTCATCGGTATTGCGGCCATGCTGAACCTCAATGCCATCGGGGAAAGCGCCCTTTCACGCTGATCTCCAACTTGAGCAGGCACAAGCTCTCCAGGGACCAGCCCCAACGGCAATGGCCGCCGGGCTCTCCGGCTCCCGCTCAGAACGGGATGTCCTCGTCGTCAATGAACTTGCCTTCGCTGTTTACGGTCTGCTTCATCCGGCTAAGGAAGTCTACTGTCTCGGCGATGATTTCGCAGCCGTAGCGATCGACGCCCTGTTGGTCGGTCCATTTGGTGTAATGGATGCGGCCGCGGACCAGAACCTTCATTCCCGTGCTG
>NZ_JAAPBB010000311.1:0-384 GCF_019730395.1 Ochrobactrum sp. SFR4 | reverse complement strand
CTCAGTCAGGTCGTGCTTGCCCGCCTGATGGGCAGTTTTGAGTTTGGTATCTATGTCCTTGTCTGGACAGTGACACTGATCCTCGGTGACCTTGCCTGTTTTGGCTTTCACACCACTATCATCCGCTATGTGCCGCAATATTTACAAAAAAATCAGAGCAATGATGCCCGAGGTATTTTGCGTACCGGCCCCGTCTTTGCGCTTATCAGTGCAAGTGCAATTACACTGATCGCCATTGCAGTGCTCAAAATTCTGAGTGCAGAATTCGAGCCCTATTACTGGCCGGCCTTCCTGATTGGTGTTCTTTGTATCCCCGCCATTGCGCTTGGCAATATTTCAGACGGCACTGCCCGCTCGCAAGGCTGGATTCTATCGGCTCTCAGC
>NZ_JAAPBB010000310.1:0-385 GCF_019730395.1 Ochrobactrum sp. SFR4 | reverse complement strand
ACAACATCCCCTTGGGAGAGACTGTCGTTGGCGACAGAAGACGAACGCCGACATAAACAAGATATACCAGCAAAACCCACACCCACCAAGGTGTATGCGTCAATATATCTGTCACTTGCATGGCCACCTCTTAAAAATTCTCTGAACTATAGATGACTTTAAAAAAGCGGCCAGTCCGTTCTGTTGCCCGCGAATTTTAAGATTATGCGCTAAAAACCTGCCGGAACTGCGAAACTGCCGCAAAAGCGGCCGAGCGCATTCAACACCGCAAACATGTAAAACTCCTGCACCATGAGCAAGAGTTTCAATCGCCACCTCAAAACTCCACTAAAATTAAAAATCCGCCATTTGCAGTTAAATGGCGGATTTTCAATGACGCTGTATA
>NZ_JAAPBB010000309.1:0-385 GCF_019730395.1 Ochrobactrum sp. SFR4 | reverse complement strand
CCTATTATTGATCAAGTAGTTGCGGATGAGGGTATTTATGCGGGTGTAATCGCGAAAAATGGCTTCACCAATGACAAAACATTGGAGCTAAAAGGAACGACAGAGCCCTTTGCAACTGTCCGTATCTATAATGGTTCGACACAAATTGGTGAGGTCAAAGCCGACGCAGACGGTAAGTGGACCTATACAACTGGCAGCTTACCTGACGGAACGCATACATTCCGCACATTGGGTATCGATAAAGCCGGCAACATGGGAACCCTGGATCTGACTGCACCGGGTTATGTGGTGACTGTTGATACAGCGCGACCTGCGGCTCCTATCATCAATACGGCCACTGATGCGGTTGGCCCTTATAAAGGTGATATACCGAATAACAGTATTA
>NZ_JAAPBB010000308.1:0-385 GCF_019730395.1 Ochrobactrum sp. SFR4 | reverse complement strand
AATCATTCAAGACATGACCTTGGTAATGGAGCGCAGCCCATCGTCATTTGCGACTATGCAAGAAGAAGATATTCGCCAGCATTTCCTAGTGCAACTGAATGGGCACTACGAGGGAAAAGCAACCGGAGAAACATTCAACGCTGAGGGCAAAACCGACATTCTAGTGCGTGACGAGGGGCGTAATATCTTCATCGCCGAGTGCAAATTCTGGCGAGGCGACAAAGGCTTTAGCGATACGATCGATCAACTTCTGGGATACCTGTCCTGGCGCGATACGAAGACAGCAATCATGGTGTTCAATCGGAACAAGGACATGTCTAATGTCCTCTCCAAGATCAGATCATTGACGGAATCTCACCCGCTTTTCAAAACTGGTCCCAAGGTC
>NZ_JAAPBB010000307.1:0-386 GCF_019730395.1 Ochrobactrum sp. SFR4 | reverse complement strand
GGCGAATTTCTTGACCGCGTTCTCGCAGGGCACATCACGCAGGAGCGCTTCAAACGTATCCGTGATCAATGGCAGGGTAAGATTGTCGTGAAAGGTATCCTCAGTCCTGAGGAGGCTCAGCATTATATCGCGCTCGGAGCAGACGGCATCGTTGTTTCAAACCATGGTGGTCGGCAGCTCGATGCAGCGCCGTCCTCCGTTTCAATGTTGCCGTTGGTACGAGAAAAGCTTGGCAAAGATGCGGTTATTCTCGTCGATGGCGGTGTCAGAACCGGACTCGATATTGCCCGTATGATCGCGCTGGGTGCGGATTATGTGCTGATAGGGCGGCCATTTATGTATTCCATCGGGGCGATAGGTAATGCGGGGCCACAACATTTGATTGA
>NZ_JAAPBB010000033.1:0-9429 GCF_019730395.1 Ochrobactrum sp. SFR4 | reverse complement strand
GTGAAACTGCCATAATTCTTCTCCTTAATGACAAATAGTCTATTTAAGGAGGCGGAATCAAACCGTGACAAGTCCACTGGGCATCGATCACGCGCTGCAGATCAGCCCGCGCGCGCCCGACGTGGACTTCGGCCGCCGCGGAAGCGCGCGCCGCGTCGCCCGCCTTGACTGCAGCAACAATCTCTTTGTGCTCCGCGCGCGTGTCATCCCATTTGTCGATCCAGAGCACATCCACCCAGATCAAAAGAGTGAGCCTGCCATAGAGAACCTTAAGCGTCTCGTACAGGAACGCATCGCCGCTTTCCCTTGCGATGACTTCATGAATTCTCAAACCAATTCGAACCTCCTCGGCCAGGTCATCAACGGTCGGCGTTTCCATCGCTTCAAAAAGAGCAAGCCGACCGAGGATGCCATCGAGGTCTTCGATCCCTTTTTGCGAAATAGCGCCCGCGGCTAGCCTTGCCGCATAACCATCAAGAACACGTCTCAAATCCAGCAACTGCTGACCGGTCTTCAGATCGATAGCCGTGACGGAATAGCCACGATGCGGCTGGCTTTGCACCAGCCCTTCGCGCTCCAATTGGTTCAAAGCCTCACGCAAAGGGGTTCGGCTAACCCCTATCATGTCAGCGACCTCGCGCTCTTTTAGTTGATCGCCAGGCCGAACTCGTCCGCGCAGGATGAGCTCTCGAAGGGCTTCGGTGGCCGCTTGCTTTAAGGTGGTCGCGCTCAAGTTCTCTTCATTTTTCATATGCCATAACTACCAATTTGGTATACCAAGTCAAGTAGGTTTGTTTCTAGACCTTGATTTTGCCGCCAAGACCCTCGCGAAGCATCACGTTTGCGCGCCCGCATTTGGGCATGCAAACGTCACGACCGGTAGCTAGATGCGGGCAACCTGACTGGATTCTTAAAAGGTGACACTTGAATGCGCCGCATAGCGTCTCAGGGCATGCCTCAAACATCAGGAGTCGAACGCTTCTCTCGCTTACACGCGCCCTGCCCCCCCAAAATGAAGCGCTACTTGGATGTTAA
The DNA here is from genome assembly GCF_019730395.1 of Ochrobactrum sp. SFR4. Classification (NCBI taxonomy): domain Bacteria; kingdom Pseudomonadati; phylum Pseudomonadota; class Alphaproteobacteria; order Hyphomicrobiales; family Brucellaceae; genus Ochrobactrum; species Ochrobactrum sp. SFR4. The sequence goes on along the minus strand of NZ_JAAPBB010000033.1, from coordinate 8,394 downwards.
TGGGCGAAATTGGCTCATCAAGTTCGTGCGTCGGACTTAGACATCAACCGCCAATAAGCTAAAAACGCCGACTTCAGACGTCGTACGATAAGTTCACAGTTGTCTGATGACCTGTTGTCTGCTAATGACCTTAATTAAGGAGGAACTGTTTTGGCTACCAGCCCAAATATCACCCTGCGCGCTCGCCCAGTTGAACGGAGAAGAATCTCCGATGAGATTGCCGGTCAGCTCGCTGAAATGATCCGATCGGGAGAGTTCTCCGTTGGGGACAAGCTGCCGACCGAAGCCGAAATGGTGCAAACTTTCAACGCAGGAAGAAGCGCGGTAAGGGAAGCAATCGCGCAACTTAGGGAGGCTGGCCTTGTCGAGACACGGCATGGTATTGGCGCATTTGTTTGTTCTCCCGTGGCCGCAGCGGGGTTCAAGATTGACCCCAATTTGCTGTCCTCGCTTGAGAACCTTCGGCAGATCCTCGAATTGAGAATGGACATCGAAGTCGCCGGAGCAGCAATGGCTGCAAGGCGTAGAACCATCCAACAGTTGACAGATATAGAAGCTTGTTTTTCTGCGGTTCAAAATGCGCTTGAGTCTGGAGAAGCTGCCGGTGACGAACAACGTAGCTTTCATCAGCACGTCGCGACGGCAACGAACAATGCATATTTCCGCGATTTGTTGCGCTTCCTCTATGAACGCATCGATGTGGGCATATCGGAAAATCTAGCGAAGTCCGCGCTGCGTGGCGATGGGCCACAGCAGATCGAAAGAGAACTCCGCACAATTCTTGAATCCATCCGCAGCGGCGACCCGGACAAGGCTCGGCGAGCGGCGTGGAACCATGTGCTGCGCACCGCCGATCGGCTTGGCTTGCGCGGCCTACAAGGCTGGGAGGAAAGTCGAATGACATCACTTGGTGAAGCAAGGCCCCGTTTCTGCGCAGCCGCCGATCCAAATCCATATGCGCCACGATTTACGCTTCCACGAGGCGCCACGGATTGCCATGCGCATATCTTCGGACCGAGTTCGCACTATCCCTACACCCCTGACCGTACCTATACACCGCCAGAAGCGAGCATAGCGCAGTACTTTCACATGCTCGATACACTGCACATAGAGCGCGGTGTGATCGTGCAGCCGTCGGTCTATGGCCGAGACAATCGCTGTACGCTCGACGCTGTACGCCGCCGTCGAAACCGGCTACGCGCGGTCGTGGTCGTTGACGAGGATATTTCTGAGGAAGAGCTTCAAAAGATGCACGACGACGGAGCACGCGGCGTGCGCCTGAATCTGCTCTTCCGCTCTGGTGTCGAAGTTTCGGATGTCCGCCGAATCGCGGAAAAGATCGCACCGCTCGGTTGGCATCTGCAAATGCTGATCGACGTCTCGGAATTCGCGGATATTCGCGAGACTCTTGGGACGCTGCCGGTGGAAACCGTCTTCGACCACCTTGGCCATATGCCGACATCAGCTGGCGTCAACCATCGCGGATTTCGTGAGATGCTGTCGCTGGTAGCGGAGGGCAAGTCTTGGGTGAAGCTCTCTGGAAGCTATAGAATTACGGGGCAGAACGAAACGCCCTATACCGACATCGCGCCTTTCGCACGAGAAATAATAAAGGCCAATCCGGAGCGGGTTCTTTGGGCCTCCGACTGGCCACACCCATACATAAACGTCGACATGCCTAACGATGGCGCCCTTCTGAACATGCTTGACGATTGGGCGCCAGACTCAAAGACGCGCGACCGAATTCTAGCGGATAACCCGGCCCGTCTATACGGATTTGAACCAAGTTAATCGTGATCATCACAAGGGAGGAAACCATGATGATTAATCTGAAACAGATCGCCGTAGCGCTGCTCGCAGCCGTTGCCATTGGTACAATTGCGCCACCAGCGCTGGCTCAAGAACCTCTCCGCGTCGGCTGGACCACGTCGGATAGCGAGCAAGATCCCTACGCTGTCATGGCTCGCAACCTAAAGCGCGAGCTTGACGCTCGTCTTCCCGGTAAGTTTGACGTGCAGCTGTTCCCCAACAACCAGCTCGGCGATGAAAAGCAAATGCTGGAAGGCCTGCAGTACGGCACGCTCGACATCGGTATTATCACCAATGCTGCGATTGCCAATATCGAACCAGCTTTTCAGCTCAACGACATGCCGTTCCTCTTCGCCGACGAAGCACAGGCACATGCGGTGCTCGATGGAGAAGTGGGGAAAGAGATTTTGGGCAAGTTGGCGGCGAGAGGAATGGTCGGACTGGGATTTGCAGAAGGTGGTTTTCGGCACATGATCAACAACTCCCGTCCGGTCACGCAGCCCGGTGATGTAGCAGGTATCAAGTTCCGCACCATGCAAAATCCAGTCTTCATCGGCATGTTTTCGTCGCTCGGCGGCAATCCAACACCAATGGCGTGGTCGGAAACTTTCACTGCCGCACAGCAGGGAACAATCGATGGGCTCGAAATCCCCCTTGCGGTGATCCAAGCCAATAAATATGCAGATGTCGTGAAATATCTTTCGCTAACCAAACATACTTATTCCGCCCTTGGCGTTATAGCTTCAATGCGGTTTTACGACAGGTTGTCTGACGGAGATAAAAGCGCTTTCCAGGAGGCCGTCACTGCTTCGATCACTTCACAGCGACAGCAAGTCGCCAAAGAATCAACCTCAATCGTGCAAGCACTCACAAATGCCGGCATGAAGGTGAACAATATTGATGCCCCTTCGGCGTTCCGTGAAAAAGTCCGCCCCGTATACGACGAATTCAGAGAGTCGATCGGTTCCGATCTACTCGATAAGGCTTTGCGCGAAGTGAACGGGTAAATCCCTTGTAGCTCGACGGGAATTTCCCAACTGCGGCGTCCCAAAAATAAAGTGACGCCGCCAACACTTTCCTATCCAATAATGGAGCAAACCATGATCCAACTTCTGGACAGGGTTTCCTATTGGGCTGCGCGCGCGACAGATATCGTTGTCATGGCAATGGCATCGATAATGGTAACCGCGTTGATCCTACAGGTCATCTTTCGATACGTGCTGGGTTCATCTCTGGTCTGGTCCGAAGAGCTAGCCCTTATGTTGTTCACGTGGACGACGCTCCTTGCCGCGACCAGCCTCGTGCGCGACATGGCCCATGTTCGTCTGGACTTGCTGATGGGAATTTTGCCCGCTCCTGCACGTAACCTTTGGAACCGCGTTATCATCCTGCTGATCTTCCTGTTCTGTGTAACGCTGACGGTTGCTGGATACCAATACACCGTAAGCACGATGGGGCAGGTGTCGGCGGCAATGCGTCTGCCAATCGAGGTCTTGCATATGGCAGCCCCTGTCTGCGGGGCACTGGGCATGCTGCATGCCCTTTCGCGCTTCCTCAAACCTATTGCACTTGCAGATGAAAATGTGGAGTTGCTCGGATGACCGTTGTAGCGATCGCTATTCTTACGACATTCCTCGTCGCCATGTTTGGCGGTATGCCCATAGCTTTTTGCCTTGGGATCGCCTCTGTACTTGGCCTTTATCTGGCGGATTTCCCGATGGTTGTCTTGGCGCAACGTATGATAGCGGGTACCCAAAGTTTTTCGCTCTTGGCAATACCCGGTTTTATCCTGGCGGGCGACTTGATGATGCATGGCGGCCTGTCGCGCCGTTTGGTGACCTTTTGCCAGTCACTTGTGCGCCATGTGACGGGTGGATTGGGCATGGTCACTGTGCTCTCAGCAACATTCTTCGCTGCCATTTCTGGTTCCGCGCCGGCCACAACGGCGGCCATTGGTGGCATCATGATTCCCGAAATGGAAAAGCGCGGCTGGCGACGAGATTTCTCGGCGTCGTTGTCCGCCGCCGCCGGTCCGATCGGCCAAATGATCCCTCCCTCAATTCCTATGATCATTTGGGGAGTTGTATCGGAACAATCGATAAGCCAATTATTCCTTGCGGGGATTATACCAGGTCTGATGATCGCCGCAGGTCTGATGCTTGTCTGTTATCTCGTAGCGCGCGGAAATCCAAATATCCCGCTTGAGTCTCGCTCAACAATCAAAGATGTACGTGAAAGTCTATGGGACGGCAAATGGTCCCTTCTTGCCCCAGTCATTATTCTGGGCGGCATTTACGGGTCCATTTTCACGCCAACCGAAGCATCTGCCGTTGCGGTGTTTTACGCATTGATAATCGGGCTCTTTGTGCATCGGGAGCTAAAGCCAAGGGAACTGGTAAAGATCACAAACGCCTCGATGCGGACATCGGCGATTGTCTGCTTCATTATCGCACTGGCCTCTGCGTTTGGTTGGTTGGTAGCTATTGAGCAACTACCATCGGCGATCGCAAGCGGTATTTTGTCTCTGTCAAACAACCCTATAGTCATCCTGCTGATCTTGAACCTATTCCTGCTGTTTATCGGCGCCATCATGGACAATATCGCAGCGATGATCATTCTCGGGACAACGCTGACCTCTATAGGGACGCAGCTAAATCTCGACCCGATCCATCTTGGCGCAATGGTTGTGATCAACCTCGCCATCGGTATGGCGACGCCCCCGTTCGGATACTCGCTGTTCGTAGCCTCAGCGATTAGCAAGTTGTCGATCGAGCGACTAAGCATTGCGCTATGGCCAATGCTTGTCGTGTCCTTCATCGTACTGATGCTAGTGACCTACATTCCTGGTGTCACCTTGTTGTTGCCATCGCTTTTACGATAGCTCAAGCGGGAAATTGATCATGGCGTTTCAAACATCAATTCTCGCTGAAAGCATTGATTCCGAGGCGGTTAGGAGCTTTGAGGAAAAGCTGATTGAATATGGGTTACAAGGGGCCGTTCGCACAACAAGGCCATCTCGAGTCGTCAATGCGACAGACAATTCGATATACTACGTTGAGCCCATCTGCGTAGTTGAAGCCCAAAACGCGGCCGACGTGGTCGCCGTAGTCAAAGCGGCCGCCATGTCGGGCCTCTCCATCACCGCTAGGGGTGGCGGGACTGGCACAAATGGTCAGTCTTTAACCCGAGGTGTCGTTCTCGACACGTCGCGTTTCATGAATCACATTCTGGATTTCAATGCTGAAATCCAGATCGTTAAGGTTCAACCAGGTGTGGTTCTGGATCAATTGAATGCTTATCTGAGGCCGCACGGCTATTTTTTCCCTCCTGCTGTTTCAACGAGTTCGCGGGCCACAATTGGTGGGATGGTGGCGACTGACGCGTCAGGAAAGGGATCCCGCATTTACGGTCGCACCTCAGACTATCTGGTATCGGCCGAGGTCGTGCTATCGGACGGCACTTCGACAACAATCTGCGACCTGCCGCCGAAGACCGAGCCGCCCACGGGACTGCTCAGCAATGCCGTTGCTTTGCTTCGAAAGGAACTGCCCCATCTCACCGATGAAATTGCAAGAGTTTTCCCGAAGATCAACAGAGGATTGACTGGATACAATCTGGATGAGCTGCGTGGGCCAGACGGCACGCTCCGTTTAACAAAACTTATAGCAGGGTCCGAAGGCACCTTGGCTGTGACAACAGAGTTGGCATTGCGGGTGGTTAAACTGCCCCCATATCGTGGCATGGCCGTCATCGGATTTCCCGACAGTGTTAGCGCTCTTTCCTCGGTGGCGGATTTGCTCGTGGCCGATCCAGAGGCGATCGAGTTTCTAGACGACAGGACTGTCGAGCTTGGCAAATCAACAAACTCCTGGTCCATGGTCCAACCATTCCTGGGCGCGGAGCTTTCGACCTGCGGAGGCTATCTTTTTGCCGAGGTTTCGGACACGTCACCTGACGGCGTGGCTGTCAGGCTGCATAGGCTCGAAGCCACCGCACTAGACGTGCAAGTCAAAGCCAAAGGCGTCGTAGCAACGCAGGACATGAAGGTAATGGCTGCGCTGAACGCGTTACGTAAGGATGCGGTCGGGCTAATGGGAAAGGGCAGCGGTGCCCTCAAGGGTGTCGCCTTCGTCGAAGATGCCGCCGTCCCGCCGGAAAACCTGGTCAAGTTCGTCAGCGGCTTCCGAGAGATCCTGAATTCTCACCAACTTGATTTTGGCATGTATGGCCATGCCGATGTAGGCTGCGTCCACGTCCGCCCCTTGATGGATATGCGCAAACATGAGCATCGTGACAAAGTTCGGCCGATTTCGGACGCTGTCGCACAGCTTGCGCGCGAGCATGGCGGCCTGATTTGGGGGGAGCACGGCAAGGGGGTGCGCAGCGAGTATATCCCGGATTACTTCGGACCCAGACTTTATGGCTTACTGCGGCAGATTAAGACGGCCTTCGACCCAGACAACCGGTTCAATCCAGGCAAGCTCGTCACGGCCAATGTAACTGATTTGCAGGTCGATCGTATCGACGAAGTTACGTTCAGAGGCACGCGAGACTCAAAAATTGCGGCCTACGCAGCATACGGTAAAGCCACGGATTGCAACGGAAACGGCGCATGCTTTCATTGGGACAGCGCCTATGAGATGTGTCCTTCGTACAAGGTCACCCGCGACCGCGTCCAATCACCCAAGGGACGCGCTGCGTTAATCCGCGATTGGCTCTATGCTCGTGAAACCGGAGGCGACGAGGGCAAAGCCGCTGATGCGCTCGACGTATCGCTACGAACTTGCCTGTCGTGCAAAGCATGCGCAACGCAATGCCCTGTCCAGGTTGATATTCCGGACATGAAGGCGAGATTTCTGTCCGAGCGATACAGTAATCAACCTCGTCCTCGTAGAGATAGACTGGTCCGTCACATGGAGGATTTGATACTTCTGGCTAGCCGCTTGCCCGTCATTGCCAATCTGGGACTGCGCCTGGCGAAACCGGTGTTAGAAAAATCCTTTGGTCTTGTAGATCTGCCGCGTTTTGCGACGCGACCGCTGATCGCTCGGATGCAGCTCGCTGGCGCACGCTGCCTACCCCCAGGGAAGAGCTTGCCCGCGGATGTGGATAAAGCGAAGGCAGTGATTCTGCTTTCGGACAGCTTTCTTGGGCCCTTTGAACCAGCCGTACTGGAAAGTGCGGCGCGGGTAATGCGCAGGGTGGGCATTCAAGTGTTTCACACACCGATCCTACGCAACGGAAAGGCTTTGCACGTCCGCGGATATTTGAACCAATTCGAAGCGGTCCGTCTGGCGGCTGTGCAAACCATAGAAGCCTACAGCGCCTACGGCCTACCCCTGATCACGATCGAACCGGCAATCACGATGCTTTATCGGCAGGATTATAGGGACGCGCTAGGTGCAGACACTATAACCTCGTTGGACCAATTTCTGGTCGGGGTTACAACGATGCTACCAAAGGCAGCGGGAGGAAGTTTCTCGATCATTGGTCACTGCACGGAATGTGCAGCGGATCCGGCTCATCTCGATCGATGGAAGCAGATATTCGCGGCGGCGGAGCTAGATCTCAGTATTATACGATCAGGATGTTGCGGCATGGCTGGCCTTTTCGGCCATGAAATCGAAATATGTCGCACCAAATATTCAATCTTAGTTGGGGTAAATTAATCGAGCACGAAAAAGGTGTTTTGGCAACAGGTTTCTCCTGCAGAAGCCAAGTAAAGCGATTCATGAATATTCAGCTGCCGCATCCGATACAGACACTCGATCGCGTTTTGGCATCACGACACGAAAGTGATCGGATTGTCCGACATTTGAGAACATATCGGGATCGGCCTGAGAAAAAACGTCTTCTCGACATTGTATCGCAATGATGCATCGATGATCTTGGACCAGAGAGGAAATTGTGGGTTAATTATCCAGTCAGGACCTGATGCCAGCTACAGGATCTAACCCTGCAGCGCGCATTGCAGGCAAAACAGGTGCCAGAAGCGAAACGAGAAGAGAGAAAGCGATAATCAATAAAGTCTCAACACCATCCAAGCGGGCCGGAAGCCTTGCGAAAAAATTAGACTCTCCCTGAGAACCAGCAGATTGGAGCATAAAACTTAAAAACGCGCCGATGGCTTCAATATTCTGACAGACGAGTACCCCGATTATTGCTCCCAACAATGTTCCGGCAACGCCAATCATTGATCCAGTCATCATGAAAATACGCAGGATCGCTGCTCTGTTTAGTCCCATTGTTCTTAGAATAGCTATATTACGCGTCTTCGACTTCACGAGCATTATTAAGCCGGAGATGATATTCAGGGCGGCAACAATTATGATAAGAGAAAGGATCATAAACATGACGTTTCGCTCAATCGATAACGCTGAAAAGAGGACTTTATTCTTTTCCTTCCAATCGACCAACTCCATGCTTGTTCCGAGTTTATTCCGTAAGGCCGCTTTTATGCCATCAAGATCGTTTGGATTATGCAGATAGAGTTCGATGTAATCAACCTTTGTCCGACATCAGCGCCCTTGAGACAAAACAGTGTTAATTGAGAAGAGAGGATTTTCGGCTCATGATAGCTCTATC
>NZ_JAAPBB010000306.1:0-386 GCF_019730395.1 Ochrobactrum sp. SFR4 | reverse complement strand
CGAAGCGAGAATGCGATGCTCTACCGGACCATGCTGTTCAACATGCGATGATTTTTGTACCACAGCCAACTCCCGACACAGAAATGTTGCATTTTGTGGCTTTTAACAAAAAACAGCCCTGTAATGCAACATATTCTGTAACTGCCGGTCGTTAAAGGCGCATAATTCTACATGCGCCATGTTTGTGTTTTACGCAGCAGCATTTGTGACAGGCCATAATGCACCAACCGCGCTGCAACATTGGTATAGAAGATCATCATCCCCATTGCGGCGGCAGGCGCCACATCCCCTGCATCATCCATATTCAGCACAGCTACGGAAGCCAGCGTTGTATGCGCAGAATAGAGGAAGACCACTGCCGAGACTGTCGTCATCGCATTGACGAA
>NZ_JAAPBB010000305.1:0-388 GCF_019730395.1 Ochrobactrum sp. SFR4 | reverse complement strand
AAAAGAACCTGCGTTGTGTATGGCGAGGATGAGACCGAGCATCCGACAAAATTCTGCTGCCAAAGGATCAATTCTGCACTCGCCGATGGCGCAAAACCGATGATGGCGCATGAGGCGAGGAGCATTCTGTGGACAATCATTTCCGCATTTCCCTTTACCTGTGCGAGCCAGAAAGCCCGTTATGCTATATATTGCATTTTCAAATGAATATGCCATAAAGAGTCTCATTGTCACCCCCAAAAGGCCACAATCGACAACAGATCGTGAGGCTTTTACCGGCGGAAAGTCGTAGTTCAGCATGAATATATCGCAATATGACAGCAATAGAACTCGATCTGCATTTGCCGACACTGATTTCGGAATGATTATCCGATCTGTATTAGTGGGC
>NZ_JAAPBB010000304.1:0-389 GCF_019730395.1 Ochrobactrum sp. SFR4 | reverse complement strand
TGTCGGTCATCATACAGCCGCCCTGCCGTTCGGTAAGCTGCGGCTGCAACAGAAGACCGACCTCCTGCTCGACTGATGACTTTTGCACTTAAATGATAGATCGCCATATCTCTGACGCCTCTTTTAAAGACAGGGTCCAGCGCCTGATTGCGGTGGTTGGAGCTCGAGGGGAAACCCTCGTCAGGTGGTAAAGCCACCTTTTGGGAAGCTGTCCGGCGTGGGATTTATCCCGTTGAGGACGCGCACATTGCATTAGCAATGTATAAGCGCGCACTTATAACTATTCAACTTAATTTACACATGCTAGCCTTGCCTTAATAAACTCCGAGGTTCCCATGCACAAAACACAGCCGATCGACACTGAGCTTGAAGAACTAGCGGAAAAGAAA
>NZ_JAAPBB010000303.1:0-391 GCF_019730395.1 Ochrobactrum sp. SFR4 | reverse complement strand
CAACAGCCTCAGCACCTGTTAGCCAGACTTCATCACGCATATCTTCACGGATAGCGTCCTCATCTTCACCGGTGCGATCTGCATAAATTCCGGCCATCTGGTCGCCGAGTTTGTCTAGCTTTGCTCGCGACTTTTCATGCTCCCCGGCATTGCCGTAAGTGTAGGAGGCGGGGTCATGGATCATGATCATCGCGCCGCTACGCATGATGCGCTCTTCACCGGCCATTGCGATGATTGAGGCAGCAGATGCGGCGAGTGCATCGACCTTCACCGTTACCTTGCCCTTGTGAGCAAGCAGGGCGTTGTAAATAGCGATGCCATCATCGACATAGCCGCCGGATGAGTTGATACGTACTGTGATATCTGTATCCCGACCGACCTCAGACAAGGC
>NZ_JAAPBB010000302.1:0-391 GCF_019730395.1 Ochrobactrum sp. SFR4 | reverse complement strand
CCGACTTCACCCAGTGTGCGGAAGGAAATATTAAATCCGACCGAATGGGAAATCTTGTCCTGGCCTGGGCTGCGTGTCTGGATATAAGCCATGGAATAAGTGAAGCACTCATCGTCATAGGCCAGACCTGATTGCGCACGCACCAGCGTGTCGGACACGATATCATAAGTACCGGAACCAAATACACGCCAGTTTTCCTTGAAGCGGGTTGAACCGCTCAGACTGATTTCCTGACGATTTTCAGCAAAACCGTAATCAGGTTGCTTGGTGATATAGGCATATTTTACAGAAGCCTGAACAATTTGTCCGCTATGGCTGGCTTCAACCTCACCGCGTTTAACGGCCATATTGTCTTTGTCAAAGCGACCGCGGGCAGCAAAAGCAAGGCCGG
>NZ_JAAPBB010000301.1:0-391 GCF_019730395.1 Ochrobactrum sp. SFR4 | reverse complement strand
AACAGCTTTGTCTGTTTTGTGCTCTGCACCACTCTGTGCATGCGCTTTGCGTTTGGCAGCATCATCTACCAGCTCATACCACATAGCATTGAGCACTGCGAAAGCGGCTGCGAGCGGAAGTCCTAATATCCAAGCAAAATACCACATTTAAAGCCTCATCAAAAACAGGAAACGGGAGTGATTTTGGGAGATGTCATTTTAATAATGCCCCTCTTCCATATCGCTTTCCGTGACCTTGCCGCGCAGCACATAATAGACCCAGCTTGTATAGAACATGATGATCGGCAGCATGATGCCGGTGCTGACCAGCATGATAAACAGGGTCAGATGACTGGAAGAACTATCCCAGACTGTCAGGCTCATACCAGGATCCAGTGACGACGGCAGAATG
>NZ_JAAPBB010000300.1:0-392 GCF_019730395.1 Ochrobactrum sp. SFR4 | reverse complement strand
AAAGCGATTGCATCAGCATGGCAAGCTAAATGCTATAAGGTTATGCTGGGCGTTGGTGCATAGATATCCATGCAACAACGCCCCATCACCTCTTGCCCGTCATTGATGATCGAAATATGCGAATCCCCTTGAAGCCCCGATTTCAAAGGGGAAAAGTGCTGGCAAAGATGGGCCACTAAGCCAGCATGAACATCTGCATAATGCTCGGAATATTGAAGCTCTGCGAAAATAATTGGGAACAGATCTGGATCTTTCATCATACTATTTTCAGAAATTTTGCATGTTAGCGCTGAGCTGCAACTAACAAAATAATGCACCCTCTACTTGATCACTCACCGGCCCCATCGTCCGCATAGCAGCCCCTCATTGAAGCGTAGCGCGATGCTCTCCGG
>NZ_JAAPBB010000032.1:0-9666 GCF_019730395.1 Ochrobactrum sp. SFR4 | reverse complement strand
GAATATCGCCCGCTCAATTCGAACAGATAACCGCCGAAACGAGATAAAGAGGCGGAAATAAAACGGGACAAGTCCACTAAATCAATGACCCATTTCACCCAACATTTTATTGGGGGGCGTCGCGTTGCGCCTCATAAACCGAATAACGTAGAAATTCGCTCACCTTTCGATGGTGAGTTAGTAGGCTCCGCTCCCCTCGCATCGGTCGAGGACATCAACCTTGCAGTGGCGGCGGCACGGCGATCGTTTGACACGGGGCCTTGGGCAAAGATGTCCCCTGAAAACCGTATCTCCGCCGTCAAACGCTTCTTCGATCTCTACGAACAACGTGCAGAAGAATTCGCGCTTTTGGTGTCCCGGGAAATGGGAGCACCGCTTTGGTTCGCGAGGAACATCCAGTCGCTTATCCGCAATCAGAGCCTGGCTTTCCTGGAAGCTGCCGCTTCATACCCGTGGGAACAGTGGCGACAAGGCTTCCCCGACGGCAACTCCCTTTGGGTGAGAGAACCTGTCGGCGTCGTCGCAGCCATCGTCCCTTGGAATGCACCGCATCAGGTCGCCCTTGCAAAGCTCTACCCTGCGCTACTCGCAGGTTGCTCAGTAATCCTGAAGCTTGCGCCGGAAACCGCTCTTGATGGTCAGTTTCTCGGGGAAATTTTCACAGAAGCAGGACTGCCGGAAGGGGTGCTGAGTATTCTGGCTGCAGATCGTGACGTAAGCGAGCATCTGATAACTCATCCTGGTGTCGACAAGATCGGCTTTACGGGTTCTACGGGCGCGGGTCGCCGAATAGCGAGCTTAGCAGGTGAGCGCCTCAAACGCGTAAGCCTCGAACTGGGCGGCAAGTCTGCAGCGATTGTTTTGCCGGACGCCGATCTTACGGACACGATCAACGCTCTGCGTTACAGGTCATTTCCGAACAACGGACAGGTGTGTGTGGCACAAACGCGTGTCCTCGTGCCGAAACAAATGTACTCGGATTTTACAGACGCCATGGTCGCCGACGTCGCAAACATGACGGTCGGAGACCCCACCGATCCAGATACTTTCATCGGCCCCGTTATATCGGAGAGGCAGCGTCAACGCGTATTGGACTACATCCGGATTGGCGTTCAAGAAGGTGCGACAGTCGCAATTGGTGGCGAAGGGATGCCTGATGGATTGAACCACGGGACATTTGTGAAGCCAACGGTTTTCACGAATACCGACAACTCGATGCGAATAGCTCGTGAAGAAATCTTTGGTCCCGTCGTCTGCTTGATCCCTTACGACCGAGTAGATCAAGCGATAGAGATTGCAAATGACTCTGATTACGGACTTTCGGGATCGGTGTGGACATCGAACGCCGAAGAAGGCCTTCGAATTGCGCGTCAAATTCGGACAGGTGGCATAGTGGTCAACGGCGCACCATCTGATCTTCTCGCGCCTTTCGGCGGTTTCAAGCAGAGCGGTATCGGACGTGAATTCGGTTCGGAAGGTATCAGCCACTACATTGAACACAAAACCATCAGCATCTGAAAGACGCTCTGTTTCCCCAACTCATCGCGCTCGGTCCAAAACTACTAAGGTGATTTGCAAGGCTCTGTCGCAAAGTTTTCGTTTCAGTGCAGATGTGTAACAATACGAGTTGATCAGGAGATAGAGACAGGAGAAGTGGTATGGTAGATTTCAAAGGAACACATTTTCTAAAGGCGTTATCTTGCATGCTGTGTTCTTTTATGTGCGCTATCCGGTTTCCTATCGTGACCTTCAGGAAATCCTGGCCGAACGCGGTATCACCGTTGATCATGCAACCCTGAATCGATAGGTTGTTCGCTACTCACCTCAGATCGCCGCGCAGGCTCAGCTGTGCAAACGGCACACGGCCGGTTCCTGGCGAGTTGATGAGACCTATATCAAGGTGAAAGGAAAATGGACGTATCTTTATTGAGCTATTGACCGCGATGGCCAAACCCTTGATTTCCTGTTGTCGAAACGCCGGGATTTGGCTGCAGCGGCGTTTCTTCAAGAAAACCATCGCAACTAACGGTGTTCCCGAGAGGGTTGTCATTGACAAAAGCGAGGCCAATATGGCTGGCCTTCAAGCTGTCAATACGGTCCTGAAATTCGCAGGAACCGGTGCGCTTATTAAAATCAAGCAGATCAAATATCTCAATCACACCCTTGAGCAAGATCCCCGCTTTATCGAGCCTATGATGGGCTTCAAAGCGTACCATTCCGCTTCAGCCACTATCGCAGGGATCGAAGTGGCCCATATGATCCGTAAAAAGCAATTCCCCAACGATAACCGATCACCATTTCAGGTCTTTGCCGAACTCGCAGCATAAGTACGCCCAGATATAAGGACATTGCTACACGCCTGAAAACTTTGCGGCAGAACCGAACGAAACGAGATGGCGTATGGTAGGTTCTGCCGTGAATCATATTATCAACTCGTGGGATCAAACACTTTATCTGGATGACCTACTAGCGCGTTACCGATATTATTTGTGATATAATGGTTGAATTTGTGAGCCGGCTTTTGCAAGATAGTCACGCAACCGCGATTCGCTGTGAATGTGCAAACGGACATCGGTAGCCAGCAGCGGTTCTGGGGAGGACGGCGTGAAATTGAAACTCGGCATTATCGCGGATGACTTTACTGGCGCAACAGACATCGCCGGTTTTCTGGTGACGAACGGGTTAACCACGGTGCAGCTCAACGGCACTCCTTCTACCGACGAAAAGATCGATATCGATGCCATCGTCATCAGCCTCAAGACCCGATCGAACCCTTCCGATGAAGCCGTGGGCGAAAGCCTTGCGGCGCTGGAGTGGTTAAAAGCGCAAGGCTGCCCGCAGTTCTTCTTCAAATACTGTTCGACCTTCGATAGTACGGCCCAAGGAAATATAGGGCCTGTAACCGATGCGCTAATGGACGCTTTGAACGTCGATTTTACAGTGATCTGCCCTGCGCTTCCGGTGAACGGGCGCTCGATCTACAACGGTTATCTGTTCGTAAACGGCGTGCCGCTGAACGAATCCGGGATGCGCGACCATCCTTTGACACCGATGCTGGACGCCAATCTCATGCGCCTGATGGATGCGCAAGCAACAGGCAAGACGGGCAATGTGCCAGCGACAATAATGGATCAAGGCGCCGACGCTGTGAAAGCCGCACTGGCAGATCTGAAAGCAGCGGGTTTCCGATATGCAGTACTGGACGCACTAAGTGACAAGCATCTAGACGTAATAGGTCAGGCAGTGACCGGTATGGTGCTGGTCACCGGGGGGGCTGGTCTGGCCGATGGTATGACCAGAGCTTGGGCCACGCCGGACCGTGCCGCCACGGCGGAAAGCGAAGGGGCACCGTCAAAAGGTCGCCCCGTGGTTCTGTCTGGTTCCTGTTCACAGATGACGCACGCACAGGTGGTGGCCTACAGAGCCGAAGCGCCATCGATGCGCGTCACCGTCGAACAAGCGCTGGACGATAAAGGTTACGCGCAAAAGCTGGCCGCGTGGGTGCTGGCCCAATCCGACAAAGGGCTTGCCCCGCTGCTATATGCTACCACCGAGGCGACCGAATTGAAAAAGCTGCAGCAGCAATTCGGAGCTGCCAAGGCAAGTGAGGCGATCGAAGGCGTCTTCGGTCAGGTCGCCGCACTGCTGGAGGCGGCAGGCTATGACCAGTTCATCGTCGCCGGCGGTGAAACCTCTGGCATTGTAACTCAGTCCTTGGGCATCACAGGATTTCACATCGGGTCGCAGATCGCACCGGGCGTTCCATGGGTTCGCGCCATCGGCAAGCCGATCTCGTTGGTGCTGAAGTCAGGCAATTTCGGGCAAGAGCGGTTCTTCTTCGATGCCCAGTCGTTTGCCCGTTGAAGGATAAGACCATGCTTCGTTTTTCCGCCAACCTGTCGATGATGTTCACCGAGCATTCATTCCTAGACCGCTTTGCAACCGCGGCGGCGGCGGGGTTCGCCGCGGTCGAATTCATGTTCCCCTATGATTTTTCTGCTGCAGAAGTCGCGAAGAACCTGACCGATGCCGGGTTGGAGCTGGTGTTGTTTAACATGCCCCCCGGTGACTGGGCTGCGGGTGAACGCGGGCTGGCCGCGCTGCCCGGCCGCGAGGAAGAGTTCCGCACCGGCGTCGCGAAGGCACTTGCATATGCCCAGACTCTGAGCTGCAAAAGGCTGCATGCAATGGCTGGGATCACCGCGCATCTTGACCGCGCGGCCTGCGAGGCGACCTATATCGAAAACATACGCTTTGCGGCGGATTTGTTGGTCGGAGCCGGCATCACGGTGCAGCTTGAACCGATCAACAACCGAAACATGCCCGGCTATTTCCTGAGCCGTCAGGCAGAGGCGCTGGCACTGATCGACCGGATTGACCGGCCCAATGTCTCGATTCAGCTTGATCTGTATCACGCGCAGATCATGGAGGGGGATCTGACCAAACTGATCCAAGCGATGCAGGGTCGCTTCAGCCATGTGCAAATCGCATCAGTCCCCGATCGCCACGCCCCTGATGAGGGTGAGGTGAACTATCCCTATCTTTACAACGTGTTGGATCAGATCGGCTATGACGGCTGGATTGGTTGCGAATACAATCCGCGCGGCGAAACTACCGCCAGTCTGGGCTGGTTCGCGGACTATCGGGTGCAGAAATGATCCCCGCCGAACGCCAAAAGCTTATCCTGACCAGTCTGCGTGAACGGGGCATTTTCAGCCTTGCCGAATTAGTTGATCTGTTGGGCGTCTCGCACATGACCGTGCGGCGCGATGTGCAGAAGCTGGAAGCAGAAGGCAAGCTTAACACAGTCGCAGGTGGTATCAGTCTGCCCGAGCGGATTTCGTTCGAACCATCACATGTCAAGAAAGCCCAGACGGCGCAGGCTGAAAAGCTGGCCATCGGGGCCTGTGCCGCGAATATGGTCCCGCCAAGCAGCGTCGTCTATCTGGACGCTGGAACGACGGTGCTGGAAATCGCACGCAAACTTGCGCCACGCGACGATCTGACCATCGTCACTAACGATTTCGTCATTGCGGGGCTGTTATCGGCTGAATCGCGCTGCAAGCTTATTCATACCGGTGGACTTGTCGAACGGGAAAACCAGTCCGGTGTCGGCGAAATTGCGGCTCATACCATCACGGGTTTTAATTTCGACATCGCCTTCACCTCAACCTCTTCCTTTGGCCTGCGCGGGGTTTCGACCCCGACCGAGGTGAAGGTTACGGTCAAGCGCGCGATAATGCGAAGCGCTGCGCGGAACGTGCTGGTTACCGACAGCAGCAAATACGGGCTGGTCGCCGCCTATAACGCGGTCCCGCTTGATGCGCTGACCGATCTTGTCACCGACAGCGGCCTGCCGGACAGCGCCCGCAGCGCGATCGCCAACAAAGGCGTCACCTTGCATATCGTCAACATTCATGATCAAGGAAGCACAACATGAAGATCATTGTTACAGGTGGCGCCGGGTTTTTGGGCAGCCGTGTCATCAAATCGCTTCTTGCGAATGGCGGCGGCAAGGATGGCGTTCCAAATTTTACCTCGATCGTGTCGGTCGATTTGGTGCCCTGCCCGGTTCAGGATGCGCGCGTAACCTCGGTCAGTGGCGATATCGGCGACTCGGCTTTCGTCCAATCCGTCGTGACCGCCGATACCGTAGGGATCTATCATCTGGCCGCCGTGCTTAGCGGTGGATCAGAGGATAATTTCGATCTGTCAATGCGCGTCAATGTCGAAGGCACCCGAACCTTGCTGGAAGCAGCCCGCGCTACAGGTAATTGCCCGCGCTTTATTTTCACTAGTTCGCTTGCCGTCTTCGGAGGTTCGATGCCGGATGTCGTCCCCGAAGATCAGGCGCTTTTTCCCGCATCCACCTATGGCGCGCAAAAGGCCATCGGCGAATTTTTGGTGAACGACTATTCGCGTAAAGGCTATGTCGATGGCCGCGTCTGCCGCTTACCCACCATCTCTGTCCGTCCGGGCAAGCCTAACTCGGCCGCGTCGTCCTTTGCAAGTGGCATCCTGCGTGAACCGCTGAACGGGCTGGTCTCGAATTGTCCGGTCCCACTGGACACCCGGATGTGGCTGTCGTCGCCGGATGTTGCGGTTGCGAACCTTGTCCATGCGATTGCTGTGGACGGCGATCAGATCGGTACATGGCGCACGCTGAACATTCCCGGCATCTGCGTGACCGTCGCCGAAATGCTAAATAGTCTTGAAAACATAGGCGGCAAAAAGGCCCGCGCATTGGTCACCGAAAAGCCCGATAATCACGTGATCCGCATCGTCTGTTCCTGGCCCGGCGCGTTCGAGGTCAGCCGCACCATTGCACTCGGCTTCACGGCCGACGGCAATTTCGACGACGTGGTGCGTCAACATCAAAACGAATTCACCGCCTGAACCAAGGGGGCGGAGGAGCCCCGTCACCAACATTCTTTCGGAGGAGCGGATGAGCGAAGTAACAACTGTGGGCCCAGGTGCGATTCTGGGTTTGGTCATCGGCATTGCCGTGATGATCTATCTGGTGCTGCGCACCAAGGTTCATGCGCTGCTGGCGCTGATTATTGCGGCGGCAATCGCCGGTTTGTCTGCAGGGATGAACCCCGATCAGGTCGTTGCGTCGATCACGAAGGGCTTCGGGTCAACGCTAGCCACGATCGGTCTTGTGATCGGGTTCGGGGTGATGATGGGCCGGATCCTTGAAGTTTCGGGCGCAGCGGAAAAGCTAGCGATCACACTGGTTCGCTGGCTGGGAGAGCGTAAGGAAAGCTGGGCGATGGCCGCAACCGGCTACATCGTGTCGATCCCGATCTTTCTCGACAGCGCATTCGTTATACTGTCGCCGTTGGTCAAGGCGTTGTCGCGGCGCACCAAGATCTCGTTGCTCACCCTCGGTATCTCTCTGGCTGGTGGCGCTGCGCTGACACACCACGCCGTGCCGCCGACACCGGGGCCGTTGGGCGCTGCGGGTATTTTTGGCGTCGATATTGGCGCGATGATCTTCTGGGGCCTGATGCTTGCCATTCCTTCGCTGATCGCCCTTGTGATCTACGCGCAGATCATGGGTCCTAAAATCGAAGCAATGATCCTGCGTGACACTGGCGAGGCGCTGACCGATCCAAGTGAGGCGTTTCAGGAATTCAAGACCGCCGCAGTCGAGCGTGAAAAGTCGTTGCCATCATTCGCAGCCTCGATCCTACCGATCGGGATTCCGATCTTGCTGATCTTCTTGAACACGGCGATCTCGTCGATTACTAAAGGCACTGCAGCAGAAGCTGGGGTCGTCACACAGATGGCACAGTTTCTCGGTAACCCTATCATCGCGGTCGGTTTGGGTGTCCTGATCGCAATCTACGGTATCGGTAAAAAACTGACTCAGACTGAGACCTTAACCGAGCTGGAAAAAGGCGTAGAATCTGCTGGCATCATCCTGTTGGTCACCGGCGCTGGCGGTGCATTGGGTGCGGTGCTACGTGATGGCGGTACTGGTGATTACATAGGACAATGGGTTGCTTCGCTGCCATTACCGGCTATCCTGATCCCATTCTTCATTGCCTCGCTGGTGCGTCTGGTGCAGGGCAGCGGCACAGTTGCCATCATCACGGGGGCGTCACTGTCGGCGCCGATTCTTGCGCCGATCCCAGATGTTAATCTGGTCTTCGCCGCACAGGCTGCTTGCCTTGGCGCGATGGTGTTCAGCTACTTCAGCGATAGCATGTTCTGGGTGATGAACCGTATGCTGGGTGTAAAAAATGCCAAACATCAAATACTGACGTGGTCGATACCTACAACAATCGCCTGGGGAGTGGCGCTCATCAGCTTGTTAGTTCTTAATACCTTGTTCGGCTAAGATACTTGTACAGTAGGCGGCTGTGCCGCCGGTCTTTTCCTCCGCACCATCTAGGAGCATAAAAATGAACGAAACCGAGACCCGCAATCTGATTGTTGAACTCGGAGCAAGCTTGTTCCAGCGCGGCTATTCTGTGGGCAGCGCCGGCAATATCAGCGTCCGGCTTGCGGATGGATATCTGATGACGCCAACTAATTGCTCACTTGGGCGGTTGAAAGCGGAATCCATCAGCAAGCTCGACCTAGACTGGAATCACATCAGCGGTGACCGCCCGTCGAAAGAGGTGTTCATGCATCGCGCAGTGCTCTCCGCGCGTCCGCAAGCTGGCGCGGTCGTGCATCTGCATTCGACCTACGCCACCGCAATCGGCTGCCTTGCAGCGGTAGACCGCACTAATCCGATTCCACCACTTACGCCCTATTTCGTGATGCGTGTGGGTGGCATGCTTCCGATGATCAAATACTACCGCCCCGGCGACAGTGCGATGGAGGCGGACCTAAGCGCCGCCGCCAAAGAAGCGAGCGCGATGATTTTGGCCAATCACGGCCCCGTCGTCTCGGGCAAGACCCTCATTGATACCGTTTATGCGGCAGAGGAGCTTGAAGAATCAGCCAAGCTGGCGCTGATCCTGCGCGGAATGCCGGTTCGCGAACTGGATGCAGCGCAGGTCGAAGAACTGCTGCAGGTGTTCGGCTAGGATGGGGAACCAATTACACCCATGCGATGATTGCAGAATCCAGAGCAATGGCGGCGAGATAGTTTATTTGGAGGAGCCGTGTTGGATAGATCGCCGTATCACTGATATCCAGAGGGGATTGCCAAGTCGTTTGATGCCGGGTTGTGATTTATTGATACGTCATGAAATTGCCGAACGCTTTTCCCCGGTTGAAGGGGTTTCGATTTCCGCGTGAGGTTGTCGCTTATGCTGTCTGGGTCTATCATCGCTTTGGCCGCCATTTTGCCACTTGCATCCGCCGGGACCGGCCCAAGCCGAATGACAAGTGGCACATGGACAAGGTCGTCATCACGATTGGCGGAGAGAAATTCTGGCTCTGGCGTGCGATCGATGCTGACGGGGATGTTCTCGACATCCTGGTTCAGCAGCGTCGCAACACCAAGGCCGCCAAACGTTTCTCCTCCAGGCTGGTCGGTTCTGTCGCAAACTTTTTACTCCTGCCAAGTTATGCTCCAGTCAGTGTTTGTAATTGAGTGAGGCGGAAGCGAATGACGGTTGATTTCAAAGGGGCCCATTTTCCTAAAAGCGTCATCCTGCATGCAGTCTTCTTTTACGTGCGCTACCCCGTCTCCTATCGCGACCTCCAGGAAATACTGGTCGAACGCGGCGTCAGCGTCGACCACGCAACTTTGAACCGATGGGTAGGTAGTTCGTTACTCTCCGCTGATTGCCGCTCAGGTTCAGCTGCGCAAATGCCGCACGGCCCGTTCCTGGCGTGTTGACGAGACCTACATCAAGGTAAAGGGCAAATGGACTTATTTGTATCGGGCGGTTGATCGCGATGGCCAAACCCTTGATTTCATGCTGTCTGAACGCCGGGATCTGGCTGCAGCGCGGCGGTTCTTTAAAAAGGCCATCACAAGCAACGGCGTTCCGCAGAAGGTGGTGATCGACAAGAGCGGAGCTAATCTGGCGGGAGCACAAGCTGTAAACACAATCCTGAAAATCACGGGGCATGGCAAGATGATTGAAATCCGGCAGGTAAAATATCTCAATAACATCCTTGAGTGTCAATCGGCACAGAATATTCACCCCTTTTACTTATCCAATATTGACCCCCTCATTACGGATTAGCACTTGGCCT
>NZ_JAAPBB010000299.1:0-392 GCF_019730395.1 Ochrobactrum sp. SFR4 | reverse complement strand
CTCTTGATTGACGAGACTATTTAGTGCGCCGTCAATATCCGTTTCAACAGAACTGCCAGCCTCGTCAGAAGCTTGAATTTGGCGCTGAAGGCGGGAATTACGTTCTTGAGCAATAGGCTTATCAGCAAGTGTAAATGATTGTGTGAGAATAAACTCGTGATTTACTTGCAGCAAATTGTCGAGCATTCCCGGAGCTGTGAAAGGCGGGTACTCTTTAATTGAGATCATTGCACCAAAGTGATTTTCACTCGATGTAGCCCCTTGGATTTGCATTGTACGCTTACCAAAATGTAGGCGACTTGAACCGACATATGATGAAATACCCATACGTGGCAGACGCATTTTTCTGAAGCGCCCACCATCTAAAATTTGATTTAAAAACTCACATGGTT
>NZ_JAAPBB010000298.1:0-394 GCF_019730395.1 Ochrobactrum sp. SFR4 | reverse complement strand
ATAGAGAAACTGGCTACACCCAGCTACAATTGGCAACAAAGATATGGCTGGAGAGTAGACGTGTGCACGATGACGCAAATAAACCCTGTGAGACTATAGCTGCACTTTAACGAGCCAGTATTTGCGCGACGCTATGCTTCGCAGGATTACGCCATTGCCCGATTTATCAACCGTTTCAAGGTCATTTTCCGCCGTCTACTTCTCTGTAAACAGAGAGATTTTCGCGCCATTGTCGTTCTGCGACCCACAGGATGAGCGCGAATATGGCACGGGATACAAAGACCAAGCGGAAGGAGCAGAAGGAGTTCGGGCAACCCGAGCTCACTCTCCTACGCATGGGCGCTGGCCCAGATCCGCGCCTGGTCGATATGGTTCGCCTTCTCGCACGTCGTGC
>NZ_JAAPBB010000297.1:0-394 GCF_019730395.1 Ochrobactrum sp. SFR4 | reverse complement strand
AGCATAACGCATCAGAAAAATAACTTGCGAATGTCGCCCGCAGAAAAAAGGGAGAATAAAATGTCAATTGCACTGGATAATCCCGCAGCACGCCCGGTGAGTGAGGCGTTGATTGAGGAGGCGATCCTGCCCACCAGCCTCAATCAACGTCCGATCTCGGCCTATAGCTATGCGTGGATCTGGATCGGCATTGCCGTGATCATTGCCACCTATTCACTCGGTGCATCCGGCGTGGAAAATGGCGTATCACTGGGCACTGTCATTATCACGATCTTTCTGGCCAATCTGTTTATCGGCCTGTTCATGCTGCTCACTGCCGATATCGGCACAGAACACGGCCTGACCTTTGCGGTCTATTTGCGTGCGCCTTTCGGGATATATGGCACGCATTTAC
>NZ_JAAPBB010000296.1:0-394 GCF_019730395.1 Ochrobactrum sp. SFR4 | reverse complement strand
CTTGTATAGGCAATGTATAGCTGTCCTGACTACGCAGCATTGTCAGCGCGACAACAAACTCGTTCCACGCATTGATAAAGGTAAAAATGGCAGTCACAGCAATTGCGGGTAAGCAAAGCGGCAGAAATACTCTTATGAGTGTTTTCCAGCGTCCTGCACCCTCCATCCACGATGCTTCTTCAAGGTCGCGGGGTATGGTGTCGAAATAGCTTTGCAACATCCAGACGGTAAACGCGATATTGAACGCCATATAGACGCCGCCAACCGCTGAAACGCTCTCGATAAGACCATAGGCAGCCAATAGCCGAAACAGGCCGAGCACCAGAACAATCGGTGATATCATCTGCGATACCAGCAAAAATTGCCGGAATGCCCCATGGCCGGTGAAGCGGAA
>NZ_JAAPBB010000295.1:0-394 GCF_019730395.1 Ochrobactrum sp. SFR4 | reverse complement strand
CAATTGTTGCTAAAACATTTGCTCCCTATGAGGTCTTCATAGCGGCCGCGCTTATTTATCTGATTATGGCATGGGTTTTTCAGACCGGGTTTGGAAAACTTGAACAGGCAACTGGCCGTTATTTAAAAAAGGAAAGCTGATATGGTAGCTTCTCATGAGACTATTGTTCTTGAAGACGTATGCAAGCATTACGGAGCTTTTCAGGCACTAAAAAACATCAATCTTGTGGTTAATAAAGGTGAGCGTCTGGTTGTTTGTGGGCCGTCCGGTTCCGGGAAGTCGACAATGATCCGCTGTATTAACAGGCTGGAGGAGCACAATAGCGGACGTATCACGGTAAATGGTCATGAGCTGACAAATGATAATAATAAGATTGATGCAGTACGTCGTGAAG
>NZ_JAAPBB010000294.1:0-395 GCF_019730395.1 Ochrobactrum sp. SFR4 | reverse complement strand
TGATGTTTGCCTATATTTTACGCCGCCTGATCCAGCCCGCTTTGATCCTGCTTGGTGTTTCTTTCATCACCTTTGTGCTGCTTTACGTGTTGCCTGCCGACCCCGTACGGCAGATTGCCGGACGCTCTGCCACGGCTGAAACCGTGGCGAGCATCCGGCAGCAGCTGGGGCTGGACCAGCCGTTTATCGTGCAATATGGCGATTATCTCTGGAACCTCATCAACGGCAATCTTGGCCGCTCCTACTTGCAGAAGACGGAAGTAACCGACCTTATTCTGTCCCGCCTGCCCGCAACATTGCAACTGCTGGTCGCGGCAATTATCTGCGAATTGCTGATTGGTCTGCCGCTCGGCATTATTGCGGCGCTCAACCGCGGCAAGTTGCTTGATAATGCA
>NZ_JAAPBB010000293.1:0-395 GCF_019730395.1 Ochrobactrum sp. SFR4 | reverse complement strand
ATGCTCTTACCGGCATCGATCTGCGCGGCAAAGGCACGATACTGGTCAGCGGGGTGCATGGGCGCGCGGATGACGTTTTCTGCGAGCGATATTTGCTCCTGATCTTGATCGCTGTCGGCAAGGCGGCAGGGGACGAGAAAGCCCTTTTCAAGCTGCTTGTTTTTGGCAAGCGTTTGCAGGGCGCGCAAACGGCGACCGCCAGCAATGACATGATAATGTCCATCCTTCTCGGCGGGGACGATGACGAGCGATTGCAGCAAGCCATGAACGGGGATGGATGCAAT
This sequence comes from Ochrobactrum sp. SFR4, assembly GCF_019730395.1. Lineage (NCBI taxonomy): Bacteria > Pseudomonadati > Pseudomonadota > Alphaproteobacteria > Hyphomicrobiales > Brucellaceae > Ochrobactrum > Ochrobactrum sp. SFR4. The sequence continues at coordinate 111 of NZ_JAAPBB010000293.1, read as the reverse complement.
CAGATCATCCACATTTTCCGCATCTGTGGTGCGCACGTTCAAAGGTGAAACGGCGAGTTTTGCGAGCGGGATTTGCAAGAAATTCTGTAGTGTAGACATGGCGGGGATCTC
>NZ_JAAPBB010000292.1:0-400 GCF_019730395.1 Ochrobactrum sp. SFR4 | reverse complement strand
CTGATTACTGGTAATATGGTATCAGTCAAGTGGGATTAAATAAGTTTAGTAGAAAACTGACTTTTCTGTGTTGCCGAGTTGGTTTTTGAACCTCCCCTGCTTTGCCGGAGACCCCATCTCGTGAGAAGTAGGGTCTATGACAAGCAAGACGACGAACAAATTCTCTCCTGAAGTTCGTGCCCGCGCCGTTCGGATGGTGACGGAGCATGAAGCCGAACATCCCTCCCGCTGGGCGGCGGTATCATCGATAGCGGCCAAGATCGGTTGCTCGGCGCATACCCTTCATGAATGGGTGAAGAAGGCCGAGGTCGACAGCGGCAAGCGTGCAGGTTTGCCGAGTGACGTAGCGGAGAAGATGAAGGCTCTGGAGCGAGAGAACCGCGAGCTTCGTCAGGCGAAT
>NZ_JAAPBB010000291.1:0-400 GCF_019730395.1 Ochrobactrum sp. SFR4 | reverse complement strand
AAGGCTCTCTAAAAGAAAAGGCCGCTATAAAGCGGCCTTTTTGCATTATTGGGCGGGAATAGATTTTTCTAGAAAAGCGATAATCTTATCGGCGACTTCACGATGGATCGCCTCACGGCTACGTCCTCCACCATCTTTGCAGACAATACCATCGCCCGGCGTTTCGGCCTCAATCATTTCCACTGCACCAGCCTTACAGTTTTGCATGAAGCTGAAATGTGCAGCATCCGCGATCTCGATATATTGCGTAGTTTTATCGGGCATATTCGCTGCGATATAACCGGATTCCATTTTGGCAGGCAGGTCACCAATATCAACGCCAGCACCAAAAATCAGTGCAGGTACTGAAATACTATTCAGGCTCTCCGGCGTAAAACCACGTGCCAGCCCCAGATCAAGC
>NZ_JAAPBB010000031.1:0-10346 GCF_019730395.1 Ochrobactrum sp. SFR4 | reverse complement strand
TGCAGGGATCGAGGTGGCTCACATGATCCGCAAGAACCAATTCGCCAACGACAATCAAGCGCCATTTCAGATCTTTGAGGAGCTCGCAGCATAGATGTGTCCAGTGATAAGCACACATCTATCCTACAGAAAAATTTGCAACACAACCGCCTAGACTGCATCTCCACTACGCACGACAACGCGCGAATTTGGTGGCACACGATTGTAGAGATCAATAATGTCCTGATTCATCATGCGAACACATCCGCTTGATACAGCTTTTCCGATAGTCCAATATTCTGGTGAGCCGTGAATACGATACAGCGTATCCTCACCGTTTTGGAAAATATAAAGTGCTCGCGCGCCGAGCGGATTGTCCAGCCCCGGTGCTTGTCCCCCGTTCCGAATGCTATATTTTTCAAGCTCAGGCTGCCTTGCGATCATTTCGTCCGGTGGAGTCCAGCGCGGCCATTGACGTTTATACTGGATCACACCATCACCCGACCAAGTAAAGCCTTGTCGGCCAAGTCCGACGCCGTAACGCATAGCTTGACCACCTTCCATCACTAGATAGAGAAAGTAATTCGCCGTATCAACTACAACTGTTCCAGGCGTTTCACCCGTTGGATCATCGACTACACGTCGATAAAAAATTGCAGGCACTTTTTTCAGATCAATTGCTGGAACTGGAAATTGCTCATCGGGCATTGGCCCGTACATAGACAAATATTGCGGGGCAATCTCAGGTGTTTCTGGCAAACGCACGATAGGCTGACTATCGATGATGGAAACACAGCCCTGCAAGGTGACTAAACCACTTAACGCGGCAAATCCTGTTAGTAGGGATCGGCGCGAAGGTTTTGGGATCATAAATGGTACCCTTGAAAAAATGGGAAATTTGCTGCTTTACTGGAATAAATAGCCACAAGTTTATGTCGCCAGCGGACATTATTCGGGGTGGTGTGAAGGAGCGGTACTAACAGAAGCGAAAATACCGTACTCGCGATGATCCACTCAACGTAACGTATCCTTGACTCAATTGTTCCCTGTTCTCATCACTGACCTATCACATGCGTGGAGAGGTTGAGCCTCGTCAAAGTTTTGTGACGTCGCACTACCGATTGCAAATGCGCTGCCAGTATCGATATTGCTGCAATAACCACCGTGATTTGTAACAACGAGAGCATAGGTGCAAAGAGTGATAAACCGTTGCTTATCACAGCTTAATCGCCCGGTGAGTGTGGGTCTGCAAGAGCCGCTACTGGCTTGCTGATCGGAACCTGTGTTTTAGATGTCTGCTCAGATAGCGCCTTTTCGCCTTTCGCGGTAAGCACCCTTCGGAAGACCGGGTGCATACCGCCGTCAACATAAAAGTGCATTGGATTCGTTTGCCCGGACAATGAATTTTCGTCTCCGGCGATCGCCGTGGAGGCAGCGTCTGGCACACTAATTGGGCATGCCGCCAAAGGATCACCCGTATTGCTGCCTAAATCAGTGTCAAAGACATATCTTCCACCACAATATGAGACTTTTGGCTGGCGGCGCAAAGTCTCGAAAATATCGTATCCTTTTTTCAAGTCGATCCAGAAACTGAAATTTGGATCAGTTCGGTTGCGCGCCATGTTTTTCGTGGTCATCCGGAACGGGTAGGCCTGAACCTGAAACGATTTCTGCTCGCCTTTCAGAGCTTCGCGAGCCACTGCGTAGATTTCGGCCACGCCCTGATCTGTAAGCGCAAAACAGCCCGACGACGAGCACGCGCCATGTACCATCAGTGCTTCTCCAGTATAGCCAAGTGCTGCTTCAAGTTTATTTGGATAACCGAGGTTGAAGGAGAGGTAATATTGCGAGTTGGGGTTAAACATGTCAGCGCTAACATGATAAAAACCCTCTGGCGCTTGGCGGTCACCATTCTTCTTTTTCGGGCCAAGCTTGCCCGACCAACGGCACATCGGGTAGGTTTTTAACAGAGCAAATTTACCGCTTTTGTCACGCTTCCAGATTTCCAATTCACTTTCTTCTTTAAAAATGCGGATCAAGATCGGTGATGAAATGCTCATGTTCTTGCGGTTCATTTCGCTAACCAGCTTACCTGGTATTGGCTGTGTTGCCTTTCCATCAATATCGAGAACGGACGACACGCACCCTGCTGCAAGCAGGGCGACGAGAAAAACCGTTGCGGATTTCATCAATCTTGAAAGCATATTGTGTCACCAGTTTGCAATACGGATAGATTTTAAATTATTACCCAGTATGATTATTTTTCATTTCACAATAAGTCTTTGTTGCGGGCGTTGTTTTGTGAAAACTTATTTAAGATGAATCCGTCTTAACGCCGGACGCCATTATGCGGCAATCTCCGCGAATTGTTGTTTGAGAGAGTGCTTTTGTTGTTGTAAAGGCATCTTATCCTTGCTTAACATGTGCATGAATTCGATGCGGGTAGGCATGATACTGGCAGTTCGTTAAAATTTGTACCCTGCCATCGATAGTGAGCTGTTCGGCTTGCCGTGACGAGCCAAAGCCATGCGCAGGAAGCGTTAGCTGCATTTAGGTCCAAATCCCTGGCGATGAAAAGACGAGGTACTACATCTGACGTCCTTAACGAAAATTTTGCAACACAATCCATTCAAGTCATTTATCTTCTGACATACTAAAGTTACTGCGCATTTCAGCTAAATCGCTACATCTAAAAATTGATTACTTTGAGCCATAAATAACGTATGCTTGTTAGTTTGCGCGATGTAATAATTAAATACGTGCCTCTGGGCTTAAAATTGGGTGTGAAGCAAAATAACCTTGTATATGAGTGGCTCCAGTCTCAGCCGCATAAAGAAAATGTTCAGATGTTTCGACGCCTTCAATAATAATTATTGGCGCAACACAAGCCGCAAATCCTACAAGATGGTGCAAACTGTTCCCCTGATGAGGGCTGCGTGAAAGCACTTGCTTTACAAATAATTTGTCAATTTTGATAATATCAAAATCCAAGGATAGCAGTTGCACCGGCGTTGCGTATCCGGTGCCGAAATCGTCGAGTGCTATCTGGCAACCGTATGATTTAATTTCGTTAAGAAAGCTGCGTGCAAAAGCTAGGTCGCTCAAAGGAGAGGTTTCTGTAACTTCGACAACAAGACGCATTGCCAGACTGGGCTTTCGCGTAATCATTGATATAAGGCGTTTACGCGCGACAACATCGCAAAGACTGATTGCTGATACATTGAGCCCCAACACCGCAACTGGATTTTCATCAAGCTTAGCCAAAACCAAGTTTAACATACTCAAGTCAAAGTCGATGATGGCATTTGATTTTTCTAAACAGGCAATATGATGAGCAATTGAAGCAATCGTGCCATCAGATTTCATCGTTCGTGCTAGACATTCACCATAAAGCACTTGCTTCAAATCATTGATTGCATGGACAGCTTGAATAGCAATAGTGATTGGTGTTTCGTAAATACTATTGTTCATCTAACTAAAATTATATTGAAAAGGAGCTATAATCTGCTGTATTTGCAATTTTAGCGATAGATTGATCATGCACCTTTAAGAATGATCGTACATTTTATCGGATTTCACCTAAAATTTTACGATGAAGCCAGGCGCACCTCGTTCAAAGCCATAATATCCAATGATACGGCCGCCCTTGTGGACGCTTGAACGTATTGAAAGAGACCATTGCCTGTGAGCGTTGGCGCATTATGTTATTCGATGCTCTGAGCCTCATAACCACACCACATGAATGGAACGAAAGCTCCGGCGTTTGGAAAGAGCGCCGGGGCGTGCTTATTTCGATATCTGCTCCACTTCATCATAACAATTTCGTTATCATGACACCCTTAAAAGGGGTTTCTAAAGCATGTCGGATATGATGCACTGTGGACGAGTGTAGATTGCTCTGTCCTCTTAATTTACGTACGGATTCGGGGCCACTATCCTATAGTACCTTATCGAAGGCTGGGGTCACAGTGGGGGTGGGAGGAAGATCGATTGTATCATTCACGATCAGATAGTCAGCGATTGAGTAGATCAGAATATAGTGTCGCCATAATAATCTTGGAGTAAATCTAAATGTGTCGGATCTTGCTTTCAGACAGCAGTCGATAGGTTGTTTATTTCATGGTCTTGGCCCGGAAAATTCCAGCAAGGTGCGCAACCAGCCATGGAAGCTCAATGATTATTATTGCGCCAATCAATATCGTGGGGAGGGGAAATTTATTATTTAGTGTTGTGAGGTCATAATAGAGCCCCAAGACAAGGTGGTTAATAATTGCAACGCACTGAAGAGAGTAGCAGAGCATGCGTAATTGTTTAATCTCAGTACAACCGTGACAGCTATTTTTGTTGGTGTTTACCCTTCACGTACAGCTGAAAAAACACCTAAAATGGTACTGTATATCAACACACAGAATATCCTCTAAAATATTGTGCTAACAAAGGTCTGACAGATAAAAGCGCGTAAAATTCGATGGTTGCAACACTGGCGAAATTAATAGTGTCGGATGAAATAGTGGTTACGTGTGAACAGGCACGTGTGATTGGCGAGCGTGGCATGCTCTTTACGTTTAGCGGGCGAACGAAAAAACTGTTTTTTTCCGGTGACTCAGCATTGAAGCATTTGCCGAGTGCAGTCGCTCTATTGTGAAAGAAATTTGCGAGACCTATGCAAAGGCTACGTTACCCCAGCGAAATAGAAAAGCTGAACATAAATCTCGTGTTTTCCTGACGACACTAATAGACACATTAGTCCCGAGAGCGGAACTCCACACTCGGTTGATCGAACCATGAGTGTTGGATAGTGAATAATTTAGCGGAGCTGTATATGAAAACTTATATTGTATCTGGAATGCTTGCAATAATGGCGCTCACTGGATGTCAATCATTTGATCAGGCTGCAAATTCCAAGTGCTATGACCGAGGTTATCAACCGGGTAGTCTATCGTTCGATCGGTGTTCCAACAGGCTTTCTAATCGAATGCAGGCAGAACAGGATGCCACGGCTGAACGAAATGCCTATATGGATGCGTTGCGGGATGCTCGGCGAGAATGGGACAGACGCGACCGATGGGATTGAGCATCTTGTCGCAAAGTTTTTCGTGTAGAAATTAATTCTCAATACCGTGGAACACGTTGCTGATTTGAAGAACGCTCAATCAGTTATAGAAGCGAAAATCCGTATTCTACTTAGCCGTGAACGCTCCTTACGGGGAATACCTGAAATGGTTTCCTGGATTTTTTCAACCATAAAAAAGCTTTGCAGCAGAAATATAGGAAGTAGATGGAAAAAGATCCCGTACTAACTAGGGCATCATTGACTGCATCCGGAAAGGTGAAAGCTTTTATAATCCATCTTGCTCGGGCGACCCGTCGAAAACCACAAGTAGATGCGCTTATTAACGAGTTACCGATTGCATCGGAAATCATTCAGGCGCTCGATGGAGCTGAACTCAGCGAGGATGACGTCGCTCTAGTATATAGGAGGTATTTACATGAGCCGAGATATCCTTTCCGTTTGAGAAAATCAGAAATCGCCTGTTTCCTGTCACATCGCAAAGCGTGGCAGTCCATTGTGGATCAAAAATTGCTTGCAGGTTTTATCCTGGAGGACGATATAACCTTAACCTCCGACTTTCCGGAAGTGTTCCGGATCGCTCTGGACTATTTGATCCCAGGTGGATTTATCCGGTTTCCCATACGTGATGATCGGGAGAGCGGGCCTGAAATATTTAATAACGGGAATGCGCGTATTATAGTCCCATGCACAATTGGACTTCGCATGATGGCGCAGCTTGTTAGCTATGAAGCGGCTGAAAGACTTCTTGCTGTGACCAGAACTTTCGATCGTCCTGTAGATACGACGGTTCAGATGAAGTGGGTTACAAAACTCCAGCCTTACAGCATCTTCCCAGGAGGAGTAAAAGAGATTTCGTCAACACTTGGCGGGTCTACTGTACAGCAAAGAAAGAACCTCCTCGAAAAGCTAAAACGAGAAGTGATAAGGCCTATTTATCGCACACGTGTGAGAAGATTTTCTTCGAAACAGATATAAGGGTTGTCATTCATGAACAGTCTCGAGCTGGAGAATGCAATAACTACCAGCTGCATCTAAAACTGCATTCCGAAAGTCTGAACCCATAAGCCAAAACAGATTTTAAGAGAGATAACGAAGACATGACAGACGGCTCTATATGAGAAAATATTAATTTTCACAATTCGGGTGTAAAATCTTTTAGGGCTTAGAATTAAGGACGTTTGAAATGCTGTGCGTACCACCTTGGACGTCCGTTACGTTGCTCGTTTTTGCATTCCTGCTTGCTGGTTGCGCCGGTCGGCCTGAAGGTGTGCTTGTCCCCGTTGGCGAGATCGCTTCCCCCGGTACTACAAAGGTAAATCTTGTCGTTGCGACCACGCGCCGTCCGTCCGAGAACCCGGGCGAACTTTTTTCCAGCGAGCGCAACGAGCTTGTGTCGCTTAATGAGATCGTCATGTCCATTCCACCAGAAAAAAACCGCAAGGTGGGTGAAGTGCAATGGCCAAAGAAGCTACCGCCTAATCCGCAGAAAGACTTCACCACTGTCAGCGTGACACCAATCAAGACCGATGTGGAAATGGCAGGCTGGGTTCGTCCGCATCTGACCAAGAGCCGTCGCGTGATGGTCTTCGTGCATGGCTTTAATAATACTTTCGAGGATTCCGTTTATCGATTCGCCCAAATCGTACACGATTCAGGTGCCGATGTTGCACCGGTAATTTTCGCTTGGCCGTCTCGCGCCAGCGTATTCGGCTATAATTATGACAAGGAAAGTACGAATTATTCGCGCGACGCATTGGAGCAAATCTTGCGTGCCATAGCACGTGAGTCTAGGGTCAAGGATATAACAATTATGGCTCACTCCATGGGTAGTTGGCTGACATTTGAGGCTCTGCGACAGATGGCGATCCGTGATGGTCGCGTGAACGCCAAGATTACTGATGTGATTCTGGCGTCGCCCGATCTGGATGTCGATGTGGTCTCAAAGCAATTTCTCTCCTTGGGTGAGCAGTATCCGCGCTTCACATTGTTCACGTCCCAGGATGACAAGGCGCTTGCATTGTCACGGCGTATTTCCGGCAATATCGACCGCCTCGGCCAGATCGATCCGTCAATTGAGCCTTATCGTTCAGGGCTTGAAAAAGCAGGAATCACGGTTATCGACCTTACTAAGCTGAAGACGGGAGATGGGCTCAATCATGGCAAATTTGCCGAAAGCCCGGAAATTGTGCAGCTGATCGGAAAGAGGCTCGTTGCTGGCCAAACCATTACGGATTCGCAAGTGGGTCTTGGAGACCGTTTGAGCGCGGTAGTGATGGGTACATCACAAGGTGTTGGTACGGCAGCCTCGTTAATGGTCACGGCTCCTATTGCTGTGTTTGATCCCAATACACGCAAGACCTATGGCGAGCAGATCGACCGCTTTGGTCGCGCTGTTGGCAATACGGTTGGTGCGGTAACGATACCCGCGCAGTAATATCGGCGTTCGTGCACACCGGAGACGGGTAGCACCTCCTTAACCTTGTTTGGGCTGTCATCGGAAAAGTAGAGAGTTTTTCTTGTTCGAAGAAAAACTGCATGGCGAAGCGACCAGAATTTACGAAGGAATTTAAGTATGAGGCCGTTCGACTGGGCAAAATAAACGGCCGGACACGTAAGGAGATTGCCGAAGATCTTGGCGCTGGGCTGTCGACATTTACACGATAGCTTGGCCGTAATTGTGCTGCGGTGATGAATGAGCCTGGCTGGAGCGATACGAATGAAGACATGGGCGGAACTCAAACGCCTTCGTCGAGAGAATGCGGTTCTGCGTCAAGAGCGGGACATCTTGAAGAAAGCGGCAGCTTTTTTCGCTAGGGAGGGAAGTCGATGAGGTTTCGTATCACCGATCAAACGAAGCAGGAATTCTTCGCGTCTCGTCTTTGCCATCTAATGGGGGGATAGTTAGAGCGGTTATTTTGTTTGGAAAGAACAGCCCCTCTAGCCGCTGTGATCGTGATGATCTGGTCGTGTTTGCTCATGTACATTCGGCCTCTTTCACACGCAACTGATGGCAGCCCACGGATGCCGCGGGAATTACAGGATCAAGATTTTAGCGTCGATCGGCGCTGAATTACCAGATTGATGCGTGGGAATGGAATGCATGCCCGTCAGAAACGGCGTTTCAAAAAGACGACGGACAGCCATCATGCTTTTCCGGTCGCGCCCAATATCATTGCTCAGGATTTTACGATAACGAAACCTAATCAGAAATGAGGTGCTGACATATCTTAATCCGGACACGGGAAGCATGGCTGTATCTGGCCGCCGTCATTGATCTCTTCGCTCGCCGGATTGTCGGTTGGGCTGTCAGTGACAGACTGCATCGCCGATTGAGGCCACACAGGCTCTCGAAAAAGCCATAATGATGCGGCGGTTACCGAGGGGCCTGATCCATCATTCGGACCGCGGAAGTCAATATTACTCCAGTGACTATCAGGAAATGCTCAGGGCGAGCAGCATCATCTTTTCTATGTCCGGCAAGGGAAATTGCTATGATAACACCATAGCCGAGACATTCTTCACTCGATAATCTGAGACACACAGTTCGAGCAAATGGCTGTGTGACACACAAACCGCCTCTCCACTTTTGCGAAGCAAGTCCAAGCACACATAGGCATGCTATCTATGTCAACTCAAAAATAATTACAGAGGCCAAGCACGCGGTGAATGATCATCGTTATCGGTACTATCGTTCTATATGTCTCGAATTCTGGAAATTATGAAGGATGTCAATGTCAATGTCAATGTCAATGTCAATGTCAATGTCAATGTCAATGTCAAGATCAAACAGAACATGGAAGGGCAGAGTGTCCAATTTCATCTCTTCTGTGGTGTGCTTTCTCTTTGTTTTAGAAAAAATCATAATTGAAGCACGACTGTGATGGGTATTCCCTTTTCATTTGAATGAGGTGACATGAGAAACTGGTTTGCCGCTTTTTTCCTCTGCATATTGGCCGCTTCAGCTTTCGCTCAGGAGACGACCTCAACTAAGCCTGTCGCTACCTCCACTGACTCCCTTGGAGCACTGATTACAGTCATCAAGGATGAAAAACTGCGCAACGAACTCATTGCCGAGATAGAGCTCGTACGCTCAAGTGAAAAGGCTACTGATATTTCACGGACGACACCAATTTCAGACTCTGAGGTCAATGCTGGAACGGCTGATGTCGGCAAATCAGGAGTGGTAAAGGCACTTGTGGATTGGGGCCGGGAACTGAGGCAGCGCCTGCCAACTGCTGCACTCGGAGTACCAATCAATGTCAAATTTCATGAGGCAGAAACACAAATTCAGCAAAGGCTTTCTACCCCAGGTGCTTCTGACCAACTACTTGACTTCAGTCTTCGTTCGTTTCCAGGCTGGGCAATTGGAACAATGGCTGCTTTGTTTGTACTGGTGCTTGTTCGTCGCCGGACGAGATCCAAGGTGATTGGGGCGACGACGATGGCGCAAGTGACGAAGTCAGCCTTCCTGCGCGCCGTGTTGGGTATCGTGCCGCTTGCAGCTTGTCTCGGCATAGCCGCGGTATGGGCCAACCTTTTAGGATTTTCTGAACGTAACAGTTTGATATTTTTTCTTCTTGCCACGCCTTTCGCTGCCGCTATTGCTGTGTCCGAGGTGGTTGCGAGTCTACTTCTCCCTTTTGCACCAAGCAAAGGCTGGCGCGTGATTGCCTATTCACAGAGAAAGCTAGCCCCAGTCATAGGTCTTATGACAGGGGTCGCGACTGCCAGCTCGCTTATGGCAATACCCGAACTCCGGGAGATAATAGGTCCGGCAACGTCCGACATTATCGCATTGTTGTTCGATCTGGTTGTACCTTTGATTGCGCTCTATATCGTCTTACGTTACCGCCGTATCATCCGCACTCTGATTGTTCGGGGACACGCTCCCGATGAGGATGCATCACCAGTTGACCGCGCGATCTATTGGGTGGGAGAACACTGGCATCATCTTGGTATATTGTTCGTTTCGTTGAATATTGGTGCACGGCTGTTTGGAGTGGATACCGGCGATTTTTTAACACAGTCATTTTTGTCGGTAGCGCTAATTGTCCTCACCCTTGTTGCCTCAGTTACGCTGCGCCGTTACGGCAAGCAACGTACCAACCGGATTCCCAGTCGCCATTTTCGACCAGGGGTCCGTACCGCAATATTCGAACGTCTGGGAACCGCAATAGTGGGTATGCTTAATGTCGGCATCGCTATGGTTTCGGTCATGTCCGACATCAGCGCCCTTGAGACAAAACAGTGTTAATTGAGAAGAGAGGATTTTCGGCTCATGATAGCTCTATCA